>JBGAPB010000098.1:0-17865 GCA_044221525.1 Blastocatellia bacterium | reverse complement strand
CCTGTCCGCTTCAAGACGGT
Organism: Blastocatellia bacterium; assembly: GCA_044221525.1. GTDB lineage: Bacteria > Acidobacteriota > Blastocatellia > RBC074 > RBC074 > RBC074. The sequence goes on along the minus strand of JBGAPB010000098.1, from coordinate 17,845 downwards.
CGCCTTTATATCCCGGACGATAAAACAAAATAATCGCGGTTGTTTTGGCAAGAAAGGCACTGGATGCTTCAACCGGAAAGACTGTTCCATCTTTTTCTGCGGTAATATCGAAGTGGAGATGGCGAGGATGCCACTGGCAAAAGTCTCGGCAGGTTTCGGGTTCGGTTGAATAATTAAGTGACCAGTTCTGTGGCAGTAACTCTGCACCTATATCCATACTTTCCATCCAGCACGATTGATATCAACAAAGTCATAGTTTGACGATCAACTATAGTGATGATGTCGTTAGCCGCATTGAAAAGTGTCTTATAAATCAAATCGCCCAAACGTAATTGCTCTTCCAGGCGTGAATGTTCAGTCAGCGAATGATAAAGAAAGTAGATAGTAAAAAAGGCAAGAAGACTGATCGGAGCGCCCCCCATCCAGACACGGTCGCCAACCGAAATGTTCCAGCCGCTGATTCTCAGCAATTCCAGTGACTCATACAGCAGGATGAATCCAACTGTGATTGTAATGAAAAGTACCCCTTTGTCTCTCTGTCGGCGCAACAAAACAACGGCCCAGATGAAGGCGATTATCAGAAGGATTACTGACACGATTTGTAATAGGTACATAATCCTTATTTCATCCTCAGAACTGTCATATAGAAAGATCAATAACTCAGTACTGTCCGGCTGGCCTGTTGCTACACACCGCTAAAAGCTGAAAAGCCGCCATCCACAGGTACAACAATGCCTGTCACAAAAGCTGATGCAGGAGAAAGCAGCCACATCACAGCGCCAATCAAATCATCTGGGTCGCCAAAACGCCCCATCGGGGTATGAGCGACAATACTTTGACCGCGCGCAGTGAGGTCGCCCGTCGTAGTGTCAGTAAGCAATGAGCGATTCTGCTCTGTCAGAAAAAAACCCGGCGCAACCGCATTGACACGGATGCGTGGCGAATACTGTTGAGCCAGATGGACTGCCAACCATTGAGTAAAATTGTTGATGCCAGCTTTGGCCGCCGAATAACCAATCACACGAGTCAGAGGACGCGTGGCGCTCATCGAAGAAACATTTAGAATAACTCCATCTCCCTGCTCGGCCATCTGTCGCCCAAAAACCTGGCAAGGCAGAATCGTCCCTAACATATTCAAATCAAAGACGTAACGGAGCGCCTCTTCCGGCAAATTGAAAAAAGTCAGGTCTGGCCGAGTAGTAGCCTGCGGACTGTTACCGCCAGCGCCATTAATCAAACCGTCAATTCGCCCAAATTCCTCAAGCACAATTCTGACCGCTGATTGCAAAGTCTCAGTTTGAAGCACATCGCCAGGAACGACAATCGCTCGTCCTGGGCCGATTTTGGCAAGCTCAGCCATTAAGGCCTCACCTTTTTCAACGCTCCTGGCCAGCACTGCCACATTTGCCCCACAACCGACCAATGCTTTTGCCATTGCTCCACACAACACCCCAGTCCCGCCGGTTATCACCACTGTCCGGCCAGAGAAATCATACATCTCCATCAAGTTTGTAATCATTGTTCCTGTCTTCCCGTTTTTTATTTTCCTGCAAAGCCAGCTTGGTTTGACCAAATACTACACGCAGGCTACTTAAACTGCACGTCCAAACATAACCAAATCAGAGAGTTGCTGAGTTTTTAGGGAATTTAGTCGAGTCGAACTGCCGCCCCGGTTTTGGCTGATTCATAAACCGCGGCAACAACGCGCAAATCGTCTGTCCCAGAAGCTATCGAAACAAACGGCTGATTGCCATCGCGCAATGCTTCCAAAAACATTCGATGTTGATTGAAAGAATTTCGCCAGGCGCCCAATGGTGGAGCAATAATGGAAGAAATTTTGTGAGTCGTTGCTGTTCCGGGAGCGGCAGGTGAACCCTTGAGAACTACTGCCAGAGTAATTGACAATGTGCCCTCTGAATTCCCCACCAGTGAATCCAGCATCAGAGTTTGGTTCCTGATGTATTCGCAAGTTCCACACGTGCCGTGAACCGGATAATTGTTCGCCAGCAGTGTTCCAGGCCATATCAATGGTCGCCAGTGCCATTTGAAAATTCCAGAATCGCGCAGGCCGGTCTTCGCATTCTATGCCTGGGCAATGCTGATTTTTCGTCATCGCCATCACACGAACGACTTGCGCGTTCATCATCCACTTGAACAGGTCGAACGTAATGCACCGCCAATTGAATGAAACAGCCGCCGCCGGTTTCTGCCAGTGAAGCTCGCCAGTTGGCTTGCCCTGCCAGAACCTGTTTTGAAACCGCCAGACCTCCGCGATGCATCAGTCGAGCGTAAAGCGAGCGATGTCGCCCGACCATCCGGCTTCGATCATTGCTCTCAGATCGTGCATTAGCGGCTGATCGAAATAGCTTAAATACAGACCGCTGACGATACCGCGCGCTTTCGCCAGTTCGGCTGCTGGCAATGGCTTCGGCGTCGGCCAAAGTCGCCGCAACAGGTTTTTGGAGCAAGACATGTTTGCCAGCTTCAAAAGCCGCGATGGTTTGTTCACGATGAAGATGGTTTTGGAGTGTTGATGACCACCAAATCAACATCAGCTTTCAAAACGTCTGCAAAATTCCGTCGTCACGCGCGGTTTCCGTTTGCCAAGCGAATTGTCAGCAAGTTTTGCCGCTGCCAGTTCGGCGCGCTCAACACTGGCGTCCACACAACTGACCATTTCGACAAATTCCAGGTCGCGGTAAACACTCAAATAATGGTCGGCAATGCCGCCGCAACCGACAAAAGCTGCTCGAATCTTTTTCATCTATTTCTTTGGTGTGTCCAAAACTTTGATCGGAAAATCCGCCGACGGGCGATGCTGCTGAGCCAAAATCTGTTCAATGCGTTTGACGATTTTCAGGGTGCTTGTCGGCCAAATTGTTTTGTTCGCCAGGATCTGTAGCAAGATTGTAAACTCAAGCTTGGTGTTCCCACGATGGAGATTCCGCCGCAACCCTTTCCACCCCAACCGCACTGCTTACGGCCACCGTACCCGCCGAAGTCCCAGAACAGAAATTCGTGGTGTTGCTGTTTGCCTTTGCCGGTTAGCGTAGGCAGCAAACTGACGCCGTCGCTTTCTTTCGGCACAGACGTTCCAGCCATTTCGGCAAATGTTGGCATCATGTCGTAAAAGACTGCCGGTAAATCGCTCGTGCTTCCAGCTTTGATTTTGCCTGGCCAGCGAGCGATGAACGGAGTTACGAATGCCGCTGCCGTAAATGCTTCCCTTGAAGGCTTTGAAGTTGGCTGTTGAGCCGAAAAAGACGTAATCGGTTCCGCCCAATCTGCCCGGCAAAAATTCATTTTCTTTCTTTGTTGACGGTTCCAAAGGCTCCGCCGTTGTCGCTGGTGAAAATGACAAGCGTGTTGTCATCCAATTTTAGCTCTTTCAGCAAAGCGAAAATACGACCGACGCTGCGATCCATCCTTGTCACCATTGCCGCATAAGCCGCTCGCGGATGAGGGTGCGGCAAATAACCATTCTTGCCGTCATAAGGCGGATCGTCCCATTTGCCAATGTATTCAGCCAGCGAGTCTTCTGGAACCTGCAGGGCTAAATGCGGAATCGTGAACGGCACGTATGCAAAAAACGGTTTGTCTTTGTTATCGCGAATGAACTTCAGAGTTTCGGCTTCGATCAGATCGTGCGAGTACTGTTTGCCAGTCAAACCGCGGTCGTTACCTTCCAGCACGACTCGTTTATCGTTGCGCCAAAGATGATCGGGGTAAAAATTGTGAGCTTCACGCTGGCAGTTGTAACCGTAAAACAGGTCGAAACCTTGTCGGTTCGGGTCGCCTTCTGTGCCGACAAAACCCAAGCCCCATTTGCCAAAGGCTCCGGTTGCGTACCCCTTGGCTTTCAGCATTTCGGCAATCGTCACTTCGCTGGATGGAATCGGCCATTGACCTTCCGGCTGAACTTCCTTGTTGTCCCGAATAAAAGCGTGCCCGCCATGTTTGCCTGTCATCAGCACACATCGCGCTGGCGCGCATACCGGAGAGCCAGCATAAAATTGCGTAAAGCGCATTCCATCCTTCGCCATTTGATCCAGATACGGCGTGCGAATTTTTTGCTGACCGTAACTGCCCAAATCCCCGTAACCCAGGTCGTCGGCAAGAATGAAAATAATGTTGGGTTTACCGTTAAGCTTTTGGGCTGTAACTTTGGCAGCCGAAATTGCGCCTACCAACAGCAATGAAATAACCAACAAAAGTCTGGAAGTTCGATTCATTGTTTTGTTCCCTGATGTTGCATGACTTCGACAATGTGCGGGCGATTACTGACTCCCCATTCGGCAATTGAGTCCAGAATTGGCGAAAGAGTACCGCCAAAATCGCTCAAGCTGTATTCAACTTTCGGCGGTACGCCAGGATAGACAGTTCTGGTAATCAGATTGTCCTGTTCAAGCTGCCGCAGTTGTTGAGCCAGCATTTTTTCGGTGATGCCCGGCAAACTGCGTCGCAATTCGCTGTAACGCATCGTCTGGCGATGAAGCTTCCACAAAATTCTGGCCTTCCAACGTCCGCTGAGCATTTCCAGCGCAGTTTCGACCGGGCAAACCAGCAGCCTGCCATTGGTTTTTACACTCATTGTTTTCCTACTTTTTGGTAAGTCGCTAACTAAAAAGTGCGTTATTGACGCGAAATCAATACGCCACTATTTTGGCTTTCATCTCCACAATCGGCAACAGCGCGCCAAATTTTTGAGAGGAAAAATCTGTGAGCAAAACATTGAATACAACCAAAAGCGAAAAGAAACGGGTGTTGATGGTAGTCGCCAATCCGGCTGTCGCAACAACCACCGGATGGTCTGTTGGGTTCTGGGCGTCGGAATTGACTCACGCCTGGCTGGAGTTTGTCGAAACCGGCTACGAAGTGGACATTGCCAGTCCACGCGGAGGCAAGGTCGAATTGGATTCGTTAAGTGATCCACGAGACGCCAGCGGATATTCCGCGCACGACCTTATAAGCATGGGCTTCATTCATACGCCGAGCCTGATGACATTGCTCGACAACACGAAAAACTTGAATGATGTGAACTCTGCTGATTACGACGCCATTGTTGTCGCCGGTGGCCAATCCCCTATGTTCACATTCCCCAATGAACCCCGTTTGCATGCACTTCTGGCGGAGTTTTACGAATCGGAAAAAGTCACTGCCGCGTTGTGTCACGGAACCTGCGCCCTGCTGTATGTCAGACTTTCAGATGGCCAACCCTTAATCAAAGACAAAACGATGACCGGCTTTGCCAACTCCGAAGAGGACTTCGCAGACAGTGTGGTCGGTCAAAAGTTGATGCCTTTTCGCATCGAAGACGAAGCCAAAAAGCTCGGCGCGAATTTCATTACCGGCGGAATGTTCAAAGAATTCGCCGTCCGCGATGGGAGATTGATTACCGGTCAGCAACAATACTCCGGCGCGGCGACGGCAAAGTTGGTAATTCAATCGCTGGGAATTTGAAGGAGCACAAAATGAAGATTGCAATTTTTGGAGCCGGGTCAGTCGGCGGCACTCTTGGTAAACGGTTGGCGGCTGCCGGACATGAAATTCACTTCGGAGTCACCGATCCGCAGAGTGACAAGACTCAGAAGTTGATCGCCGAAATCGGCGCGAAAGCCGGAACAGTTGGCGAAGCGGTGGCTTCTGCCGAAGTCGTTTTGCTAGCTACTCCATGGAATGTTGTTCAGGATGCGTTGCGCGATGCGGGCGATTTGCGTGGCAGGATCATTGTGGATTGCACCAACCCACTGGCGATGGGGGCGAACGGACTGGGTTTAACCGTCGGGTTCGACACTTCTGGAGCGGAACAAATCGCGGCAATGGTTCCGGGCGCGTATGTGACCAAAGCTTTCAATCAAACTGGTTTCGGCAACATGGCCGAGCCAAGTTTTGGCGACAGACGTTCGCTGATGTTTGTTTGCGGAGACGACGCCGCCAGTCGCGCAACAGTTTGCAAACTTTCGGAAGATGTAGGCTTTGAAACAATTGACGCCGGTAAACTCAGCATCGCTCGATTGCTGGAGCCGTTGGCAATGCTGTGGATTCACCTTTCATTCAGCACGGAACTGAAGCGAGATTTTGCCTTTGCACTACTTCGGCGATGAACCGTTAAGCGACTAATTCGTTGTAACGACGCTCGAATGTTTTTGCCGTCCACAAACAAACTTCCCACAAATCAGCCACCGGCTGTTTCGTGTACGGCAGCGTTGCCATGTAAGTCGGTGGGCCAAATTCTGGATTGAAGGTGAAGTATTCGGCTCCGGCTTTCAGTCGAGTCCGAACAATTTCATCCCACCAACCAAAGTGAGCCGCGACCTGCGCCGACCATTCCGGTGCACGAGGGTCGTTGACCTGGGGCCCTTCTTCGTGACCGATGCGACCGTGCAAATGCCGGGCGCGAGAGATGCACAACCCCATCGCTTCTTTTTGATCTTCCAGCAAGCTTTCACAAACGTTTGCGAAGTGACTGAAGTCGGCGTTGATATAAAGCTCCGGGAATTCGGTCAGCAGCCGTGCTGTCGCCGCAGGCGTGAACATCGGGCGGCCTCTGTGAGTTTCGTGATTAACCATGATCCCGACTCGCCGTTCGACTTCCAGGGCTTCGGCAAAAAACTCTTTCTGCAACTCGAACGGCCACCAGTCCTTGCCACCGTGAACTGTGATTTGCAGCGGTTCCAGACTGCGAGCCTTCTCTATCTTCGAGCGAAACGAAGTGAAGTGATCGGCTGGCGTGGCTCCGTCGGTAATCACCATCGCCACAAATTCCAAATTGTGTTCACGAAGCAGACTGACAAATTCCGAAAGTTGATCTTCGGCAGGCACTTGAGCTTCGATGGCAACATACCCTGCCTCAGCTATTTGCCTGACTTTTTCAGCCAGCGTGCCTTCCATTCCCCACAGACTTTTGACAAGTTTTAGTTTCATTGGTGTTTACGATTGTTGAGTTGACGGCGCTTTCCAGTAAGCCAGGGCAAACATCAGGCTGACCGAAGCACAAATAACAATTGGTTGGATGACTCTGTGCATCACTAAAAACAAACACAGAGATAACAGCCAGAAAATCAGATTTAAGCGCGCTGCTCGTTTCATAAATTCCAGGGGCAAATCTCCGCCCAGCATCAGCAAATTGACCAAGCCTGCAAAAAGCAAAAACAGAGAAAACGACAGGCTGAACATTTGCAACAACGTCCACATAGTTGAGTGCAAAAAGCTATCGGCTACATAAGCCTGCATCGTGTTCGCCGCCGATTGCCTGTCGGCCGGAAACCAGCTTCGGTCAACATAAAACCTGTAATGACCGAACGCATGCCCAAGACCGGACAACAGCAACAGATAAGACGCTACGCGATAAAACAGCCTGAAGCTTTTGTTCATATACACCTCGCGTTCAACAATTCAGACCATTGGCTTCGCCGCCCCAAATGGCGACCCGTTCTTCGGCGGTGATTTTTTGCGCGCCAACCGCCGCGTGATAATGAAACTGCAAAGCCCTGCGACGAGAAGCGCTGAAGTTGCTGGGAGTGCCGTGCGGAATGTAACTGTCGAAAATCAAACAGCCGCCGGGTTCCAGCGGCACGGCGGTTCTGTGCTGCTGCAATCCTTCCATCTCTGAATCGCAAATCTGCAAATCACGAATTTGGAAATGATGAAACTTGCGGTCACGATGCCACCCAGGCATCACTCGCATGCAACCGTTTTCAATCCCTGCCGGATCAAGCGCGATCCAAACTCCTACAACTCTAGTTTCCGGCGTCAACTCAAAGTAAGCGTGATCCTGATGCCACGGTTTTTCACGGCCATTCGGCGGTTTGATCAAAGCCATATCCTGGAACATTGTCGCTTCAGCCCCTAGCAAACGGCTAACGACAGCCAATAATTTTGGATGATTGGCGATGGCTTTTGTTCGCTCCTCATAATCAACGAAATACAACAGCCGACGGACTGAATCCATTCGCTGTTCTAAGTCCAGACTGTCCAACCGATCACGAACTTCGCCAGTGAACTGGATGTTTTGAAATCCTGGCGCCCGCCCAGCAACCAGGTCAGCCAAACCGTTCAGACCGGATTGGACTTCTTTAGGTGAGAACGCATTGCGAACAGCGATAAAGCCTTGTTCGCGATACCGCGCGATCTCAACATCTGTCACGGCGTCGAATCCGTCAAGAGTTGAGGCAATGTCAAAGTATTCATACAGATCAGGTGAGTGGGGTGTTACCTCAGTATCAAAGCTGATGGCATTCGCAACAGGCATAAAACAGTTCCTCAGTTCAGCATGTAAATTTATTGAGTCGAATTGGGCGGCAATTTCCCGGTTCTGACTTGCCGCTGGTAAAGTTGAAAATAATGTCCGCGCTGCGCCAACAATTGCGCTTCAGTGCCTTGCTCAATCAGCTTGCCGTGTTTGAGCACCAGAATCAGGTCAAAGTTTTCCAGCGCCGCCAGATGATGCGCAATGACCAGAGTAGTTTTACCGCGTTGCAATCGCTCCAGAGCGTCATGAATAAGCGCCTCCGACTCAGCATCCACTGCGGAAGTCGGTTCGTCTAAAATCAACAAGGACGGGCCTTTGATGATGGCGCGCGCCAGGCAAAGCCTCTGGCGTTGCCCGCCGGACAATGTCGCGCCACGTTCACCGATGATCGTTTCGTAACCATCTGGCAACGCGGCAATGAAGTCATGTGCAAAAGCTTGACGGGCAGCGGCTTCAATTTCAGACAGCGATGCCTCCGGTTTGCCATAAGCGATGTTTTCGCGGATGGAAGCGCCGAACAAAATTGCATCCTGCAAAACTATGCCGATTTCCTGTCGCAAACTTTCGCGGCGATACCGACGCACATCAAGGCCGTCAACTTCTATCACGCCAGACTTTACATCGTAAAACCGCAGCAGGAGGCTGGCAATTGTGGACTTGCCTGAACCGGAAGGCCCGACCAGCGCCACTCGTTGACCGGGTTCGATGGTGAATGACACATCATCCAACACTTTCTTGCCGTTGCCGTAATCGAACGAAACCTGACGAAAGACGATTCGACCGGCCAGATGCGGAGTTTCTACATCGGCTGTGTCGTGCAGGCTTTCGGGTTCTGTCTGGAAGATTTCTGTAATTCGCTGCACGCTGACGCGCGCTCGCGAATAACGCGTTGAAAGCTTCGCCAGATTCCTCAGCGGTTTGTACATCTCATTCAAATACGCCGTGAATACCAACACGCTGCCCGGGGTCATTTCTCCGCGCAAGACAAGCAAAGCACCGACAAGCACAGTCGCCCACAACGCCACGGCCTTGACCAGTTCCAACGCCCGCAACGCCGCAGCCGCAATTCGCTCTGATTGAATGCCTTCCTGCAAACTCAGAGCACTGGCGGCGTCGAAACGCTCTTCTTCATACCTTTCGCGACCATAAGCTTTGACCAGCAAAACTGAGGTCAAAGCTTCGCTCAATCGTGCGGCGATTCGCCCTTCATATTCACGTTGACGTTTGGCAGAAGCTTTCAGCCGCCGATAGATGTAAGACAACAGAAAAAGAATCACCGGAAAACTGGACAGCACAAGCAAACTCAATTTCCAGTTAAGCAGGAACATGACGACGAACATTCCAATGATCGTCAGTAACTGGGCGACGCCTGTCATGACAGATTCGACGAAGGTGTCCTTCAAAACTTCTGTTTCACTGGTAACTCTGGAAAGCAGTTCGCCTGAACGTGCCCGGTTGTGGAAGTAAAGCGACAGCCCCTGCAAGTGGGAAAACAGTTCGCGTCGCAAACGGTAAACCATCTGATGGCCGATGCGCGAAATCAGAAAAAATTGCAGGTAATCGCAAAGACTGCGTCCAGCCGCGATCAACAATATCCCTAACGAAGTCACGACCACCGCAAAAAATTCGCCTTTCGCCAGTACAACACCCAACCATCCCAACGAAGGTGGCAGCGGCCTGGCCAGCAGTATGTAATCGAAAATGATCTTCAGCGGCCAGGGCGACAGCAGTTCCATCAACGTGTAACCGAACATGCACAGCACAGCCAGGGTTAGATTGCGACGCTGTTCCCACAATTGCTCGCTGACAATTTGGCGAACGTTGGGCCTGTCATTTTTCGAAGTGGTTTTCAAAGGCTCTCCGCCTCGTTGCTCAACTTGTTTTCCAGCAAATCTGCCAGCAACTGCGCCGTCCGCTCTGCGCCACTCAAATCAATTACCCGGCTTCGAACGCGGCGCGGAAGCATCAGGCATCGTTCAACTTCCAAAGCCAGGAGTTGCGGCGTCAACGATTGCACTGCCAGCAATTCAACCAGCCCGGCCTGATTCAGCTTAAGTGCGCGCTTGGTTTGTTCGTCATTTTTCTGCCCGGTGAATGGGTACAACAAAGCACGGGCGCCGACAGACAAAATATCCATGCAGGTGTTGTATCCGGCCAAACTGATGGACAGGTCTGAGCGTTGCAGCCAGGTCATGAAATCCGTGGTGTAATGTTGAATCGTCACCTGAGGTGAACCCGCTGCTTGATTTTGCAAACGATTCAATTCTTCGCCTGGTATGTGCGGGCCGGTGATTATATGCATCAGGTGCGGAATCGCCAGAATACTGCTGGCGGCAATCGCGCATTCAACCAACTCGTGCCCAACTCTCCCACCTCCAATGCTAACCAAAATCAGCGGTGGCGGTTTGGCCATTTCGTTCGCCTGGTTGTCAGGGACGCTGTGAGGCTGGCGCGCAACATAGCCCGTGTATTGAATGGCGCAATTGATTTGCTCGACACTGCCGAAAGATTCTTCCAATCGTTGCCATTGCGGATCGGCGTGAATCAACAGCAAGTCGAAGTATTGATTCATCAATTCGCAAACTTTCGATTCGTAACGAACTTGATCCGCTCTGCTGACCAAAATATCGCGCAAGCTGCAAATCACCTTGATTGCAGGATTTACGGCACGGGCGTGTTCCAGCAAAGGCAACAATTCAAAAGACAGATGTTTTCGGCCAAAAGGAAACAATTCAATTATCAAAGCATCAGGAGCAAACAGGTCAAAGGTGTTTAGTAAAATTGCTTTGCGCTGAGATTTCACTTCTTCCAGAGTCAACACGCCGTCAACGACGTGCAGGTCGCTGAACGCTTCATCCGATTTGACTGCGGGCAGGTAAACCACTTTCACGCCGTCTGGAAACTCAAACCCAGGCACAATCTCCCCGCCGTAAACAAAGCACACTTCAAAATCTCGAAGCGCAATAATCAGTTCGCGGCTTCGGATGAAATGGCCGATGCCTAACAACGACTGGCAATAAAACAGCACTCTTTTTTTCATAACTCAAGCATTGTTGCCCAGATCATTCAGCCGAGCAGTCTGTTCAGGACTTGCTCAGACAATCTTGAAACAAACGATGCAGTGCGACCACCGTAAGTGCCGCATCGAATTCTTGGCAAACTTTCTCTCTCGCGGCCATTCCAAATTGGTCACGTAAAGCCGGGTTGTCTAAAAGCTCTGCGATGGCCTCGGCCAACGACTCAGCGTCTTTTTGAGGAACCAATAAACCGTTTACACCATGATCTACCAATTCGGGGATGCCAGAGATATTCGTAGAAACAACTGGTAATCCCATAGCCATCGCCTCAACCAGCACATTGGGAATACCATCCCGGTCTCCATTTTCGATTATTTGACTGGGCAGGACAAAAACCGTTGTCTGTTGGTAGATCAGTTGCAATTCTTCCTGGGTGACAGCGGCGCGAAGTAATACGGTGTCTTCCAGATTTGCGGCTTTTATGGAAGAAGCGATCATTTCGGCGTAAGCGCCGTTGCCTCCAACAATCTGGCACTGAAAAACATACCCCTTATCTTTCAAACGACGGCAGGCTTCAATCAAATATGGGAACCCCTTTTTTTCAACCAATCGCCCAACAGAAAGCACCAACGGAATTTCCGTGGTTGGGGCGATGAGAGCCGGAGCAAATTGTTCGGGGTTTAACCCGTGATAAACCAGATGCACGGGCGTATTCCCGCCACCAATCGCTTCCAGGTGTTTTTGGTTGGCATCAGTACAGGTCACAACAAATTTCGCTCGGCTCATCTTCAACGATAACAAATCGCCGGGGTTGTGTTGGGCTACGTAAATGTCTTTGGCATGCGCGGTGAAGCTAAAAGGTAAACCGCAAAGCTGGCTGGCAAGCATCGTAACCGTGGTGGTGGTGTGACAGAAATGAGCATGCAAATGACGAATCCGGTCTAAAGACAAAACTTGTTCGGCAATAAATCCTGCTTGCAAGAATTCCTTGATGAAACCTGTTTCCGGCTGTAGCCACGATCCGCGGCGATGCTTGTAACTTAAGCGTATGGCTTCAAATAGGGTTTTCAGGTATGGAAACGTGCGAGCCAGAACCAAGCGCCAATGGCTACGCGCAAAAGCTGGCGCATTAAGCGCCAACCATTTCAACAGATGAACTTCGCTGAGCGGAGTCAGCGGCGGCAGGTAATGTACAGGGGATTTGATTGTCTCAACTGCGGCGTGCAGCAGTTGGCCGGTTAGTTCTAGAAAGGAAAAAATTGTCAGCTTCAACCCGCGTCGTTCCAACAAAGCAATTTCGTTCGTGATGAACGTTTCGGAAGTTCGCGCAAAGCCTTTCAAGACATAACCGATTTCAGCCTCAGCCTGAACCTGTTGGTGACGTTCGTCCATTGTGCTGGTCTCGGTTTGTTTTATCCTTCGGGTTTTTCCAAGGCCTGTTGCGTGAAACCGTCTTCCTTCAAACCGGAGTTGAACTTGATCTCGTCAACATACAAAACGGTTTTGGTTCCTTCGGTTGGCGAACTCATCTCGATTCGTTTGGCCACCCAGATGTTGGAAATTTTGACTAGATCGCTGGACTTCATAACTCTGAGCCGCTGCCCAGACTTGTCGTACATTTCAACCAGTACGGAGTAAGGCACGTCCACCGGCACCCAGATGTAAACGTAAGCGTATTGAGATTTGTCGGCGGAAACCGGGCGGGCTTCGATCTTGTAAGTTTTACGGCCATCAACGACTTCGCCTTCGCCAAGCAGTTTGTACGAGTAATCGTCCAGGACTCGTTCGGCCATGTCTTCGTTCGTGAAGTCAGTGCCAATGAAACGTTGGCGTCGTTCCTGAGCGGCGATGCGTCGAACTCTTTGAATTGCCGGAGTGTACAACCATTGCCGATCAGCCGCGCCGCGCTCGTTAATTGACAACAAACCTACGCCGCGAACTTCGGCTGGGTCGGTGAAACGAACAAGAGTTTTGCTGTTGCCTAGTCCTCCCAGCTTCCGCATCGTGAATTTCTTGCTGCGGGCGGTTCCCTTCTTGTCGTACACATCCATGCGAGCACGCCAGATCGTGTCTTTACTGGTGTCTTGATTGTAAACGCCGTCCATAATTTTGCGCGCGTCTTGCGCTTGAGCGCCAAACGTAAAAAGCGAAAAACAAAAGACCAAAAAAAGAATTTTTCTAAACATCATTTTCCTCAAAATGTCAGGAATATTTGCAGCCAATAAAATTTATTCCCCTTGAAAGTTTGCTACCGCATCCTCGCGGGCATAAGCCAGCCGCCCGTCGTAATACCGTCGAGCATAAGCATAAAGTCCAAGTCCAATTGCTCCCCAGACCAAAACCAACTCCACGCTGGTCAGCGAACTGGTTGCGATTCGTTGGCGCAAACTCAAACTGAACAAAGCCTGAATGTCCTGCCAGATTTGCACGGCGATTAAAGCTCCCATTGCCAGCAACGAAGCCCAAGCGGCCAGCCGTTGCGCCTTCGAAGAAAGGTTGACGGTGATCGAAGCGGCCAGCGATGGATTGCGCGAAGGCAAGAACAGAAACGTCAGGCTGTGAAGGAAGTACAAAATCACCAGCGCAAAGACAGCTACGTTCAATGCCAGGGCCAGTTGATTGCTGACCAGCAACAACACTGAAACCACAAGCGTCAGAGTTAAACCTCTGACAGGTGTGGCCGTGCGCGGATTGATCGTCCCAAGCCATTCAGGAGCCAGGCCGTCGCGCGCCAGAATAATGCCCAGCCGCGAAGGAACCAGCATCGTCGAATTCATGGAAGTCGTCAGAGCCATAATCGCGCCGAAGGTGACAAACCAAGCCGCGCCAGCTGGCAGGTAAACCGCAGCGACTTCGGCCATCGGAGCATTGCTGGCACCCAATCGAGCGCCGGGCAAAACTCCGAAGGCCACAACCGACATCAATACAAAAATCAGCCCGGTAACGCTGATGCCTTTCAGAAAAACCATCGGCAAACGTCGCGTGCTGTCTTTCACTTCTCCGGCGGTCTGCGCCAGAGATTCAAACCCCGCGTATGAAAAAAACAGCGGAGCCAGACTGGCCAGAAATCCGCCGATTCCGTGCGTCACAAATGGTTGGAAGTTTGTCGGTCGAATCGCAAACAATCCGGGCACGATCAACACAATCAGCGAAACTCCCAACAGCGAACACATGACAACCTGCATTCGCCCGAACCAGCGCACTCCCCAAACGTGAACCAGGTAAAAGAAAACCAGACTGGCCAACGCCAACGGCAGTCTGTGTTTTGCAGTCAAGCCGCCGCCGGAAGCAGCGATCAAATAATCAGCCAGCGAATTCGCCAGAAACGCTTCGGCTCCGATGTACGAAATAATCTTCAACCACGCGCCAACGAAAGCCAGCCTATAACCATTCAAACTGCCAGTCAGAGTCCGCGTGATGTGCGTGTATTCGCCGCCCGGTTCTCGGCCAAGCGGCGTCGAAAGGAATGCTGCATACGGAACCGAAGTCGCCAGAATCACCGGGTAAAGCAGCACGTAACCCAGAATCAGGCTCGGCCCGGTCAATCGCCAGGCCTGACTGGTGACGGTGAAGATTCCCGCGCCAATCAAAATGCCCAACAGCGCGGCGTACGATTCCAGTGTTCCCAAGTCTCTGCGTAACCGGCTGACAACTTCAGCGGTTTCAGCTTTGGGCATTATGTTCGCTCCATCAGGCGATTGGCGGGCAACTTCGGATCGAGAGCCTTTTCGGCGCTTTCGACTCCGGACACAGGCAAGCTGCTCCCGTCAATCAACCCAAGTTGCACCAGCACCGAAGCCTGATCCCAGTAAATGTGTTCGTGCGCCAGTTTGCCGTCGCGGAAGTGAACAACAACGATCAACGGTACTTTGACGTGCTTTCCTGTTGGTTCAACACCCGGCAGCATCCAATCCATCTTGATCGTGTGAGTGAATTCAAAAACCATTTCGTCAACTACGCGATCAACGCCGATTGTGCGCGAAATCGGAGTCATCGCCGTGTCCGGCGGCATCTGCGGAATAAAGTGCTGCGAGTAAAACCTGCGCAATTCATCGTGACCGACTCCGCCAGTCAACACAGGAACGTGATTGACATAAGCGTCGGCGACCATCGTTTGCAAAGTGTCTTCGGTGTTGCGCGTCTGGAATTCGTATTTGACATGGTCATCCCACAACGCCGAAAGCCTGGCCGCTGAATCGCCACCGTTCAAATGCCGGGCGAAAAATTCCAGCGTTCTGAGATTGGCAAGCTCCGCTGAAGCCGCGTTGAAATGCGCGCCTCCAACTCTGGCAAAAGCGTGATCCTGACCAGCGTAATCGTGAATCGTGACGTTGACGTTTTGTCCAAACGCAGCGTGAATCTTTGCCTGAGCTTCCGCCGAACAAAATTGATCCAGTTCAGCGATGTGCAACATCAGGTTGCCTTTCAGGTTGGCAATTTCCGCCAGCGCATTCTCGATGCCTACGCCGTAATAACCGACGCTGCAATCCGGCGAGTAACGAGTCGCAATCAAATAAGCCAGCTTGCCACCCAGACAAAATCCGACTGCGCCAACTTTGCCATTGCAAGCCGGATGGTTTCGCAAAACTTCCAGCGCGGCTCCGGCATCATCAACGGCTTTGGCTTCATCCAGGCCTTTGTAAAGCTCAAAGGCGCGCTGCCACTCGGCGTCGGTTTGATCTGTCAGTTGAATTCCCGGCTGTTGCCGCCAGAAAAGATCAGGACAAAGCACGACGAAACCGCGTTCGGCATACCAATCGGCGATGCGTCGCATCTCCTGATTGACGCCGAAGATTTCCTGCAACAGCACAATGCCAGGCCCGAAGTTGCCGGGCGGCAAAGCCAGATAAGCGTCGAACTGACCGCCGTCAAACGAATTGATCGTTATCATGACAATTTCCTCTCGATTTGATTTGTTCTTATTCGTAACCAATCGCCTCAACCACACTCAGGTTGACGGCTTTTCTCGCAGGCAGCCACGCCGCCAGCAAAGCGATTCCAATCGCCAGCGGCAACGCGATCAGCACCATGACCGGCGAAAACGAAAACGGAATCGTCCAGCCTCCCACCATCATCGCCATCGTTCGCACGATAAACCAGGTATTCAGAAAACCGGCGATGGCTCCGATCAACACGCCTACGATGGCAATGGCGGCGGCTTCCAGCAGAATCATTTTGCGAATCTGGCCGCGCAAACCGCCGATGGCGCGCAACACTCCAAGCTCGCGTTTGCGCTCAGCCACGGAAATCATCAAGGCGTTGACGATACCCAAAGCCGCGATGATGATCGAAACAGCCATCTGCATATAGCTCAGCGCAAAGAAGCCGTTGATCAAATCCATGATCCATTTTTTGTATTCCTGGTTGGTGTAAACGAAGGCGCGATGTTCGCCGCGAACCAACGCTGGACTTCAGTTTTCACAGCTTCACGATCCGTTCCCGCGAGCAGGTTGATTTCGATCATATCCACCGACGAATCGTTCCAGTACTTTTTGTAAAGTTTGCGATCCAGAAAGACCGCGCCTTTTTCCGAAGTGTAATCTTCGATCACGCCTACGATTGGCAAGTCGAACGGTACGGTCGGCGTAGCCATTTTCAACCGGTCTCCCGTCGTCAGGTGATAACGTTCGTAAAAGTTTCTGGCGACCAACACGCCTTCGCCTTTGACCATTTTTTCGCGGGCTTCGTTTTCGTCGGCCTGTTCGACCACGTTTTTGACGCGAGCGAACCAGCCGTCCATTTCCAGCGCGACCAATCCAATCGAATCGTCAGCGTAAGCCGGAAACATAATGCGGACGTTTTCAATCCGTTTGACTCCGGGCAAAGCGGCGATGCGTTGGCTTAGTTCTTCGCTGAAGTGATAAGTCCGCGAACGCGCTTGATCAGAAGCCGCGACGAACAAATCGCAATTGACGATTCGATCCATCCAGCCGGAAACAGTGGTTTGGTAGCTGCGAACATAAGCCGCCGTCGCAAAAACAAACATCAATCCAACCATCAAGGCTCCAACCGTAGCTGAAGTCCTGCGCGGAGATTGAATCATTGTGTCCACAGCCAGCACGCCTTCAGAACCAAAGAAACGATCCATCAGCGGTCGCAGCAAACGCGCAATCCATTGAGTCAGTTTCGGCAGCAGCAAAACCATTCCCAGCAGCAGCAACGCCGCATAACCGAACTGGACGTTCATCCCAACTTTCGCCGGAGCAAAACCAATCAAGCCCATGCTGACGACGACCAGTGCGATTCCGGCAATCAATCGAGTTTTGCCGAGAATGTCTTCCTGCTGCCGAGTTTCGATGTTGTGCAAAGCCAAAATCGGATTCAGCCGCGAAGCCGCGCGCGATGGCATCAAGGCTCCGAGCAGCGAAGACAGCACGCCAATCACAAAAGCCGTCACAGCGTAATCCCAGCGGAAAACCGGCGGCTGTTGAGTCGAAACCTGACTGAACAATTGAGTCGCTATCTGGCTCAGCATTCGCTCGGCTCCGATGGCCAGAAAATAGCCAAGAAAAATTCCTAACGCGCTGCCGATGATGCCCATCAACACGGCTTCGCCCAGAAACATTCGCTGGACGTT
>JBGAPB010000097.1:0-18933 GCA_044221525.1 Blastocatellia bacterium | reverse complement strand
CGTATCAATTCTCAGGCGAACGGAAATTTCTTCCTTTGATCCGTTGGCGCGGTGAATGACCAGCGTCACGTCTTGTTGAGGCTTCACTTCGCCGTCCAGGCCAACAACATCGAAAGTTTCCGATCCATCCAAACCCAAAGTCTGAGCGTTGACGCCGTCTTTGAACTGCAACGCCAATACGCCCATACCGATCAGATTGCTGCGATGAATGCGCTCGAAGCTTTGCGCGACGACGACTTTGACGCCCAGCAAGCGTGTGCCCTTCGCCGCCCAATCGCGCGAACTGCCTGTGCCGTATTCCTGACCAGCGATGACGATCAGCGGAGTTCCTGCCGCTTGATGCTTGATCGAGGCGTCGTAAATGCTCATCACTTCGTCACCAAACTTCGTTACGCCGCCTTCGGTTCCGGGAACCATCAGGTTTTTGATGCGGACGTTGGCGAAAGTTCCGCGAGTCATTACTCGGTCGTTGCCTCTGCGTGAACCGTAGCTGTTGAAGTCTGCTTGCGAAACGCCGTTTTCCAGCAAGTACTTTCCGGCTGGCGATGAAGCCTTGATCGAACCTGCGGGCGAGATGTGATCGGTCGTCACCGAATCGCCAAAGATTCCCAACGGACGCGCTCCCGTGATGTTGCCAATCGTTCCGGCTTCCATTCCGAAGTTTTCAAGAACAGCGGTTGTTGAATGTAGTCGAGCTTTCGTTCTCCATTCATAAACATCGCCGACGCTGGCCGATTTCATTCCACGGATTTTCTGAAGTGAAGTGGAATAAAAACGCCGATAAGTTGCCGCGTCCATCGCCGGGATTCAACACCGCGCCGACTTCCGCCTGAGCAGCCAGATACTCCGGTAAACGTCGCCGTTCGTGCCTTTTGCCAATTGGGTCAGTTGCCAGACTGATGTCCACGCGGCCAGCCAGCGCAAAAACAGCCACCGCGGAGGGCGACATCAGGAGATTGGCTTTGATGTTCTGATGCACGCGCGCTTCAAAGTTGCGATTGCCAGACAGCACTGCGACCGCCAATCAAATCATTGCCGAGTTTACGACTTCTTCAATCTTGGCGATCCAGCGGCCAGGGTTCGATGCGGGTCGTGCATCCGTAACCGACGACGTTGAAGCCGAGTTGATCCAGGTAAGGTTGCAGGTTCGTCTTCAGCAGATAATCGACACCGCGCGCGAACCTGGCCCCAAGGAAGTCTTAACGCGGATTGGCTTTCAATCCTTTTTCGACGGCCTTCGCCAGAATGCCAGCGGCCAGCACATCACCGCTGGGTTTGAAGTGTTAGTGCAGGAAGTGATCGCCGCGATCAGCGCCACATCACCGTATTCAGATCAACTTCTTTGCCTGCGCTGGTCGTCGTCGAATGACGCTTGCAAGTCCGCCGCGGATTTGGCGTAGCCGCTTTCAGCGACGGTTTTCGGCTCATGGCTCCAGGAATTTGGCTTCCAGGCTGGAAAGTTCGATGCGGTCTTGCGGACGCTGACCCCGGCGACGTTCGGTGTGATGGTTGAGATTCCAGTTCCAAAAATCTGGCTGCTGTTCAATCTCGCCTGGTTCAGAATGCCGAAACCTTCCTTGTGTCTGGAAGTAATTGCGGAAGGCGTTGACCTGATCTTCCGGAGCGGACCAGTAGCTTCCAGGTAGTTGCAAGTTTTCTTCGATCCACGCCAGCAAAGCCATCGTCGCGCGCCATATTCCGAGCCATATTGGCGTCGCCCGGTCAGTCAGCGACAACGAAGCCGTGCCTTCACCAGAGTATTCGACGAACTTGCCGACAACGGCTTTGCGGCTACATTTCGGTGCAATGCAAAACCAGATCGGTGGCGGTCACGCCTTCGTTCAATTTGCCGTGCAGATGAACTCCGACCACATCCGGCGTCAGGAAACCGTGACCAAGCATTCCGGCTTCGGCTTCGATGCCGCCCACGCCCCAGGCCACCACCCCAAACCGTTAATCATCGTCGTGTGCGAATCGGTTCCGACCAGAGTGTCGAGGTAATAAACGCCGTCTTTGTCCAGTACGCCTCTGGCGGAGATGTTAAAATTGACTTGGTGAACGATGCCAATGCCGGGTGGAACGACTTTGAAAGTGTCTGCATGCCCCATTTCAAAATTCGTAGCGTTGGCAGTTGCCCGTTCGAACTCAATCATATGTTTTGTTGCAGCGTCAGACTTCCGGCCACGTCAGCCGCTGGAAGTGGTCAACCACCAGATCAACCCGGAACCAGTGGCTCGATGATCTTTGGATTTTTGCCCAGCGCGGCGACGGTCGAACGCATCGCCGCCAGATCAACCAGCAGAGCACGCCTGTGAAATCACGCAAAACGATGCGTGCGACGACGAAGAATTTCCGCCGTGCGGTATCGGCGACTGTAGCTTTCCAGTTGGCGCAGGCGCGAATGTCGTCTTCCTTGACCTTCTTGCCGTCGCAATTTCGAAGAACGGATTCCAGCACGATGCGAATGCTGATCGGCAGTTTGGAAATCAGCCCGACGCCTGTTTCCAGTTCCGGCAAAGAATAAAACTTGCCAGCTTTCGTTTCCCTAAATCGAATGATTGATGAGTGTTGAAGAGGTTATCGACATTTCGAGATTCTTTTCCTGACGGTGGGGAATTTT
Source organism: Blastocatellia bacterium (assembly GCA_044221525.1). Taxonomy (GTDB): domain Bacteria; phylum Acidobacteriota; class Blastocatellia; order RBC074; family RBC074; genus RBC074. The sequence continues at coordinate 16,313 of JBGAPB010000097.1, read as the reverse complement.
TCGGCACGACGCAAAAGCGCAAATGAAGCATTGGCGCGGTTCATCGTGCTATTTTCGTAACTTGATGGGTCGTAAGTAGAACCGGAGTGTACGTGTCAGTTGCTCCGGATCGTCAAGCAATGATTCGTTCAGCGGATCTTGCTTGTCAACTTTGAAGCGCTAATCCACAATACCGCGCCTTTTTCGGCAAGAACTCAATCACCGGTCACAAGGAGAATCAGATGCCGTCAATTAACATAATGTTGGCGCAGTTGGGCGGAAAAAGCTTGGCAGACGCTGATGCACGAACATATCTTTGTGCGCACGACGGAGATCATGCAGAACTTCCCCGAAGCCTGGGAGACGAAGATCGGCGGATCGCTGACACCCGTCTCGCGCGAATGAACAGACTGAAGGGCTCGTGGTGTAAGCACCGTCGTTGATCTGACAGTTATCGAACCGGGCGATACATTCACTTGCATCAAACGCATTTNATGCACGCCGACAACATCCGGCGTCAGGAAGTAAACCGGCTGACCCAGCATTCCGGCTTCGGCTTCGATGCCGCCCACGCCCCAGGCCACCACGCCCAAACCGTTGATCATCGTCGTGTGCGAATCGGTTCCGACCAGAGTGTCGGGGTAATAAACGCCGTCTTTGTCCAGTACGCCTTTGGCGAGATATTCCAAATTGACTTGGTGAACGATGCCAATGCCGGGTGGAACGACTTTGAAAGTGTCGAAGGCCTGCATGCCCCATTTCAAAAATTCGTAGCGTTGGCGGTTGCGTTCAAATTCAATCGCCATGTTTTGTTGCAGCGCGTCGGAGCTTCCAGCCACGTCAACCTGCACCGAATGGTCAACCACCAGATCAACCGGAACCAGTGGCTCTATGATCTTTGGATTTTTGCCAAGCGCGGCGACGGTTGAACGCATAGCAGCCAGATCAACCAGCAGCGGCACGCCCGTGAAATCTTGCAGCACGATGCGCGCGACGACGAAGGGAATTTCCGCCGTGCGTTCGGCTTTGGCTTTCCAATTGGCCAGCGCGCGAATGTCGTCTTCCTTGACCTTCTTGCCGTCGCAATTTCGCAGCACCGATTCCAGCACGATGCGAATGCTGATCGGCAGCTTCGAAATCGGCCCGATGCCCTGTTTTTCCAGTTCTGGCAAAGAGTAAAACTTGCCCTGCTTTCCGTTTCCTAAATCGAATGATTGATGAGTGTTGAAGAGGTTATGTGACATTTCCAGTTTCTTTCCTGACTTGATGAAGTTTCGGCACGATGGAAAAGCGCAAGTGAAGCTCCAAGTGGCGCGGCTCCTCGTGCGAGTTTTTGAGTAGATTGGCGGTAAATCGGAGTGTACGTGTCGCTCGCTCAAATCGTCAAGCAATGGATTGGCGGATGCTTGTCAACTTTGAAGCGCTAATCCACAATACCGCGCCTTTTCGGCAAAGACTCAATCACCGGTCACAAGGAGAATCAGATGCCGTCAATTAACACCGTGCGCGGCGCGGTTGGAGCGGAAAAGCTTGGCCAGACGCTGATGCACGAACATATCTTTGTGCTTTCGACGGAGATCATGCAGAACTTCCCGGAAGCCTGGGGAGACGAAGAACAGCGCATCGCCGACGCCGTCGCTCGAATGAACGAGTTGAAAGCTCGCGGAGTAGACACCGTCGTTGATCTGACCGTCATTGGGTTGGGCCGGTACATTCCGCGCATCAAACGCATTGCCGAACAAACCGCGATCAACATCATCGTGGCTACGGGCGTTTACACTTACAACGACCCGCCGTTCTATTTTCACTTCCAGGGGCCGGGGACGATTCTGGGCGGAGACGAACTGATGGTGGACATGTTCGTCCGCGACATTGAACAGGGAATTGCCGACACCGGAGTCAAAGCTGGAATCCTGAAATGCGCGACCGATCAGCCGGGAGTGACTCCGGGTATTGAAAGAGTGTTACGCGCCACGGCTCAGGCTCATCGCCGGACGGGCGTTCCGATTTCGACTCACACCCACGCGCACACCAAACGCGGATTGGAACAGCAAAAGATTTTTCAGGAAGAAGGCGTTGACCTTTCACGCGTCGTCATCGGTCACAGCGGAGACACAACCGACATTGGCTATCTGGAAGAATTGATCGGCAGCGGTTCATACATCGGCATGGATCGGTTTGGAATTGATACCTTGTTGCCGTTTGAAGACCGCGTCGCTACCGTAGCCAAAATGTGCGAACGCGGCCACGCCAATAAAATGGTGTTGTCGCACGATGCAGCTTGCGTCAATGACTGGCTGCCGGAACGCGCACTGCCTGCGATTTTGCCGAACTGGCATTACCTGCACATTCACAACGACGTGATTCCGGCGTTGAAAGCGCGCGGCGTGACCGACGAACAACTGAACACCATGCTGGTTCCGCAAGTTTTCAGACACAAAACGCTTATTAAAGTATGTGGTCCGCCTTATGGTCTTTGAAAAATTGATTTAACAAAAAGCGCCTGCTCACTAATGTGGTGAGATAAATACCAAAGAAACTGACACTTACATTACGATTGTACAGCAAATTGAGCTAACGAACCAGCAAGCACAGTAAGCCGTATATCCGCGAACGAGCTGCTGCGCTATTAAAGAAAGTTGCCGCTGGAGAGCGGCCATGATGTCGCAGCTTCAGGACTCTTGACCGCTTATTGTCGGCAGGCGTTGCCAGTTGGATCAAACGCTACCAACAGGAAGGCTTGCGGGTTTGTTTGTCAGAGCCGGACGCGGACGCAAACCAGTTTTTCCTTTAAAAACTTGGGAAGCGTGAAAAGTTGCAACATCCGTCACGCGCACTCCCTGAAAGCTGCGACAATCAGGCAACGCCGCTGGAAACTAAAAACCATTCGTGCTGCTTGTCGTTGGCGCAGAAACGCGATGGCGTTGCGTGGCGAGTCCTCAAACGTTGCAAAATACGCCTCAAACGTGACCGGCAATACGTTCCGCAGCCCTGACCTGGATTACGGAGAAGTTGGCAGCCATCGTCGCTGCTGCGTCAGCTATGGATTCTAATGGCGAATCATCCTCGTTTTTGCTGATGAATACACAATGGGCGTCAGCGAGCGTGGCGTCGGGATACACCGTAGTGGGAGCGAAAAGCCAGGCGCTGGCAAGCGTTCCCATCGGGCGATAAATGGCGCTATCGTGGCTACATCAACGCTTTGACCGGGCGGGTAACTTACCTGGATGCCAGTCTCATCGGGGTCAAGCAATTGAGTAAGCACATCACGGTTGCAGGCCGGCACCCCGATGCGCGTGTGATTTACGTTATGAGACAAATTGGCCAGTGCATTACCACCCGGATGTCGCTGACGCCTACAGCCACAAACAACACCGTTTGCGTTGAAAACGCCACTCAGTGGCCCAGAACCATCCGCCAAAGCGCAACGCCTGAACTTGCCAATCCAGCTATTGCCACTGCCGACTTATGCGTCGTGGTCGCAATCCGATTGAAAAGCTCTGGCGCCGGCTCAAACAAAAAGTCTTGCACCTACATCGTAATGCTGACGATTGGGATACCCTCAATAAAAAGCAGAGAGTTTCTCCGTCAGTTTGAAGAGAAAGCTTCATCGGACTTACTTTGCTATGTTAGCAAGCCTTTCCGAAAGCTCCAGCCTCTATGGCGCAGTGCTAGCGACCAAACCGCCGAAAACGTGATGAGTTAAATCAATTTCCAAAGACGAAGTAGGCGGAAAGTTCTGGCATGTAGTCCCGCCTTTAGGCGAAAAGTTTGATTTTCCCCGTGATCCCGGTGTTCCCCGTGGTTTAATCCGTATACATTTTTGCAAACTGATCTGATAGGAGGAGTTGATGATTCGACCATACGATTATTCCGGTGTGACTCGCGGTGCCGATGGCATTCTGCGTTACGACAACATGCACAACTCGCTGGTGGAAATGCTTCGCGCGACGGTTGACCGTTCGCCGAACAATGAAGCCGTTGTTGAGTTAGCCGGAAGCTCTGAAAGCCAACGAGCGACGTATCAAACGTTGTGGGATCGAGCCGCTCGCGTCGCTGGCGGATTGAAAGCCATGGGCATTGAACGAGGCGACCGCGTAGCCATTCAACTTGGCAACGGCTTGCAATGGTGCGTGGCTTTCTGGGGAATTCAACTGGCCGGAGCGATTGCCGTCCCGGTCAACACTCGATTTGCCGAACCGGAAGTCGAATACGTCATCAACGATTCCGGCGCGAAGTTTTCGTTCAAGACAGGCGAGGCTTTGCCGGACGGCGCGCCTTTCGCCATCGAAGATTTGCGGCAGGAAGAAGCGTCAGCCATTTTTTACACCAGTGGCACGACGGGCTTTCCGAAAGGCGCGATTACTACGCACGCCAACTTTTTGGCCAACAACGAAAACTGCGTTCGCGTAGTCAACCTGCCAACCGACGGCAGCGTGCGGACTCTGATTTCGGTGCCGCTGTTTCACGTCACGGGCTGCAATTCTCAGTTTCTGTGTTGCTGCGCCAGCGGCAGCGCCTCGGTGGTCATGCCTGCGTTCAACGTCCAGGAATTTTTGAAGGCCATCGTCAACGAACGAACCAATTCGGTGACTTCAGTTCCGGCGATTCACTGGCTGGCGATCAGTCAGCCGAACTTCAAGGAGTTTGATGTCAGTCACGTCCGCTGGCTGACTTATGGCGGAGCGCCAATCGCGCCGGAACTGGTTGGCAAATTGATCGAAGCTTTTCCGAACGCTCGCGTAGGCAACGGTTTCGGATTGTCTGAAACTTCGTCGGTCGCTACGTTTCTGCCTCACGAGTATTCGCGCGATCACGCCGATTCTGTGGGCTTTGCGGCTCCGGTGGTGGATCTGAAGCTGTTTGAGGTTGACGAGGAAACCGGCGTCGGCGAATTGCTGATTCGCGGAGCCAACGTCGTCAAAGGTTACTGGAACAAACCCGAAGCTTCGGCGGCAGCTTTTGTTGACGGCTGGTTGCATACCGGAGATATGGCTCGGCTCAGCGATGAAGGTTTTGTTTACATTGTTGATCGCAAGAAAGACATGATTTGCCGAGGCGGCGAAAACGTTTATTGCGTCGAAGTCGAAAACGCGCTGGCTGCTCACCCGGCGGTGTTTGAAGTCGCCGTCATCGGAGTTCCAGACGAAGTCATGGGCGAAAAAGTCGGAGCCGTGGTTGTGCTGCGTCCTGGCCAACAATTGGAAGTTGCCGACTTGATAGCCTTTGCGCGGACTCAACTGGCCGATTTCAAAGTGCCTCAATTTGTCGTTGTCAGAAGCGAACTGCTGCCGCGTAATCCCGGCGGCAAAATTCTCAAACCTGCTTTGCGGAACTCCGTCGAGTGGGGAAAGCCAATACGATAAGCGGCCAAACCTTTTCCAAACAACAAGGAGTAAACATGAAATTCAAAAGTGCTTTTTCAGTCATCAGCCTTTCGATTCTTTTAGCCGTTTTGTGCTTTCAAGCATTCGGCCAGAACACCGTTTCGCCTCAAAAGCGTGAGCTGATAAAAGAGTTGTTGGTGATTACTGACGCAGTCAAAACTGCTGAAGCCGCGATGGCGCAAATGAATCAGGAAATGCCGAAAATCATGAAGCAGTTGTCTTTACAACAGGCAGAAAGTAGTGGATTGAGCGCCAGTCAGCGGAAAGAGTTTGAAGAGAGTTTTGAAGCGACTGTTATTCGAATGGTGAAGCGAATGCAGGAAAAGATGGCTACGTCGCTGAACCTGGCCGAGTATATGGAAAAGGTCAGTTTGGAGCTTTACGACAAATACTTCAGTGAAAGCGAATTGAAAGACATGCTCGCCTTTTACAAAACTCCGACAGGCAAAAAAACTATTGAAGTTATGCCTAAATTGATGGCGGATTCGATGCAAAAATCCACCGAACAATTTATGCCTAAAATGATGAGCATCATTAACGAAATCATCGCCGAAGAACTAAAGATCAAAAAATAACCCTGTCGAGGAATTACTGAATCAATGAGCACGATGCAAAATTCACCTTATGACTCCAAACCCTGGCTTAAGCATTACGATTTCTGGGTTCCTGCTGAACTCAATCTGCCGCGCCAATCGCTTTACCAAATCTTGCAAATCGCCAGCAGCAGTTTCCGGGACAAACCAGCGACAGGCTTTCTTGGTGCGTTCCTGACTTTTGGCGAAGTCAAATCGCAGGTTGACCGGCTGGCGACTTCGCTCAGCAAGCTAGGGATCGTCAAAGGCGACCGCGTAGGCATCATGTTGCCGAACTGTCCGCAGTACTTAATCAGCTTTTTCGCCATTGTTCGGTTGGGCGCGATTGTCACGAACATCAATCCGATTTACACGCCGCGTGAAGTCGAAGCCGTCGCCAAAGATTCCGGTGTCAAATCCGTCATCGTTTTGGATTTGATGGCCCCAGTCGTGCTGGGCGTGAAAGCGAATACGCAAATTGAAAACGTCATTGTCACCAGCTTGTTGGAGTATTCCGCCAATCCGGAAACAGCGCCGCACGTTCCGGCTGGCACTTTGTCGTTTGGCAATTTGACCAGCGAAGATGTAGACGTTTCGCTGCCTCGCGTCGCCATCACTCCTGAAGAAGATGTCGCCGTGTTGCAATACACTGGTGGAACCACAGGCGTGCCGAAAGGCGCGATGCTGACTCATTTCAATCTGTACGCGAATGTTATTCAGTCTTATGTTTGGGGCAGAGAACTGACTCAGCGTGGGGACGAACGTTACCTGATGGTGATTCCGTACTTTCACATTTACGGCCAAACGGTCGGCATGCTGTTGGGAACCTGGAACGGCGCGATGCAAATTCCAGTTCCGAAATTCGACCCCGATGCGCTGATTCAGGCCATCAAAACCTACAAACCGACGTTCTTTCCCGGAGTCCCAACGCTGTATATTTCGATGCTCAATCACCCGGAGATCAAAACCTGCGGGTTGGAGTACGTCCGGCGATTCAACAGCGGTTCGGCCCCGTTGCCTGTCGAAGTCATCGAACAATTTGAACAACTGAGCGGCGCGATGCTGTATGAGGGATATGGACTGACGGAAACTTCGCCGACTACGCATTCGACGCCTACGCTGGCGCGGCGCAAACCTGGCAGCATTGGGCTGACTTACCCTTCGACCGAAGTAAAGATCGTTGATCTGGAAACCGGTCTGGAAGAAGTGCCGCTTGGAGCGGAAGGTGAGCTTTGCATTCGCGGGCCGCAGGTAATGAAAGGGTATTGGAACCGTCCCGACGAAACATCCATCGCGCTACGCGATGGATGGCTTTACACTGGTGACGTGGCTCGGATGGACGAAGACGGTTACTTTTATATCGTCCAGCGTAAGAAGGACATGATTATCGTCAGCGGCTTCAACGTATATCCGAACGAAGTCGAAGACGTGCTGTTCACTCACCCCGCTGTGCTGGAAGCCGCCGTCATAGGCGTGCCGGATAAATATCGCGGCGAGTCAGTCAAAGCCTTTGTCGTGTTGAAACCCGGAACTTCGGCAAGCGCTGAAGAATTGTCGGATTTTTGCAAAACCAATCTGGCTAAGTTCAAAGTGCCTTCGGTGATCGAACTCGTTCCCGGCTTGCCCAAGAGCGCCGTCGGTAAAGTGCTGCGCCGCGAGTTGCGCGAGATGGAAGCGAAGAAGTAAAGGAAACACTAATGCAAGATGCAGTAAACAATTCACCCAAATATGACGAACGCCCGTGGGGCAATTTCACCGTGCTGGACGAGGCCGACGGATATAAAGTCAAACGGATTGAAGTATTGCCGGGCAAACGGCTCAGCTATCAAAAGCATGCTCAGCGCGCAGAGCATTGGTTTATCGTGGCAGGCACGGCCAAAGTCACGCTTGACGGCAAAGATATTTTCCTAAAACCCGGCGAGTTTATAGACATAGCCATTGGCGAAGCTCATCGAGTTGAAAATCCCGGAAAAGACACAGTCGTCTTTATCGAAGTCCAGCGCGGCGGTTATCTGGGCGAAGACGACATTGTGCGGCTTCAGGATGATTTTGGTCGGACGCAGGTGTGAGCGATGGCAAAAGTTCAGGTTAACGGAATCAATCTGTTTTACGAAGTTCACGGCGCAGGCGAACCGCTGTTGCTGATTTATGGTTTGGCCGGACGCGGCAATAACTGGAAGTTTCAAATCGAAGCTTTGTCGTCGCGCTTTCAAGTCATCACCTTCGACAATCGTGGCGTAGGCGAAACTGATCAGCCGCTTGAAGCCTTTACGCTGGGTGACATTGCAGACGATGCGGCAGCGTTGCTGGATCATCTTGGCATTGCTTCGGCGTATGTTTTCGGAATTTCAATGGGCGGAATGATTGCTCAGGAATTCGCGTTGCGGCATCCCGACAAGGTTCGAAAACTGGCTTTGGGCTGCACGCATCCGGGCATCAAAAATTGCCTGCCTTCGCCGGGTTGGGTGACTGAGATTTTCAAGAGCTTGCCGGGCAAACCGCGCGAACAAGTCGTCCGCGATTGCATTCCAATCAATTACTCATCTTTTACGCAACAGCACAGGTCGGAACTGATTGAATCGCTGATTCCGTTGTTCGTTGATAACCGCCAGCGAGCGCATGGATACGCCGGACAGCTCAAGGCCATTTGGGATTTCAATGCGTTTGACCTGTTGCCGCAAATAGCCGTCCCGGCGTTAGTGATGACGGGAACAGACGATGTTTTGGTGGTGCCCGGCAATTCCAAAATAATAACCGAGCGCATTCCGAACGCTCGGCTGATTGAATTTTCCGAAGCTGGCCACCTCTTCTTCATCGAAAAAGCAGACGACGTGAACCGCGAGTTGCTTGAGTTCTTTCAGGCAAGCTGAGACAGCATTCAACGCAAAGCAACAAAGGCGCAGAGGAATCCAAAACTCCTTTGCGCCTTTGTTGCTTTGCGACTTTGCGTTAAAACTAATCGGACTCAAGCATGTCTCCACTTCACTGTGTCCCAGTTGACGCGCTTGCCGGATCGAAATGATTCGTTGGCCAAGTGAGCGCCGACCAGAACCCGGTTCCCCAACTCAACCGGTGAGTTCGGCTGTTTTCGGCTTTTCATGCAATCCAGGAAGTTCTGCATGTGAGCCGTGCTTTCGTCGGTGACTTTCCAGCTTTCGATTTCTTTTCGTTTGGCGTCGTATCGAACCATCATGCCGCGATTGTTTTCTTGAATGATGCTGCCTTCCAAACCATAAAACGCGGCCCCGTCATTTTCCTGGCCGTTCATAAACTGCACCATAAAAACTATGGCGAAGGTTCCGCAATCCAGAATCGCGTGGACGTTGTCCGGGGTTTCCCAATCCATGTTTTGATATTTGCCGCCGTTGCAACTGACGGTTTTCGGTCCGTCGCACCCTGTAATCCACATGGCTACGTCCAGCCAGTGAGGGCCGATGTCGGTCATCAAACCTCCGGCGTAATCCCAAAACCAGCGCCAGCCCGAAGCTCGTTTGGCGTCGTAAGGCCGCTTCGGCGCTTTGCCCAGAAAGCGATTCCAATCAATCAGCTCTGGCGCGAACAGCGACTGGTCTTTGCTGCGTTTGATATACGGGTCAACTGGGCGATAACGGAAGTCCCAGATTCTGACGAAGCGAATTTCGCCTATGCCGCCCGAAGCCACAATGTCACGGGCTTTTTTGAAATGCTCGCCGCTGCGTCGCTGGTTGCCAACCTGGACAATCTGTTTTGAGGCCTTGACCGTGGAAACCATGCTTTCGCCTTCTTCGATGGTGCGCGACAGAGGTTTTTCGATGTAAGCGTCTTTGCCGGCTTTGACGGCGGCCAACAACACATCGTGATGCAGATGATCGGGCACGGCGATGATGACTCCGTCAATGTCTTTGCGCGCCAGCAGTTCGTTGTAATCAACGTAGGTATTTTCTACCGGCGTAGTCAGTTTCTTTTTTGCTTGCTCCAACATGCCTTTGTTCACATCGGATAAGGCGACGATGTCGGCTCCCAGCCTTTGCGCAGTCTGCACTCGCCCGCTGCCGCGATCTCCAGGGCCGATGCCCCCAAGCCGGATGCGATCATTCGCGCCCAGAATGCGAGCATACGAACTAGCAGTCATGCCTGCGGTTGCCAAACCGGAGGCGGTCAAAATAATTGCTGATGAAGTGCTTGCTTTGATGAACTCTCTTCGATCCATGATTTCCCCCAGAGTATTCAGGCGTACAGCGTGCTGTGATAAAAGCGCGCCACTTCCTTTTTTCTTTGTATGCTTTTAGCTTGTTGTTTAATTCTGGGGACAAAAATAGGCGAACTTGAGCAAACTGTCCAGTTTAAGGTCGCTACGCGGCTTTCGAAAAAGAATTTGTTGACAGGCTGGCCGGAGGCTACTAAATTCCGGCTGCGCTAATATGAACATTAGCTGTGAACCGATCGTCTCCGCCCCCTAAGTTTTCACTCTAAGTTTGAGCTTGGCCTCGGTTCTTTAGCCCTACGCACAATTTCACCGTTCGACTCGTCTTCGCTAGTGTCCTTACTTTGCCTGATAGCGGCGAGACAACCACGATCAAAGATTTTGAAAGAGGAGCATCGTGAAAAATAAAAAAGTCGTTCCGACTAAAATACACCCTGACAACACAAACGAAATTTCAGAAGAGCAGACAGGAAAATTGTCCAAGTCATATCCGGCCTCGCAAAGCCGTCGCAAATTTTTGGGCACAGTCAGTGGCGCGGCTGCCGCAACAATTGCCGTTACTGGCGTTCCCTCGCAAGCTGCGGTTCCCAGTCCAGAAGTAGAAGCACTGGAGGCCAGCGGACTGGGAGATTCAGGGCGTGTTCAACAAGCTTATGATACTCGCGTCCAGGCGGCGGTTTTCCAAAAGATAAGCCCGCTTCCAGATCACCCACACAACGGCGACGAAGACCGTTATCTGAATCGCATAGCAAATTACTCCAAAGGTCTGCCGCACAACTCAATCGGCGAAGTTGACCAGGTGGCTTATAACGCCTTGCTGCAAGCCATAAGTTCGGGCAATCCCGATGATTTCGAGCGGATTCCGATGGGCGACAACCAGGTTCAATTCAAAAATCCCCAAGCCGGTTTGACCTTTGAAATGCAGGGATCCGATCCTGGGCATATGTATCTGCCACCGGCACCCACATTTTCCAGTGCCGAAGTCGCCGCTGAGATCGCTGAAAATTACTGGATGGCTTTGACGCGCGACATCAACTTTGCTGATTACGACTCTCATCCGTTGACTGCCGCGGCTGTTGCCGACCTTAACAAATTTAGCGATTTCCGTGGCCCACGTTATCGTCCAAGCCTGGCACTTCGTGGGCAATCATCTTTGGCTACTCGGCAAACTGCCTTCGAGTCGGAATCCGACAACGCTGAAATAAGCCAACCCGATCAACCGCGGGTTCCGGTTCGCCAGCAGGCTGTTTCAGGCCCAGTTACCACTGGCACACTATTTAGAGGTCTGACGCCGGGCGATTTGACCGGGCCTTATGTTTCTCAGTTTCTCTGGAAAGACTTCAATTATGGGACTCAGTCGGTCAGCCAAAAAATGCGGACGACAATTCCCGGCGATGATTACCTGACAAATTCCGGCGACTGGTTATATGCGCAAAATGCTCGTGGCAATTTGAACCTGCCTAATCGTTACGATCAGACTCCGCGTTACATTCGCAACGGTCGTGATATTGGCGAATGGGTTCATATTGATTTCCTTTACCAGGCTTATTTCAACGCCATGTCTGTGTTGTTGAATCTTGGAACGCCAACCGACCCGAACAATCCATATAACAAATACCGCAATCAATGCGGTTTCGGGACTTTTGGCAATCCACACATTCAGGCGTTGGTGACTTCAGTGGCGTCCAATGCCTTGCGCGCTGTCTGGTTTCAGAAATGGTTTGTGCATCGTAGGTTGCGGCCTGAAGTTTTTGCCGGACGTATCCACAACCATCTGACCCGGGCGGCTTCTTATCCAATCAATAACGAAATTTTGAATTCGGCGGCGGTGCAGGAAGTCAATCGCAAGTTCGGTTCGTACTTTCTGCCAATCGCATTCCCAGAAGGCTCTCCGTCGCACCCGGCTTATGGGGCAGGACACGCGACTGTTGCCGGAGCTTGTGTGACAGTGCTGAAATGGTGGTTCAACGAATCCTGGGTAATTCCAAATCCGGTTGTCGTGGCACCGGATGGTTTGTCGGTTGTGCCATATCGTGGCACTGACAATTTGACCGTTGGAAATGAGTTGAACAAATTGGCTTCAAACATCGCGTTGGCGCGTAACATTGCCGGAGTGCATTGGCGTTCAGATGCTACGGAATCACTCAAACTGGGTGAGGCCATCGCTATCAGCATCCTGCAAGACCAGAAGCATTGTTATAACGAACGCTTCGACGGGTTATCGCTGACCAAGTTCGACGGAACTCGCATCACGATCTGATATTGAAGGCAAATATCAAAAGGCAAAAGGAGGAGTGTTAATCCGCCCTTTTGCCTTTTTGTCGTTGTGCAGGTTGTTATGCGTTCAGAAATTTCGCCAGCCAGTTGGTGATAATGGCTTCGTCGGTAGGAGCATCAAATTTCGCCGCATTCACCTTTTCGGCGCCAATCAAATCAATCCGTCCGCGAACCAGCGCTTCGGTGTAGACCGCAGAGAATTCAGGGTGTCCTTGGATACCCAGCATTGTTTCGCCGACTCGAAACATAGCCACAGGACAATGATCGCTTTCGCCAAGAAGCACACTGCTTTCCGGCATCCTGACGACTTGGTCACGGTGAGAGTATTGAATGCCGCAACTTGATTGTTCAGGCTGCATCCAGCTTTCAGTTTTGACGACGTTTAAGCTGTGAACGCCAAGTCCCCAGCCTTGCTCCGCCTTTTCAACCTTTCCGCCCAGAGCTTCAGCCAACACCTGATGTCCAAAACAAATTCCGACGAAGGGTTTGTCAGCTTCATGCAAGCGTCGCAGAAAGCCCTTCAACTCCTGAATCCAATCGTGCTGGTCATAAGCTGAAAAACGCGAACCAGTGCAGACAAAGGCTTCGCAGGCGTCAACGGAAGCAGGGAATTCGCCGTTGCGAACGTCGAAACTCATCAGCTCAAACTGCGGAGCGTGATGCTGGAAAAGGTCATCGAACATCTGCCGGTAATCTCCGGCAATGTGGCGAAGAGGCTCGCCGACGTGGTCGCATTCAAGCAATCCAACTTTCAAGCGGGCATTCATAAACTCAACCTCAAGTGAAACGACTTTGGCCTAGTGAAGGCTTCAAATCCCAGCCGCGACAGCGTGCAACCTCGCCCGGAGTCTTTGACGCCAGCCCAAGCCAACATCGGATCAAGATAATCGCAACGGTTCATGTAAAACGTGCCGGTTTCGATCTGGTCGCCTATGCTCAGAGCGGCATCAACATCCGAAGTCCAGATCGAAGCCGTCAAGCCATACTTGCTGTCGTTCATTAACCGGATGGCTTCGGCGTCGTCTTTGACCGGCATGATTCCGACGACGGGCGCGAATGTTTCTTCGCTCATCACCAGCATTGAATGATCCACGTTCGTCAGAATTTGCGGAGCCAGATAAGGCGTCCCGGCTTTGCTCATTGGGAAAAGGCTTTCGTCAATCAGCGCTTTTGCGCCTTTGGCCAAAGCTTCCGCGATGTGAGCGCGAGCTTTGTCGGCGGCGTCGGTGCGAACCATCGGCCCAAGCGTGACGCCGTTTTCCAGCGGATTGCCAAGCCGGTATTGTTTGGTTAGTTCAACCGCGCCTTCGACAAATTTGTCGAACACGTCTTGATGAACGTAAATCCGCTCAATCGCGCAGCACGATTGGCCTGAGTTGAACATCGCTCCGTCCACCAAGTTTTCAATCGCAGCCGCCAAATTTGCGTCGGGTCGGACATAAGCCGGGTCTTTGCCGCCGAGTTCCAACCCCGTGGCGATGAACCGTTCGCTGGCTGCGCGCTGAACGGCGTGGCCTCCGGCGACGGAACCGGTGAAGGCGACAAAACCTATGCGACGGTCTTTGATGACTTCGGCGACTTGGTCGTGGTCAATGTGCAGAAATTGAAAAACGCCTTCGGGCAAACCTGCGGCGGCAAAGGCTTCGGAGTAACGTTCGGCGACCAACGGAGTTTGCGGCGCGATTTTCAGCACGACACTGTTGCCAGCCAGAATCGCCGGAACCACCGCGTTGACCGAAGCCAGCCACGGATAATTCCACGGAGCCAGAACAAGCACAGTGCCGACAGGTTCGCGGCGAATGAATCGCTGGAAATTTTCTTTCGGTTCGATGGCTATGTCGGCGAGTTCGCGTTCGGCGATCTCGCACATGAAATTGACGCGCTCGTTGAAACCTCGGCGAAGCTCGAACGGGCTGTAGGCAATCGGTCGTCCGATTTGCCAGGTCAGTTCTTTGCCAATTTCGTCGGAGTGTTCGACCAGCCAGTCTTTCATCCGCAGACAGATTGCCGCGCGTTGGCTGACCGGAACTCGCCGCCACTCGGTCTGAGCGGCGACGGATTTGGACAGCGTAGTTTCGATTTGTTGTGGAGTTGCGAGTTGACGTTCGGTGTAAATCGAACCGTCAATCGGTGAAATAGTCTGTTGAATCATGCTTTTACTTTCCATTGCTTGCGGCTTTTTCCTTTTTGTTTCCGTCAATTTGTTTCAGTAATTCCTTGACCGCCATATCAAGCTGACTATCGCGTCCGGTGTAGCTTTCGCCGATTGGGCGAGTAACCGGCAGATCAACTGGGCGCGGATTCAGTTCCATCGTTTGACCGTTGTTGTCTTGCACTCGCACGCGAGGCATTCGGAAGCCTGTGCCGTCCAGCAACTGCGAGTTCCAGGTGTAGATGATCCAGCCGGAAGTTGGTTCGCCTACGACTTTGCCGAGCTTCAGTGAGCGGTAGCCTTCGGTGAAATCTTCGGCATCGGAAAGCGAGTGTTGGTTCGTCACCAGAATCGTCGGCGCTTCCAGCGAGCGTTGACCCAGATAACTGCGCGCCGGAGCCGACGGCAAACCGCGTTGCGTCATCGTCAGATAACCGCGCCGAGCCAGCACATCAATCGCGTAAACATTGACGAAGCCGCCGTTGTTGTTGCGAACGTCAACGACTACGCCTTCGCGGGCGTGGTTGTCGTCGTCCAGGTCTGTGTAGAGTTGCGCCAGCGATTGCGCCGACATATCCGGCATGTGAACGTAACCCAGCCGCCCGTTGCTCAACCGTGCGACATAAGCGCGGGAGTCTTCGACCCATTGGCGATAGAGCAAGCCTTTTTCCGTTCCGGTCGTCGTCGGGCGAACGACGACTTCGCGCGGCGAAGAACCATCGGCGGATGAAGAAATCGTCAGCGTGACTCGGCGATTGGTTTTGTATTGCAGCAGTTCGTCCAGATTTGTTTGAGCGTTGATGCGCGCGCCTTCGACCGCCAGCAGGTAATCGCCGACTTTGACGCCGCCAGCAATCGCCGCCGGGCCAAGCGCGATGATTTCAGTGACTTTCAATCGTCCGTTCGTTTCGTATTCGTCGCGGTCGAATCGCAAACCGAGTTTGCCAACCGGCGCAGTTTGGTTTCCCGTGAATGGAGCCGAAACGCCCAGATGCGAAGCGTTCAATTCGCCGACCATCAAACTCAGGATGCGGCGCATTTCATCCGGCGTGCGTGCGCCAGCAATGCGAGGTTCGTATTCGGCGCGGACGGCTTCCCAATTCGCGCCGTGATATTTGTCGTCATAAAAATGATCGCGCTGCAAAGTCCAGGCTTGTTTGAACACGGCCAGCTTTTCCTGATTGAAATCCACGTCCATTTCGGCAGTCAGAGCCAATGGGCGAGGCAGTCGCGTGTCCAAGTTGATGACTCCGACGCGGCCTTGTTCCAGAAAGTAAACCTCTTTGCCGTCGGGCGAAAACTGCGCGTCGGTTTTGAAGCCCGGCGTCGAAGTCAGTTGTCGAGCTACACCTTGATCGCGTCCAAGTTCGTCCAGCGACCAGGTGTAAAGATTGGTCTGGCCTTCGGCGCTGGCGCTCATCAACAAGGTTTTGCCGTCCGGGCTGATTGTCAGCGAAGCTACGTCAACGCCGACCGGCAACAGGCTCAGCCGCTGGCGAATACCTTCAAAAACAATTTCGACGGGTTTGTTCGCGGGCTTTTTGTCAGCGGTTTCGGTTGGTTGTTGAGCTTGAGCTTGTTGCTGTGGGGCAACCGGCGCGCGGCGGTCAATCGCTGGATTGCGCGGAGCTTCTTCTTTGAACAAATCGCGGAACTGATCTTCGCGGAATTTCGGAGTGCGCGGCAACAGATCCACGCGGGCGATTTGGCCGCTTTCGGTTCGCATCACGGTTTGGAATAGCAGATAGGTTCCGTCGGGACTC
>JBGAPB010000096.1:0-18530 GCA_044221525.1 Blastocatellia bacterium | reverse complement strand
TCTTTGAATTCGGCAGCTATCAGCAATTCAACACCAGGGCCGATGAAGCCAAAATCAAAAACCCAACCAAGACACCTTGACCGATTGGACTTTTGAGGTATCCGTCATGTTTTTACCAATCCTTCTGCTTAGCCTTTTACTCAATCCGTTCCCGTTCCAGAAATTCGTCGTCATCGGCAGAGTCAGTGATACTTCGGGGCGCGCCGTTCCGAATGTGCGGGTGCTGGCGATTGACGAGAATTTCCAGCCGATTCGCACGATCTTTGTGGATGGCAGCGGCCAGTTTTTCGTCCGAGGTTTAAGTCCGGGACGCTATCAATTCCGTGTCGAAACGACCGGCACGCCTTATCAGGAATACGAGACGGGTTGGATCGAATTGCAATCGGTGCGTTTGCGACCAGGCGGCACCGAGAACTATCCGCTGGACATAGTGCTGAAATTCAAGCCAAACAAGTCGGCTGGGTCACGCGCTGAGGCCGTCTTTGTCCAAAACGTGCCAGACAATGCGCGCGTTTTTTATGAAAGTGGCGCAAAGAATTTTCGCGATGGGCAGGCTGACGATGGAGTGGCTGCACTGAAACAGGCGCTCAATTTATTCCCGGATTATTTCCAGGCTCTGGAGTTGCTGGGAAAAGAAATGGTCAAGGCAGGGCGCTATGAGGAAGGATTGCCGGTATTGTCGCGCGCGGTGAAAGTTAATCCCCGTGCTGCGGCCAGTCATTACGCGCTTGGCGTCGCTTATCTGAAGCTGGGTCAATTGGACTCCGCCATCGAATCGCTGAACAAATCAGCCAGCTTTAGCCCGACGAACGCCAATACTCAAATGATGCTAGGTTTGGCTTTCCGTCAGAATAAGCAACTGCCTGAATCCGAAGCAGCCTTCAAAAAAGCCCTGCAATTAGGCGGAGCCGCTGCCGCAGAAGCCCATTTCTATCTAGCCGGACTTTACGAAAAACAAAAACGTTTTGCCGCCGCCGCCGTCGAATTGGAGCTTTACCTGAAAGAAGCCAAAGACATCAACGCCCCGGACAAAATCAGAGAGATGATTCGTGGCTTGAAGGAAAAGGCCAAAACCAAATAATTCCACAGTTCGCCATCATGATGCCATTGTTTCGCTCTCCCAGCTTACTCACTATTCATTCTCCGTAAACGTCCGACAAGCTTCAGTTTGTCGGTGATCTCCCAGAATCGCTAATTGGCTGAAACCACGACAAACTGAAGTTTATCGGACATCTGTCACCGAGAATAGATAGCCCATGCTCCGTAACCATCTCAGTTCTTCCTTTCAGTCAGACAAATAAAAAATGGGCGACTCATCCGAAGATAAGCCGCCCATTTTAGTTTTCGGCTTAGCCCTTTGCAGGACGAAACTTAGAACTGAAGACGCACTCCAAGACGAACTTCACGAATGCCTTGATATTGATTCGACAATTTGTAGTTAATGTTCTTCGTAGGAGGGGTTGCGCTGGTAACAGGGTTAACTAACGCATTGACATCCCAACCACCTTTGTAGAAAACCGCTTCTGTAAGGTTAATGTTGCCATTACGGTTAAAGGCTTGATCGGTGTTGGTCACGGCAGCCTGATTGAACAGGTTAGTGATGTTAGCATCAAACTTCATCTTGACACGCTCGCTCAAGTTTATGACGTGAGCAATCAAGAAGTCCGTTTGCGTCAGCGCCGGTGTGCGGCCCAGATCGCCACGTCCTGCATAGAAGACAGGGACGATGAAACCAACGGTCGAAGTAAGCGGGGTGCCACTGTAAGCAATCTGATTGATTGATACCAACGTCTCACCCGACTTGCCGCCCCAGGGTTGGCTGTAATTCAGGAAGAGCTTGAATGTATGCGGACGATCTGTTGCCAGCAGTCCAAAAACATTCTGGCCCTTCGAGTTGAAATTGCCAGGCGAAAGGTCGAATGCGCGGCTCACGTTCGGGTCGGAACGGCCATTTTCATCGGAGTTGGCCAAACCACCCCAGTTCCCCCACAAACGGCTGTAGGTATAGGAACCGTTGTAATTCACGCGCTTCAAAATACCTTCGCTAAAACGTCCGTCAATACGGAATTCGACACCGTCGTAGTTACGAACTGCTTTCGGCGTCAAAGGCACACCGCTGGCTGTGACGAACTTCTTGGCATCCGTCTGACCAAAACCAGGATTGCCGATGGTGTAGACTTCGTTTTCATCAGCGTCAAGCACGCCGATATCTTCGATACCACGCACCAGACGGCTGCGGGTGTAACGCACGTTAAAGATCATACCGGGTTTGATCTCATGGTCGAGCGCCACCGAGTATTGACGCGATGACATCGGCTTGATAGCGGGGTCAATCCCGTCAAGCTGGCCCTGGGCATTGATCGGCACTGTGCGGTTGTCAACATCCAGTACCTTCGGCGTGCCACCAGCCAAAGCGGCCGGATTAGCCAAAGACAGCTTGGACAAATCCGGATCGTTCAATTTGTAGTAATGGTCGTGCCAGTAATCACCACCGAACGAACCACGAGCCAATTCATACTTCATCAAATCGTAGTATTGGCCATAGCTGGCGCTGACTTTCCATTTGCCGTCGCCGCGAACGTCCCAAGCACCGCCAAGGAGCGGAGCGATCTTGTCCCCCCAGCCGAAGCTGATCGGGTTAGGAACCTTGTTGCCATTGACGACTTTCGTATACGGAGGCAGAAATTCGTTCTCAAAACGTATGCCGAGATTGAGCGTAATGTTCTTCCTTACTTGCCAGGAATCTTGAACATAGTACCCCTGATTGCGGCTAGTGACCTGAGCATTGTGGCGCACGCCATCACGCCAGATGTAATAGCCATATGTACCTCGTACGCCTTGTGTGGTGCCACGGCTAATCGCCTCACCCCAGACAATCTCAAAACGTCCGTTGGTGTAATTATCCAACACGTCGTTACTCAAGCGGTTGAGCGCATAACCGCCCTTGAAGCTATGACGTTGGCCACCCAAGTTAGTCAGGTAGTTGGCATTGAGGTAAACATTGTGACGAGTCGTGATGTCCTTAACGGTAAAGAACGTTGAGGTTACATTCGCAAAACCGTTCGCCTGACGGTATTGCACAGGGATGTTGGCAAAATCAGCCGCTTCAATCTTACCTGGAACGGCAGCGGTTGAAGAAGCGTTCCATCTCAACCAAGGCAATGTTGACTTGCCATAGGAGCCGCCCTTGTCGTTAAGATATTTGTATCCATAACGCCCTTCCAGGATCAAATGCGAGTTAACTGTATAGTGTACAGAGGCAGTGTAGTTAGAAGCCGGCGTGTAGCCGCCACCAATGGAAAGATCATTGGAAGGCGCAGCGACGCGGGGGTCCACGCTCGCGGGGAAATCGCCAGCTTGCTTAACTGGGTTCCAGAAAAACGAGGTGTTGACCTGTAGTTTCTGGGTCGGCGCGTAATCAAGTCGCGTCACCCCGTAATGCTGGAACAAGCGCCGATTATAAACACGCGTACCAGCGGCAAACGGCAATGTGCGCTCGCGGCGTTCCAAATTACCAGAATAGCCCGTAAAGAAATTCAGGCGCTCTTTAATTAGAGGGCCGCCAAAAGTAAAACCTGGAAACAAGTTGCGATACTCATCTTCTCTTTGGCGAAAGAACTCGTTTTTGGTCACATCTGCTGCCGTCCGCTGCCATAAACCACGCGGCGCTGAATTCAGGCCAGCCGTAGCAAATTGCAACCAGCCGTCACCATGGAACTCATTTGAGCCGCTCTTGCTCACAACGTTGACCACACCACCAAGTGTGCCGCTGTATTCAGCTTCAAAACCGGCGGTCTTGACCTGAACTTCCTGAACGAATTCAAACGGAAGCGAGTCATTGGATCTGAGAGCTCCGCGGCGAATGTCGGAAACGTCAACGCCGTCAACGACGAAGGTGTTTTCCGAACCGGAAGCGCCGTTGATCTGGAAACCGCCAACCCCGAAGTTGCCGGATTTCGGTTCCGGGCGAACACCAGGAGCAACAACCAGCAGTGAGTGGAATTGACGTCCTTTCGGAGTTTTATCAACAAATTCGGGGACAATGTTTGTAGCAGCCTTGCTCGAAGTCACGTCAATGACATCGGAACTGGCGCTGATGGTCACTGATTCGGTGACAGCGCCCGCTGCCAGCGAAACGTCAAGTCTAGCGGCCTGGCCAAGCACGACATTGACATTTTCGTTCTTGACGGTCTTGAAGCCGTTCTGTGTGACAGTAATGGTATAGCTGCCAGACGGAACTTTCGGGAAGGTGTAGTCGCCTTCCTTGTTGGTGGTCGCGTCGAGTGAGCGCACCAGACCTGGGCCTGAGAGCGTCACTTTGGCACCTGGAATGGCGGCACCCGCCGTGTCTTTTACCGTGCCCTGTACGGCACCAGTGTTTTCCTGAGCGAATGCAAAAGCCGCAGTCAGAATCAGCACCGCAACGCTAAGCAGAGCGGTAAGGGTTCCGTTAGCTGATGTTCTTAATCTCATTGGGATTTCTCCTTCTGTTTGGGTTGAAGAGGAAGCGAGGCCGTGAGTTTTTAGCCGCCGCCCGGATATGTCCACACACACATGATGCTCAAAAAAAGTTAAATCACTTGAGAGCTTTGACCAAATTCATTGAAGAGTTTGAACAACGCTGAAGGTTGAGGACACAACCATGGAATACAAAATAGTTTTCGTGATAACGAATTGGAACTTGGCAAATGCTATTCCAACAATTGCTGCCACAGTCCAAAGATAATAACTCCTGTCTAAAGCTCTACTTGCAAAGCCAGGCACTTTGAATGACCAGCCACTAATGTTCAAAAAAATGAATTTTCGTGCAGATTTTCGGATTGATAATTGATCTTCAGGGCTAGACAAGTGAAGGCGATTTAGAGGTTTAGAACAAAGATTGGGTGTCTGATTCGTTGGCTTTACCAATTTTCACTATAGATAACAAAACGATTATTTTTACAAAATCCGAGATTTCGGAATTGATTTGCGAATCACTGAATTTTGAGACTGATTAGCAACCTACCAAAACTTATGTAAAGCAATCCCTCCAATAGACTTCGGGCCATCTGTAAGTCATTCATATTTGCCGGAATAGTAATTGCGTCAGTTCAAGCGTTTGTAGCGTTTAACTCAAAAAACACCTCCCTACACTTTTTTGGACTTGCCAACTTTGAATCGGCAACCGGATTTATTTAGTTCCCACTATTTTGAGGTATCGAGTTGAATCTCTTTACCAAAAATTTCAAGCCAAAACAGCCCGCTATGCCATGTAGCGGTTCCCATAAACCAACCATTGAAGGAGTAAGACAATGTACATCAACAATTTTGTCGTAAGAGGGATAAGACTTCTCTGCACTTTATTGGTGCTCCTATGCTTCGCACTTCCAGGCTTCGCCCAGGATATTGCCACCAAAGGCGGAATAAGTGGCCGAGTAACTGACGCCACAGGTGCTGTACTTCCAAAAGCCAAAGTTACCATAAGTGGTTCGGCAGGCGACCGTGTAGTAGAAACTAACGCTCAGGGTGATTTCGAAGCACAGAACCTGGTTCCTGGTAACTACAAAGTTAAGGCTGAGGTTTCCGGTTTCAAATCTATTTCAGTCCCAAATGTGGAGGTTTATGTCGGCAAAACCGCCGCACTGAAATTAACGCTCGAAGCCGGGGATATTT
The DNA here is from genome assembly GCA_044221525.1 of Blastocatellia bacterium. Taxonomy (GTDB): domain Bacteria; phylum Acidobacteriota; class Blastocatellia; order RBC074; family RBC074; genus RBC074. Next base: position 12,878 of record JBGAPB010000096.1, on the reverse strand, counting down.
CTGAAGTTGTCGAGATAACAGCCGGTACTGCAACAGTTGACACAAGCAGCACTGCCATTGGCTCTAATCTGAATGACCAGCTCTACCAGAATCTGCCTTTGCAGCGTAACGTCCAGAGTCTGTTTTATCTTGCACCGGGTGCAACTGACAGCTTAGGTGGCGGCAGAGCAAACCCCTCAATTTCCGGGGGCTCCGCGTTGGACAATCTTTACATTGCAGATGGTGTCAATATCACCGATTCAGCTTTCGGTGGTCTGGGTACCTTTTCTCGATCTTATGGTTCTCTGGGAACGGGTATCAATACACAGTATGTTAAAGAGGTACAGATCAAAACTGGTGGTTTCGAGCCGCAGTATGGGCAATCACAGGGCGGCATCGTTAACATCATTACCAAATCTGGCACCAGCGAATATCACGGCTCACTGTTCGGTTACTTTCAACCCAAGTCATTCGAAGCTGAGCGCCTGCAGCCTGATGACAAAAACGTCAACAAATTTGGCAAAGTGCTCCATCCGGAAAACTATGATGCGGGGGGCGATGTCAGTGGCCCTGTGCCCGGCTTGAAGAGCAAGTTACTCTTTTTTGGCTCATTCAACCCGACCATCGCTCGCACGATTGTGCGTGGCGCTGCAGGTTCCGGTTTGCTGGCCATACTTGGCAACGAAACCGCTCAACGCACCTACACCAAGAATTACGCTGCCAAGCTGGATTTCAATCTGAGCGCCAATCATCAGATTAACTTCTCGATCTTTGGCGACCCAAGTTCGACAAATGTCGCGCCATTCGCAACCCTCAACATTGACAACACAACAGCGAATAGCAAGCTTGATTTCGGAACGCGTAATATCGCGGCCCGTTACAACGGTTCGCTTAGCTCGACTTGGACAATTAGTGCATCGTTCAGTCAGGGCGTGAATCATTTCGACGAAGGCGGTTTTGCCAACATCAATCAGATCGTTGACCGAACGCAACCGGCACGTGGCAACTTCGTAGCCGTGGGGCGCGGATTTTTCGAGCCGACTCAAGGAAGTACCTATCGCACAACTTTTGACACACAAAAGCAAAAAAACTTCTGGGGTAACCACACATTCGGTCTGGGTTACCAATATCAAAGAGGCTTTTACTCCGGAACCCGTGACCGAAGCGGCCCGCATTTCACAGTGCCTTCAACAAACGCTGATGGCACCTTGAAAACCCCGGCTATTGCGGCAGGGCAACCGCTAAATGCAGCATTTTCGCTCCGCACAGCAACTTCTGCCTGCACCCTTTGCCCGATTCTGAACATCCCCGGAGTCGGCGACAGACCGGTTTATCTGCGTCAAGATCGAGGTGAATTCGGCAACCCAACCTTTGACACGCAGTCGAATTACCAAGCGGCTTATGCCCAGGACACCTGGAGAATCAACCGCTTCATAACCGGACTGCTGGGTTATCGCTGGGAACAAGAACGTGTGATTGGCTCGGCAGGTCCCAGTGGAACACGCCAAGCCTACAGCTTTACAGGCCAGTGGTCACCAAGATTTGGCGCAACCTTTGACCCATTCGGTAAAGGCAAGACCAAGGTCTATTACAATTATGGCCGCTTCCATGAATATCTCCCGCTTGATGCAGCGGAGCGCTCTCTCTCTTCTGAAAAAGATTACACTGGCGGACGCTTTGCGCCTGACTACACGATAGTGAATGGTGTTAGGCGTGCTGTCATTAACAGCTATGGCACGGTGACTCCTGTCATTGACGCAGCACACCTGTTAAGCGGAGCGGCAGGTGGCACGGGCGGGGCCCCATCAATTTCGGCTCAAGACCCAACCAACCCAATCCTTCCCGGCACAAAACTCGGTTACACCAACGAGCACATTATCGGCTTTGAGCAACAACTGCCCTACAACCTGGTCTTTTCGGTGCGATACATTGACCGTCGAATTGGCCGCATTGTGGAAGATGCAGCCGTCGTGTCGCCTGAAGCAGCGGCCTTCTTTGGCCAGACTTATTTCATCGGCAACGTCAGCTCGAAACTGGATGCGGCGGTCAACCCAGTCGCGTTTAAGTATGCAGTTGGTGCTGCCAGACCGGCACAATGTGACCCTGATTTGGATACTGAGGTCTTCGATTACAAGGGCAACTCTCTTGGTAATGTTTGCTATGCGGCAAACGGCAAGAATGGCCAGCCTGCCGGTAATCCCGGAGCCGATGGCGTGCCTGATGGCTTCCCCGACCCGGTTCGCAACTACAAAGCATTGGAAATCGAACTGAACAAACGATTCTCCAATGGCTGGCAATTGCTCAGCAATTGGCGCATTGCCACCCTCAAAGGCAACTTTGAAGGTCACTTCCGCAATGACAACGGCCAGACTGATCCTGGTATCAGCTCGCTGTTTGACTTTACGGCTGGCGACTTCAACCTGCTCGGCGATCAGTTCGCAGTCGGATCGCTCAACACCGACCGTCATCACATTATCAACATCTTTGGCAATTATGTGCTTGGTGACAAATCCAATGCTTCCCTAAAATTGCTGAAAGGACTGAATACCGGTTTTGGGATTCATATGGAAACCGGTGTACCGGTCAGCCAGTACCTTGCTCATCCGGTTTATCTGAATGCTGGCGAAGTGCCGCTTGGCGGACGCGGCGCGTTGGGACGCACGCCGATGTTCCTAAAACTCGACATGCATTTCGATTACCCATGGCAAATTAAGGAAAAGCTGAGAGCAAGCTTTGTGGCGGACTTTTTCAATGTCACAAACAACCGAAGAGTCGCCACATATAACCAATTCATCGAAAGTACAGCCGGGCAGTTGAACCCGGACTTTAGAAATCCAGCAGCCTATCGCAATCCGTTTAATATGCGGCTTGGATTCAAGATAGATTTCTAAATCAGCTTAATTCGGAATTTGGCGAGGGAGGGGAATGGTCTCCTCCCTCTTGTTTTTGTATGCGGAGGCAATCATGACAATTCGCGAAAGAAAGTCTTTACCCATAAATGTCGCTTTGCTGCTGGTCACCTTGAGCGGATTTGTTTTCGGTCAGCGCACGTCAGCGGGAACACCGACCACACCCATAAGAGCATCAATTAGCGGCGTCGTACGATCCTCAGATAACGGAGCTCCGATAGAGTTCGTGAATGTCAGCCTGGAAAGCAATGTCGGTGGAGTGGTCAATCAGGTCAGAACTGATCGCTCCGGCAAATTCAGGTTCGACAATCTTGCACAAGGAGCGTTCCGCATCTCCATCCACCACGTCGGTTTCGTAGAAGTTCAACGATATGTTGATCTGACAACAACAACCACTGAATATCTGCAAATTCAGCTTGTGGCGGAAAAGTCTGACTCCTTGCCTGTTCGCAACCAAACCATCAATGCCAATGTCAGCCCGGATGCACAACAGGAGATTGAAAAGGGGCGCACGGCATTGGTTGATGAAAAGAACCTTCAGAGCAGCATCACACATCTGGAAAAAGCCGTCAGCCTAGCCCCACAATATGCTGAAGCGCATTTACTGCTCGGCACGGCATACACAAGTAATAAACAATTGGACAAAGCCGAGCGTGAATTTCATAAGACGGTTGAAATTGACTCAAAAGCGGCGACTGCTTATTTCGCCCTCGGCGATGTTTACAGGCAACAGCAGAAATATGCCGAAGCAGAAAAGGTTTTGCAGGACGGACTCAAGCTTGATCCGAAATCGCCGTTAGGCCATCTCACTTTGGGACAGGTCTATTTTGCTAAAAACGACGTCACGAAAGCCGGGCCTGAAGTCGGGCAAGCCCTGCAATTAAAGCCGGATTACGCTGAAGCCTATTTGCTTGCGGGCAATCTATTTCTGCGAGCTCGTAACGCCGCCAGCGCACTTCAAATGTACGAACAGTATTTGAGATTGGAACCAAAAGGTCAGCACGCTTCACAGGCACGTGAAATGGTGGAGAAGATCAAAAAGGCTTTGGCTGAAAAGAAGCAGTAACGAATGATAGAACCTGTCAGCGTTTTCCGCAGTTGGGGGGCAAGGAATGAACGTTGGTTATCGAATCGGGTCCTCACCGCCTCAATAACTATCCATCCCTTGCCCCTCATACGTGCAGGAAAGCCCGAGGGGCACCTCCAAGCCTCCCACACGATCTCAATAAGTTGACAGAGATAATGCAGACAAAGGTCATCAATACCTAAAAGAAAACACCATTTTCTGATTTATCAGGAAATAAGACCGCCCAGCGCCATTAATGTGCGCGAACATTAAGCCCTGCCGCATTTAACTGTCAATAATTTTGGCGACGGTATGAAAAAACAGAAGCGGGTACTTTTACGCCAACTGGCTGAGCATTCCCGCACCGTAACGCGCAATCTTCGATTCGCCTAGCCCGTAAATCTTCGTCAATTCTTCAATAGTTCGTGGCCGGGCAATGGCCAGATGCTCAAGCGTTTTGTCCTGGCAAATCATGTAAGTCGGCACATTTTCACTGGAAGCCAGTCTCCTTCGCCAATCGCGCAATCGCTCAACAAGCTTGCGCTCTTCGGAGGTCAGCGGACGCAGGTTAATAGGCGGTCGCTTGATTCTGGGTTGAGGTTTGTTGCGCTCCGCAGCTTCATCCCTGGGAAGAATTCGCGCGCGATGCAACTCTTCAGCCAGTCTGCCGTTCGATTCCAAACGCTCGGCCAATTCCTGAAAAACCTGCAGAGCAATCTGGGCGTCAAGCGCGGCGTAATCCAATTGCTCGCGGCTTAATGGGCGCTTTCGCCAATCGCTGAGCTGATAGGTTTTATCCAGCCTTACGCCGAAAAGGTGGTCGGAAACCGATGCCAAACTAAATGATTTCAAGTGCAACGTTCGCCGCGACAGGCGCAAAGTATCCACCAAACCGGCCACGGCAAAACCCGCGTTGCGCAAAACTCCATCGTCAAACCGCGCGCTGTGAGCAGCCATCATGGCCGACGGGTCTTCAATCAATCCGCGAGCTTCCTCCATACCGGCGGTCAGCGCGTCAACGACTATGACTTCGCCGGTTGGCGAAGCAAGTTGCAACAGGCTGAGCCGATTTTGCCTGGTTGAAAAATCCATGAATGTTTCTGTGTCCAGCCCAATGATCGGCTGGTTGGCAAAAGCAGACAAAGCAGCGCGCACATCGGCGGGATCAGTCAGATATTCGTAAGGCAGTACTAGCATTGTTGACGGGTCTTTCGTTCTTTTCCAGCTTTCGCATCGCGTCGGCGGCTGGCTTTGACTGGGCGCATACTGACATCCGCAATTGGTTAAAGCAAGATTTGTAGATTGAATATCGCGCAATCAGATCATCGCGTCCGGTTATCCCCCCACGTTTTCATGTAAGCCTGTCAGCCCTTTCAACAAAACACTGGCTATCTTTCAATTCGGAAATTTTCGCTTCGATTTTTCAGGCTTAATCAGCCGCCAAATACGATCAATTACCGGCTTCTGACCGAACCTCGGCTCACACCTCTCAGTAGTAACTGTCGAAGACAGTATTACCTGACCAACCTGCAGAAAACGAAACGAAAAAGAACGGAGGGGAAATGACACTTACTACCAGTACAAAATTCGCTGTTCATTGTTGTCCTATGCTGTTGGCCGTTTGTCTGATTTGCAACCAGTTGTCGGCTGCCAGCGAAAACAATGGAAACAACTCATCTCGTTATCAATTCGGAGTTCGCAACAGCCCAGAACGACCTCTCAAAACTGCGCAACTTGCCGCCCTGCTTGAGAGCCTGCGACGTAAATCGGGCTTTCAGGAAATACACTTTGACGAAGATGGTTTTCTGCGACTGGGAGATCGTACAAAGCTTGACGGAGGCTCAGCCGTCGCGCGCGAACTTTTGGTTGCCGCAGTTGATCGTTCCAAGGCAATTGACCTGGAAAATCATGACCGTTCGTCAAAAGTCGCTTTTGCACGGCTGACTTCCTCAATCAGCTTCACCAGCAGAGCGACCGGCGCGCAGGTTGAAGTTTACCCGATTGAAATTGATTTCAGCGATTTTGCCCATTTGCGCGGCACCCGCGAAGTTATCGAAGCTTTCGATATAGGCTTTGTCGTCATGCATGAACTGGCGCACGCCGCGCTAGGGTTGCACGACGCCCTGATCAACGGACAGGGGCCGGGAGAATGCGAAGAATTCATCAACCTCATACGCCGCGACTTGGGAATTCCCGAACGACAGAACTATGCCGCCAAGACATTCGGCAGAGTCGCTATCTCATTTCAGAAGCCTTCACGGCTGGCTGAACTCATTTTCGCTCACGCGCCCGGCCCCGGTAGAACCAAACCGCAACTGCTGAATTTGAATTGGGAAGCGGAGCGCGTGGGAGCCGTCAGGCAGGACGAATACAAACCGCAAATAATTTCGCCGAGGTCGCAAGCTGCAATAGCGCCGTAAACTGTACCGCGCACGGAAACAATCTGAGCTTTTCAGAGATGGGGAGGAAAGAGATAACGAAACAAACTGAAATAACTGAACAAACGGAACCGAAATGGGGTTTTCCGAACATTCCGCTATTTCAGTTTGTTCAGTTATCTTTACGGTAATTCAATCACTCAAATGCTGAATCTATGCCGGGGGCCGGCTTATTAAATAACCCGGCCTGTTCATTTGCGACGGGCGTGCAAACGCATCACATCGCCGAGTTTCAACCTGATTGTTCGGTCATCCAGATTCAGTTTTCGACTGACGGCTGACAGCAGTCGAGCAGTCGGCTGATGGTAACGCCCAATTCGGCTGATCAGCAGACGTACGCTCATCAATTTGCCTGCGCTGCGAAGTTCGACAATTTCAAAGCCCGCTTCTTCGCACATTCGCCCCAGGGTTTGAGGCGTGAAAAAGAAAATGTGGTCAGGGATGAATTGCCGCCAACGCGCGCCCAGCAATCGAAACCATAAGTTCGCAATGTTCGGAGTCTCAATTGTCAGCCAGCCTCCTGGCTTGATCACTCTATGAAGTTCGATCAACTCTGCACGCGGACTGGGGAAATGTTCGATGACGTGATAAAGCGCAGCCACGTCAAAGTTTCCACCTGGAAATTTGGCGTCGGCCAAAGCGCCATTAAAGCATCGCAAGCCGCGTTCGTTGGCTACGCGACTGCTGGCGGAGTCGGCTTCGACCCCTAACACTTCAAACGATTCGCGCGCTGCTGCCAGCATTTCCCCTGTCGAACATCCAACTTCCAACAACCGCCCGGTGGAAACAAACCGCTTCAAATCGTTCAGCCGTTCGCGCGCCATCAATTCGCGCCACGGCTGTTCGCTCTGTTCAACGTACGGTTCAACCAGCGCCAGATCGCGTGCGCGTTCGGCCAGTCGAACCATTTCTGCGGTGACTTGCTCGCTGGCAGAGCTTGCCGTGTCAGTAGCCCGCGCATCAGCAAGAGCTGGAACTTGGGTAGCCAAGCGCTCCCTCACTGTTGGGCTACTAACACTGACAAAATACAAACCGCAACTTCGGCAACACATTAACGGCCCATCAAGCCGTTTCGTTGAGAGAATGAAATCGGCCTTGGTTCCGCCGCAAAGATCGCAGCATTGGGAGTTGGGAGTTGGGAGTTGGGAGTTGGGATTCAAAACGTCAGCGCCCCGCCTTGTAACTTTCCCGATAGAGTTGAAGTGTTTTTTCCGCCGCCGCGCGCCAGGTAAATTTTTTAGCCTGTTCAATTCCCTGCTCTCTCAGCCGTGCGCGCAAGCCTTGATCGCCAGTAATTTGCAACAGCGCCAATTCAATCGCCGACTGATCCAGCGGGTCAATCAACAGCGCGGCTTCGCCTGTCACTTCGGGCAAGCTAGAAACATTGCTGGTGACGACTGGAGTTCCGCAAGCCATCGCTTCGACCGGCGGCAAACCGAAACCTTCAAACAATGATGGGTAAACAAACGCCGTCGCCTGACGATAAAGCTTCGGTAAATCTTCATCGCTGACATAACCGGTCAAAATCACGTCCTTCGCCCAACGTTGCTTGCGGACTTCGGCAAAGATTTCATCCGCCAGCCACAGTTTGCGACCAACGATCACCAATTGAGGCTGGAAGTTTTCATTCTCGGTGCGCAACTTGGCGTAGGCTCGAATCAGCCGGACAAGGTTTTTGCGAGGCTGCAAACTGCCGACAGCCAGCAGGTAATCGCGTGAAATGCCGAATCGCTGGCGAACATCTTCGGTTTCGTTCGGCGCGGCCAGCGTAGTGAAATGCGACTCGACGCCGTTGTAAGTGACGGCCACTTTTTCCGGCAGCAGATTGTAAGTCCGCAGCAAATCTTGCCGCGAAAACTCTGAAACCGTGGCGATTCGCACGGCTCTTTGAGCCGTGCGTCGGACAGTCAGTTTCAGTTGGAAAGAACCTCGCCGAGTAAAAGTTTCCGGCATATGTTCAAACGCCAGATCGTGAATTGTCGCCACCACTGGCACTCGGCAAAATGGCGGCGCGGTGTACTGAACATGCAAAACATCAATTCGGGAATGGGGTGGCCGACGCTTCAATTCATAGGACAAAAACAGCGGAACTCGAATCAGCGGCGTGGGTTTGGGCAACAAGCGAATCTCAAAGTTTGTGTGATTACGCGCAAAACCTTCTCGCCATTCTTCAGCCGCCAGGGCTTCGGCCAGATAAATCGTGTAACGATTACGGTCGTCAATTTCCCCCAACGCCCGAATCAGTCCGCGAATGTAAGTTTCGTTTCCGCCCTGTTGCGCGCCAATGGCGTGAGCGTCTATTCCAATGTGCATTTAATCGTCGTACCGGCTCAGGTAAAGCATATTGTCGTAATCTACGATGGCAATTCTCAGTTGTCGTAACCAACCTTGCCGACCAAGCAGATTGCGGCGAACAGGGTACTTGGAAAAGTAAACAACGCTGGTAAAAGCCACATCTACTGTCTGTAACAAAACTTCGTGGCCAAATGCCTCCACTGTTCCACCCAACGAGTTCAGTTCAAGCGGCATCCCGTCCTCAATAATCAACCCTAAATCCTCGCCGACTTCTCGGCTGAACAAACAAACTTCTGATCCTGTATCGACCTTTGCAGACGTAATAAAACTAAGGCCTTCATGATGAAGGACAACAGGGAGCGTGATACCGGATTCATCACCAGAATAATGGTAAACATTCACAAAAGAGAGGTAGTTAGCCATAAATCAAACTCGCACAAATGGACGCTTCGCCGGTCTCTCAACAAAGGTAATCATAGGTAAATAAACGCCCGACGCTTTAGCGGCGGCACTTACTTCTTGATAGTTTGCACCATGAGCAATCAAACGATCTCCGTCCAAAGCAACCCATTGATCAGGATATTCGTGTGAATGATTCGCCAGCCATTGCATCGCCGGTCGTTGATCCGGCACCGGAATCGGATCAACGAATTTGCCGAGCGGCTCTTTCTTTCGAGGCTGCTGATCCATCAACTGTCTAAGCCACGCTTGTTCGTTCGCCGGTAAAGCAATGATCTCTTCCAGTATTTTTTCGACTGTCGCTGTTGCCATTTGTTTAGCCTCCTGAACTCTTTTACTTCCGACTGGTCAGTTTTTCCAGCGCCGTCTGAGCCGCGTCATAATGTTCAAAACGCCGTTCGTCGGCTCGAAAAGCCGCAGAATGATAAATGCGGCGACCATTAACGATCTTCGGCTGATGTTTTATGTGCAGCATCTCGTGATAGAGCACGAATTCGACCAGATGCTCCGGAACCTTGTTGCTGTCCAGCAAACGGCTGATGACGATTGTGTCGTGAACGTAATCGTGATGGCCCAAAATACGCTTGGACTTCCTGGCACTCCAGGTCAAAGTCACCGCCGGAAGCTCCGCGTTGAAATACCGGCGATTTAACCGCGCAAACATCTGATCCAAATTGAATTCGCGCCCGACAGCGCTACTGACGAATTTTCGACCATGCTTTTGCTTGGCCAGGTCAGAGGCTCGCTGAACGTCTGGACGGTAAGTGTATTGCCGATAAAGGTTTTGATACTCAGGGCCGATTCGTTTATTGAAAAGTTTTCCGATCAGGATGAAGGCCAAAGCGCGATGAACCGGCGGCGGAGCATCGCGCACAATTTCCGAAAGCCGCACATAAACGCGATGATTCCGCAGCCGGATCGTGTGGTTCAACCCAGCAAACTTGTAAAACGCGACGTGAATTTCCGGCAGATCAATACGCCGAGTGATCTGCCGATATGCATCGGCAAAATGAACCTTCAACAAACTTTCGCCCGCTAACATAGCCCGCTACCTCAGATAAATTTACGAACCGCCGAAATCAGGAAAAGAGATTTGAACCGAAGTTGAGCGAACTGTCCAGTTTGCGGATCGGCGGCTTGCAATAGGTGCGGTACCGCGCGCGTAAGCAAGCGGCAGTGCCTGCTTAAGGAAAACCGCAAACTGGACAGTTCGCGCAACTTCGCTCTATTCTGCGGTTATGCTAAGCAGCAAATCTGAAACAAGCCTCTTCCCTGACATGGAAGCGCCGCCAAAAGCACGCGCCAAAGATACTGCTGACCCGACCGCTCCATTGGCTGAGCGAATGCGCCCGCGCACGCTGGAAGAGTTCGCCGGACAGGAGCATTTGCTGGCTGGCGGTAAATTGCTGCGGCGGTTGATCGAAGAAGATCGGCTGACTTCGCTGGTGTTTTGGGGGCCGCCCGGCACAGGCAAAACGACTCTGGCGCGGATCATCGCTCAGCGAACGGCTTCGGACTTTGTTCCTTTCAGCGCAGTCACTTCCGGCATCAAGGAAATCAAACAGGTCATGGCCGAGGCCGCCGAGTTGAAAACCAAACTTGGTCGCCGGACGGTGTTGTTCGTAGACGAAATTCACCGCTTCAATCGCGCTCAGCAAGACGCCTTTCTGCCTTATGTCGAAAACGGCACGATCATCTTGATCGGAGCCACGACCGAAAACCCTTCGTTTGAAATCAATTCGGCGCTGCTTTCACGGCTGAAAGTCTTCGTGCTGAACCAGTTGACCGAAGACGAAATCCTGCGAATCCTGCAACAAGCCTTGACCGACAACGAACGCGGACTTGGCAAATTGAACGCCGAAATCACCGAAGATCAATTGCGAAAGCTGGCCAGCTTCACCGGCGGAGACGCTCGCACAGCGTTGAACACTTTGGAGTTAGCAGCTTTATCATCCAAACCATCCGTGCAAGATGACGCCGAAAATCGCCGCGCGATCACCGAAGAAGATTTGCAGGAATCGTTGCAACGAGCTTCGGCGCTGTACGACAAAACCGGCGAACAGCATTACAACCTGATTTCGGCCTTCATCAAATCCATTCGCAACTCCGACGCCGACGCGACAGTTTACTGGCTGGCGCGAATGATCGAAGGCGGCGAAGACCCGATGTACATCGCTCGCCGCATCGTCCATCACGCTTCGGAAGACATTGGCCTGGCCGACCCGCAAGCTTTGGTCATCGCAGTCGCCGCACAACAGGCCACTCACTTAATCGGTATGCCCGAAGCAAAATACGCTCGGGCCGAAGCTGCGATTTATCTGGCGCGCGCTCCCAAATCGAACAAGATCGCCATGGCTTATGAAACTGCCGCCGCAGATGCCCGCGCTACGCAGGCTGAGCCGGTTCCGCTGCATCTGCGAAATGCTCCGACCGGTTTGATGAAAGGCCTGGGTTACGGCAAGGATTACAAATACGCTCTCTCACGATTTCAGGAACGCGAAAACGGACCGTTGTCTGCAGGAAACTAAAGAGCGAAAATACTATTCGGGCGAGAACGTGAGTTGAGTTGAAATAGGCAGGAGGGTGCTGGGATGTACGAAAAGATTCTTTACGAAATGCGTGCCCGTGTTCGGCGCGGCAGGCTAATCATCACAGTTCACGGGCGGCAGGAAATGTTTAACGATGGACTGCTGGCTTCCGACGTGAAAAACTGTCTGCTCAAAGGCCGGATCGTCGAACGACAATGGGATGAAGATTTCGCCGAGTTCAAATATCTGGTCGAAGGGCCATCAAACGACTGGAAGATCTCGCATTCCGTCGCCGCGAAACTCGGAACTGAAGACGCAGTGGTTATCACTGTTTATCGCGTGTGGCAGTTATGAAACCAATCACAAAGCTCAAACAGCAAACATCATCTTCAGGGCAAAAAGGTCTGCGCCTATTGCAGCCAGCAAACTGTCAGCAAGTTTTACTTAACCAGACTTTCGGACACACGGCGACAACATGGTTGTTGTGGAAAACGTAACGGCGATGATTTGCTCGAACTGCGGCCAAAGCTACTTCACTGGTGAAACTTTGGAAAAACTCGATCAAATTCTGGCCAAACCGGAAAGCTGCGCCTGCAAGCAACTCGTGCCAGTAGCAAATTTCAGTCAGGTATAAAACTATGGCAGCCCAGTTTGATCTCAGAGGAAAAGTCGCACTCGTCACCGGAGCAAGTTCCGGCATCGGAGCTTCAACCGCGCTGGCGCTGGCTCGCAACGGAGCCGCCGTCATTGTCAGCTACCACCGCAACGAACACGGCGCAGCGGAAACCGTCGCGTTGATTCACGCCATCACGCCGCAACGCCATCGCCGTCAAAGCCGACGTTTCCCAGCGCGTAGACGTTCTGCGAATGATCGGCGAAGCCGTGGACAACTTCGGCAGCGTAGACATTCTGGTCAATAACGCTGGCAGTTTGATTAAGCTGGTTCCCATTGAAGATTGCACCGACGATGTTTGGGACGCAGTAATGGGCGTCAATCTGAAAGCGTCTTTCTCTGCTCGCAAGCCGTCATTCCGTACCTGAAGAAAAGCGCCGAGGCCGAATCATCAACATCTCTTCCGGCGCGGTGGGATGGCGGAATGGCTACCTCGCTGCCTTACGCCGCCGCCAAAGCCGCCGTCAACACCTTCACCAAAGGCCTGGCTTGAAAGAACTCGGCCAATACAACATCACGGTCAACGCGGTT
>JBGAPB010000095.1:0-18837 GCA_044221525.1 Blastocatellia bacterium | reverse complement strand
ATGGCTCCGACGGAAAGCGCCGTGACGTAATACGCCGGAGCCGTCCAGCCTACGACCAGAAAGATCAAACAGGTCAGCAACAACGTCGCATAAGTCATTCCCGAAATTGGATTCGACGAAGAGCCGACTTCGCCTGTCAGCCGGGAAGAAACCGTAACGAAAAGAAAACCGAAAATGACGATTAGCAGCGCGCCCAGGAAATTCATATGCAAGCTGCGAAACGCCATAATCATTACCATCAAAACGATAATGCCTATGATGACCCATTTGACCGGAACGTCTTGCTCGGTTCGTGGCAGGTTGTTCGCATTGCCTGACTGAGAGCCACGCAAATCACTCAATCCGCTTTTGATGCTGCCCCAGATGACTGGCATCGAACGAATGACGCTGATGATTCCAGCCGCCGCCACCGAACCTGCTCCGATGTACAGCACATACGCGCTGCGAACTTCGTCCGGCGACATTTCGCTGATCAGAGTTGTTCCTGGCGAAAGCGGCGCGCTCAGCGAATCGCCGAAAAACTTGATGGCGGGAATCAGCACCAGATAGGCCAGCACGCCTCCGCCGACCATCAAACCCGCGATGTAAGGCCCGATGATGTAACCGACGCCGAGCAGTTCAGGAGAAATTTCCGCCGAGATCGAACCGCCTTTGAACGGAGCGCCAAACACTCTTTCAGGGACTTCTTTCCACATCTTGAAAGCGGACATCAGTGACTTATACGCCAAGCCAATTCCGAAGCCAGTGAAGATAGTCTTCGCTCCGATTTTGGTTTCGCTGATTTCGGCAGTTCCGGCTGCTTCGGCTTCGCGCAGAGATTCGTCGTCGGCTCCGGCTTTCAAAACTTCGGCGCAAGCCGTGCCTTCGGGATATTTCAGCACGCCGTGTTGTTGAACGATCAGCGCTCGGCGAAGCGGAATCATCATCAAGATGCCCAGCAAGCCGCCAAGAACTCCGACCAGCATGACGTTCACGATTTCCAGGTTGAAGCCTAAAATCATGATGGCTGGCATGGTCGCGCCAAAACCGAAGGCTATGGATTCACCTGCCGAACCTGCCGTCTGCACGATGTTGTTTTCCAAAATCGTCGCGTTCCGCAATCCAACTTTCGACAACAATCGAAAGATGGTTCAGGCCGAAGATACGTTTCAGAACTTTTCCACATTTTGAAGCCGACATGAGCGATTTATATGTCAATTCCAAAACCCAGAAGACTGCCTCGCGCCAATTTTGGTTTCGCTGATTTCGGCTGTGCCTGCTGCTTCGGCTTCGCGCAAAGATTCTTCATCGGCTCCAGCTTTCAGAACTTCCGCGCAGGCGGTGCCTTCAGGGTATTTCAGAGTTCCGTGTTGTTGAACAATCAGCGCGCGGCGCAGAGGAATCATCATCAGAATCCCCAACAATCCGCCCAGAGTTCCAACCAACATGACGTTCAGGATTTCCAGGTTGAAGCCCAAGATCATGATCGCGGGCATCGTCGCTCCGAATCCGAAGGCGATAGATTCACCAGCCGATCCAGCAGTTTGGACGATGTTGTTTTCCAGGATTGTCGCGTTGCGCAGGCCGACTTTGGACAGCAACCGAAAGATCGTAATCGAGATAACGGCAACAGGAATCGAGGCGCTGACTGTTAATCCGGTCTTCAATACCAAATATAACGATGAAGCTCCGAAAACGATTCCCAGCAGAGTTCCCAAAATCAGAGGCAGGATTGTCAGTTCCCTAAGCTTTGAATTGTCGGCAATGAACGGACGAAAAATTGTGGAAGAACGATCAGCAGCCATGCATGGTTCCCTTTGTTAAGGTTCAGAGTTCACGCTTTAGCGTGTCTATTTTTCGTGCCGACACGCTAAAGCGTGAACTCTTAACTAAATTATTTGCTTTAGAGCATGTTCCTGACAGCTTCGATGACGGAATAACCCATCAGCCAGATAATGACGATTGTAGCAATCCACAGTCCGGCGGTTTGCCAGGCAGGTGAGATGATCTGTTTCGGCAACCGGCGATAACGCAGGTAAAGCGCTCCGATGGCGATAACCGGCAACATCATTGCCTGAGAAATGCCGCCGATCCTGACCATCTGCACGGGGTCTTTGAAACTGAATACCAGCACGATGGGAACCAAGCTCAAGGTCAGCAAGAAACCTTTTCGGTAACGAACGCGCGCTTCTCCATCGTCGGCCTTGAAAACTCCCATCAGCCGCGCAACGTCGGCGAATATACGCGTGTTTGCAGCCAGCGAAGCGAAGATCGTTCCGTACAGAGTGACGATGGCTCCAACGTAGAAGATCCACTTCGACCAACTGCCCAGCGTTTGAGTGTAAATGTTCGACAACGTCGAAATCATATCGGCGTCTTTCGGAACCAAACCCATTCCGTGCAATACCCCTGCGCCCAACAGATAAAACGCAATTGTGGCGACTGTGTAAATCACCATCGAACTGACTATGTCCAAATGCATGACGCGAATCCAACCGCGCGCGCGAGCATTCCATTCAGGCGTGTCTTCGCGTTTGCCGCTAAATCGGGCATAACCTTTTTCAACGCACCAGTACGGATACATAAACAGTTCACTGGCTCCGACGCCTGTGATGCCGAAGACGGCTACGGCATCGGCGAACCCCGCTCCGGGCAATTTGAAACGGAAGCCCAAGGAACGCATCCCACGAAAAATACTGTGGCATGCGAACCAGCAGCAGTGCCGCCAGAAAAGTCAGCATGGTGAACAAACCGACTTTGACCATCGCAATACCTTCGATGCGGTCATAACCTCCACCCAGCAACAGCGCCAGCGTGATAGCCAGAAAGATCAAAACCCAGATTTTGACGGCAATGCCTGTTAGCAAAAACATTACCTGCGAAACTCCAGCAAACATTGCGCCGACCTGAAACATCGTCATCAGCGTCATCAAAATCCACATCCAGACAATCCAGTTCACCTTGAGGCGTGGGCCGGGACGTGGTTGAAGCTTTCAAGTCCCGTTTCGCCGGTGGCGATTATGTATCGCCCCATTTCGGCTTGAACGGCGGGTTTGATGAAACAGCTCAGCAGGATGATCCAAAGCGCGGCGTAACCGACTCTTTGGCCCGTTGCGGTGGTTGCAATCAGTTCGCTGAACCGGATGATGAAGCCGCCAGAATGATTCCGGGTCCGGATGCGCTTGCTGATTCCAGCAGAGTTACGGTGGTCTGGCTACAGCCTTCGGGGCGGAGTTGATATGGATCACAGCCATTGTCAGTTTGCTGGCGTAAATTTTCTCCCAGATATCAAGATGAAGAAAACAGAACTTTAGACAGGATTTACAGGATTCAACAGATGAAGATTTGGCTGAATCAGCAAACAATCTTGTTAATCCTGTTCCTTCCTTTTCTTAGTGTTCCCTTCGTGTGTCTTCGTGGGAGAAAACTTCTTGATTATCAGATTCGGATGAACAGTTTTTTCTTGTACATCCAATAAAGCATCAGCCAGAAAACGATGATCGCTGCCCAGCCGCTTAACAACCAGGAATAACCTTCGCCGAACACGTTGAACACGTTCTGGCCAAAATGAATGCGGAACGAAGCGAGAATAAATTTTTCGATCAGATGCGACAGCACATAAATCGCAATCGAGTTCATGCCGATTACGACCAGCGGAAACGACCAGCGTTTGTAACCCAGTTTATCAACCAAACCGTAAAATCCGGCCAGCAGCAGAAAGCACCAGCCACCGCTGAAGATCGTCCAGCTTGGAGTCCATATCCGTTTGACCGAAGGGCAAATCCCGGAATAGTGCAGCGCCAAGCCCAGCGCAATGCCCGCGATTCCGGCAAGCACCAGCCGTTGAAGCTTCTGTTTCTCGTCAAGCTCTGACTTCATCCAGCGTCCGGCGATCAATCCAAGAATCATTGTGCCAAGCGTGGGAATGAAACTAAGCGTCGCGTAGCCGCCACCGTTGTTCGTGAATGGAGTGGCTCGGCGAAACAGATTCAGAAACCAGGTGTCGAAAGCCCATGCCATATTGCTGTTTTTGTTGAAGTGCGCAGCAATGCCGGAAGCGTGATAAGGCCAATCCGCCGGAACTCCGACCGCAGTGTAATCGAATCCTGCTGGCGGCAGCGGATACAACACAAACGCCAGCCAATAACCAACCAACACCACTGCCAGCGAAGCCCAAACAATTTTCGTTGAACGAAAACCCAGCGCGAACAGGAACAAATACCCCATTCCGATTTGCGACAGCGTGTCTTCAAACGTCCAGTTGGTTTGCAACTTGCCGACCGAGCGCAGGAAGACTCCAAGCAAAATCAAAACCAAAGCTCGCCAAGCGGCGTGAGCAAACATCTTCGATTGCGATTCACCTTTCGCCTGACGGCTGGCAATGGAATAAGGAAGGGCTACGCCGACCAGAAACGAAAACGAAGGCTGGATCAAATCATGCAGCGACGCTCCGTACCATTCGGCATGTGTTTGATGGTGAGCCAGAAAATTCCAGAACCAGTTCGGATGTGCGGCGGCAACCCGGCTCAGGTGCAACACCTCCGCGACCATCA
Source organism: Blastocatellia bacterium (assembly GCA_044221525.1). GTDB lineage: Bacteria > Acidobacteriota > Blastocatellia > RBC074 > RBC074 > RBC074. The sequence continues at coordinate 14,305 of JBGAPB010000095.1, read as the reverse complement.
AAAACATGACGAAGCCGCGATAAGCATCCATTGACGTCAGCCTGATAGCCGTGCGCGCGTGCGATGCAACGGATTGGGCAATCGGTCGGCCAGCGGATTCGATGGCCGGAGCCTCTGCTATGGTAGTTACCATTGTCGTGTGCCTCCTGTTGAATAATCCACAGGCAAAGTTCCCAGACTTTTAAACCGCTAATGCGAATCTATTTGCCCCCGCCAGCCTTCGCCGCAGGCCACACAAACGTGCATGACGCAGGGGCCATCGTCATTACCGGCGCAGTCTTCAGCGGTGAGAGGTTGTGCCTGGTGAGCAGGCTGTTGAATCCGGTCAGTTCCACCTCAAGCATCGTCTTCCACGCGGTTGCCGTCGCGGTGAATCCCTTGCAACCGGATTCCCATGTGTTGACCGCTGACTTGCTGGGCGACATGTCAATGCCGTTCTGCGCAAGCGGCGCGAGCACTGTGTCAAACGATGCGTTGATCGCACTGAACGAGGTCACGTCGCCAGGCGCGCCGCCTGCGTTACGGCCAAAGCCGCCACCGCGTCCGCCGCGTGCCACCGCGCCGCCAAACTTTGCCAGCTTGGCATCGAGCGCCGTCGCGGCGGTCGCCACCTCTGATGGCAGCGAGCCGCGTGAGAGTGCGGCCAGTTGCGCGCGCACTGCGGTCACTTCCTCGTTCGCGGCGTAGCTGTACTTCATGCCTTGCCAGGCGGCCAGAGCCAATTTGTTCTGCGCGCGCAGTGCCGCCATCACCGACGCGCCTTCACCGACGCGCGGATCGTTATGCACGACAAGGGGCTGCGTATACGTCGCGTCGTCCACTAACAGCTTGACGGTGTAAGTGCCGGGCAACGCGAGCGGCCCGTGTGGCGCGGGCGTGACCTGGCCCGGCGCAGAGTTCATCTGGTTATTGATGTCAGGGTTGTAGCCCGGCGGGTCGTCATAACGCAGATCCCAATTGATGCGATGCATCCCGACATCCGTCGAGAGAGCGCGCTCAGACGAGGGCATCAGCCAATAATCGGGATACGGTGGTCGCTCATACAAAGTTGGCGGCGTGCTCGTGATTGTCCGCACCAACTGATTCGCCGCGTCAAAGATTTGCAGCTTGATCTCGCCCGCAGGCTTTTTGCTCAAATGGTAATAGAGTAGAGCGCCGAACGGCGGGTTCTGCGCGTGCGGCATTTCGGGATTCATCGGTTGATCCCAATTCGAGTTCATACGCGAGCGGATCGCATCGCCCGGCTTGTACAAATACGCCGGCGCGGCGGCTATTTGCTCCGCCTTCGCTGCAACATCACGCAGCGGACTCATGTCGTCGAGCACCCAGAATCCACGGCCATAGGTGGCGATTACCAGATCGTTCATGTGGTCGTGGGTATGAAATACCATGTCGCGGATCGAAGTGCTCGGCAGATTCAGCCGCAGCGATTGCCAGTGATCGCCGTCGTCGAAGGAAACGTAAACGGTCGTTTCGGTGCCCGCAAAAAGCAAACCTTTCTGTTTCGGGTCTTCGCGGATGACGCGGACCAGACTGCCTGTGCGTTCATCGGTCGGCAATCCATTGACGATGCGCGTCCAGCTCTTGCCGCCATCGTGCGTGCGATAGATGTAATGCTGTTCCGCCGCCGCTGGCGCGCCACCGCCGCCCCGCCCGAAACCGATATTGACCAACACGTAGGCCGTATTGATGTCGCTGTGTCCGGCCTCGACAGTAACGAAATTGGCATTTGCTGGCAGGTCAGCGATATTCGTGACGTTGTTCCACGTCTTGCCGCCGTCCATCGTGTTGTAGAGCTGTCCGTTACTGCTGCCCGCCCAGACGACGCCTTGTTTGATGGTCGAAAGCGAGAAGTCAGTGATCGAAGGACGCTGAGCGCCAAAACCTCCCGGACCGGCCGGCCCTCCCGGCGCCGGTGTTGTCGTTGCTGCGGGCGCAACGCCGCACGGGACCAGCGGCTGCCCCTTCGGCGTTGTGAGATCGGGGCTGAAGGCTTTCCACGTTTCGGCGCCATCGCGCGTGACGAGCAGGCAGTTGTAGCCGACGTACATCGCCTTCGGCTCGAACGCCGTGTCGAAGCGTTTCCAGAAATCGCGGCCTGCGGCATACAGGTTCGTGTCCGCTCCAAAATTCGGAGCGACGTTGCCCCACTGTCCGGTGGCGAGGTCAATCTTGATCATCCCATTGCCTTGCCCGTTGCCATACCCAAGGCCGTAGATGGTGGTGGGCTTGAGCGGATCGGGCACGACCGTTCCAAACTCGGAGGCTGGCAGCGGCGACCAATCAATGGTGGTGATTTGCCCCTGATCGCTGCGGCTGCGCGTCATAATCGCGCCGGTGTCCTGCTGCGTCCCCATGACCCAGTACGGATATCGCGTATCGGTGCTGACGTGGTAAATCTGCGCAATCGGGATTTGGTAATAGCCGCTCGAGGTCTGACCGCCGTCGAGCGTGACCGCCGGGCCTTGATCGAAGCCGAACAACATTCGTTGACCGTTCGTCGGATCAATCCAGATGTCGTGCGGGTCTTCACCGCCGGGCGCGCCCTTAAACGCGCTGAACGTTTTGCCGCCGTCGGTCGAGCGATACACAGTCGTGCTCACCGTGTAGAGAATGTCCGGATTCTGCGAATCAACCCACACGCCCGAACTGAACGCACCTTGCCCATTGGACACGCGCGTGTCACCCGAAGCCATGTGCTGCCAGGTCGCGCCTTGATCGTCAGAGCGATACAAACCGGAGCCTCCTTGTAGCGGGCCACCCACTACGAACACACGCTGGCCGTTGGTGTGCATCGCAATCGCGACGCTGATCCGTCCCGTGTACTGCGGCAGCGTGCTGACCTTTGTCCAGGTCTTACCCGCGTCGGTGGATTTGAAAAGCGCCGTGCCGTTCGGCCCTTGTGGCGCGCAGCTGCCCCCCCGCCGCCGCCGCCAAATCCGCCGCCCGCGCCTTGCGACGTGGCAAACATTACGTTCGGCACGTCGAAGGCGTACTCAAGGTCGCGCGTGCCGTTGGCGTTGTCAGGCCTGAGCACATTCGCCCAAGTCTTGCCGCCGTCGGTGCTGCGGTAAACGCCCTGGCCGCTGTGCCGTGCGCATCGCCTTGCGTTGAGGCAAGCACCAGATTGGGGTCTTTTCGATCCACCACGATCTTGTTGACCTTGACTGTGTCTTCGAGGCCGATATGCGCCCACGTCTTGCCCGCATCGGTGGATTTGTACATACCGTCGCCGAGCGAGCCTTGCACCGAATCGCCCGTGCCGGCATAGACAATGCTGGGATCAGACGGCGCCACTTGCACCGCGCCGATGCTGTCCACGTTTGTGAACTGATCGAAGATCGGAAACCACGTCACGCCCGCGCTCGTGGTTTTCCATATACCGCCGGCGGGCGCGCCGACGTAAAACACGCCGGGCTGACCGACCGCCCCGGTGACAGCCGAGATGCGCCCACCGTGAAACGGACCAATGTTACGCCAGCGGAGACCGGCAAACAGGTCGTCGCCCAGAGCCGTATTGACGCGAGCGAGAGGGGTAACCACTGTCATGGACAGCATGAAGCCGAACGCGGCAACAATCAGCAAAATGCGGGAGTTTGTTTTCATTTGAGTGACCTCTGTTTGGAACATACAGCCAGAAAGATAGCCGACGTTAAGCCACAAGCAGAGCAATGCGATTAAAAGCGGCTACGGTACCCATTAACGTTCAGCGTCCAAGTCCCAGGATTAGCCGTTGCGAAGCGGCGACAGAAACGATTGGGCGCTTAGTTTGCGAACTATTCAGTTGTTTTTATTGAACAGCCGCGCGATAGGCTTACCCGCTTGCGGGTTGTTTTCGCTGTAATCAATGTTCAGCCAACGGCAAAGTGTTGCTGCGACCTGGTTCTGGTAAATCGTTTCGGTGCTTTTCCATTCGCCACGAAGCGCGCTATCAGGGCTGACAAACGCCATCCAGATGTATTGCGCTTCTGGGACTTTTTCGCCGTGGTCAGTCCAATCTTTGATTGTGTTGCCGCGTCCGTGATCCACGGTGATGATGATTGAGGTTTTGCCTTTGTAACGCGGCGAGCTTTGCAGGTAATCCCACAATTCTTTCAACTGCTGGTCATTTTGGTGGAAGGAGTTCAGCACGTGCGCGTAATCGCCTCCGTGCGCCCAGTCGTCGGTTTCGCCCAGAGCGATATGCATCACTCGCGGCTGGTAAGTTTTCAAATGCTCCATCGCAAAGCGGACGGTGAAGTAATCGAATCGCACGCTGTCCCACGGGCTGAGCTTTTCGTTTTGCAGCTTGCTAAAGGCTTTGGTTTCGGAGCTTGCCGCCAGTTCGTAAGGTTCGTGCCCCGCGTTGATGGTGATTGCGCCTTCTTCGTGTTCGGCAATCCAGTTGAACACGTCCCACGAACCGAACAACGCTACCTGGTTTTTGTTGAGCTTCAGTTTGCGTTTCAGAAATTCCAGCACGCTGGTTCGAGGGTTGCGATTGCGGTCGTTGCTGTTGATGACTGCGTCATTGGATTGGCCGGTCAGGATTTCGGAATAGCCAGGATACGAAAACCACATCTTGTTCGTGGTCATGACGGAGCTGTTCAGGCTGCGATTACCCGCAATCGAACCGTGCTCTTTCATCAGCGTTCCCCAGAAAAACGGCATCAATTTCATTCGGCGTTCTTCCGGTGTCGCCGCCCAATACTTTTTGTACAGCGCAGAGTCTTCGACTTTGCCGCGCTTGGTTTTGTCTTTGAGGATGTCCAAGTCTAAGCCGCCGAAGACTTCCTGAGTCCGCGCACCGTCAAGCGTGATCAAGATGACGTTTTCAGTTTTGTTTTGAGCGAGTGCCGAAACGGCAAAGGAGAGGAGAAAGGTGAAAGAAGCAAGAAGCGCGTATTTTCGGGTCATAGTGTCAAGCCTTGAAATACCGGTCGGTACCGCGCGCGTGAGCAAGCGATCTTGATCGCAAGCCGCCGCTTGCTTACGCGCGCGGTATCGACCGGAGAGGTTTAGAAGACCAGCTTCAGCGCAAACTGAATCTGGCGCGCCGGGAAAGTCGAGGTGATCTTTCCGAAATTGCCTGTGTAATTGCCAGCACTATCAAAGCGGATGTTTGATGCGTTGGCGTCCGGATTAACAAAGTTGGTTCGGTTGAACAGGTTGAATGCCTCCATGCGGAATTCCAGCTTGGTGCTTTCTTTCCACAGCGGGAAGGCTTTGTGCAATCCCAAATCCGTCTGGAAGAAGTTGGCCGAACGTATGATGTTGCGACCTGCCGTGCCAAACGGTTGAGTGCGATCTGTCGGAACAGTTGCGGCGCGCGGATTCAGAAAGTTAGTCGGATCGTTCCGGTCATTGTACAAATTCTGCCCCGTCAGATTAGGGCGATATGTCAGTGACGAACCAACAACGAATGCCGAAGCCGGGCCGTATGTCATGTTGATCGGCAACCCACTGTTCATTGTATTAATCAACGTCATGCGCCAACCGCCAAGAACTGAATCAACCGCAACATTGCTGCTGCCCAGATAATGACGACCTTTGCCGAACGGCAGGTCGTAAACGACGCTGGTCGTGTTGTTGAAAGGCTGGTCATAATTAGACAAACCTTTGTCGTTTGCCAGATTGCGAATATTGCCGCGCGAGTTGTCGCCGAAGTTGGCTTCCAAGTGTCCGGCGACGTTGTCCATAGCCTTGGACCAGGTGAACGAATTCAGCAGGTACAAACCATCAGAAAAACGTCGTTCCAGTTTCGCCTGAAAGGCGTGGTAATTCGTCCAACCGCCGTTGAAGGAAATCTGCACGAACGAATAGTTGGCAAAAGGACGGCGAGCTTGCAACGGAGTTCCAGCCGCCGGATCGGTCGCGTTGTTCGGGCGCGCCTGGTTGTAATCAGCCAGCATAATCAGCTTGTTGCTGCGGTTGCCGACATAACCGACATCCAACAGCCACTTCCACGGCAATTCGCGCTGCACGCTCAAATGCCAGCTTTGAACATAACCGGCACGAGTGTCTTTCGGCGTGAAATTGACGCGGGCAGTCAGCGGATTAAACCGCGAAGGCGCGACGAAATCGGTCGGATAACCGGCTTCGGTCGGGCGGAAACATCCCAGAAAGTTATTGCCTGAGCAAATGCCCTGCGAAGGCTGCTGCGTGATGCTATTTCCAACAATGTTCGGACCATTGTACGAAAGCAGGTTTTCTCCACCCAGACGATTGAAGTGAATGTAACTGACTCCGTAACCGCCGCGAACTACGGTTTTTTCCAGCGCATTCCAGGCAAAGCCCAATCGCGGAGCCCAGTTATTACGGTCTGGATTAACCAAAGCTCTGTCGTAAATCGAGCCGGATTTGGCCTGAATCAAAGTCGCCGTCGCCGGGTCGAAGTTACCCAACAAATTGTCCTTTTCCCACTGCGGCGTGGCGAATTCATAACGGACGCCAAGATTGAGCGTCAGCTTTGAGTTGAGCTTGAAATCGTCCTGCAAATAAGCGAAGTGCATGCGCTGACGCAGGTTAATGATTACCGCGTTGTTCAGGTCGTACTGGCTGCGGGCTCCGAAAAAGAAGTCAGCCAGGTTATAAAAATTGTTGCTGGCCGCGCCCGATGGGCGGCTGAATTGACCGGAGTAAGCATCCGTGCCGTATTTCGGGTTGAAATCGTCAATCTCCGTGAAGATCGCCTGATACTCGTATCCCGATTTGAAACTGTGTTTGCCAACGAGAAAGGTGTAATTCAGACGCGGATTGTAAACCGTCGGATTCTGGAATTGCGGATTGCTATTCTGACGACCCAGACCCAGATAACCGCCTATGGACTGTGTCGTCAGCCCACCAGCAAAACGTGGATCGGTCGGTTGACCCGGAACCTTGAAGTTCGGATCGCCCACGCCTGTTGGAGTTTTTCCAGCGTCGGTGCGCGAAATGCCAAAGCGGAATTCCAAAACCGAGGTGGCGGTCAGATTATGGGTTACGCCTGTGGCCAATTGCTGATTCAGCACGCGGACAAACGAATTGGCGTTTGAACTGAACAAAGGCCCCGGCAAAGTCGGCGCTTCAAAGTTGTTCACTTTGCGGTGACTGATGCGGGCAAAAGCGGTGGTTCGTTCGCTGAAGTTGTGGTCAATCTTCACGTCGCCTTTGTCGTTGTAAAACTTATTGCGCGGCAGGTTTTCATAATTGTTCGTCAGGGCCGTGCTGGTCGGCAGCGGAATCTGGTCAATCACCTGTCTGGCGAATTTCGTCATCGGCACAGCCGAACCTGCGGCAAAACGGGTTCCGGCTTTGATCGTGGCTCCGGTCGAATCCACAAAATCAAATGGCGCGACCACGTCCACTGTCAGAATGCCCTGACGGTTTGGCGCGGTCGGAATCGTCTGAATGTTGCCTTGCAAAGTGCGAGTGATGCGGCGAAAGCCTTCGTAATCGGCGAAGAAAAACGTTTTATCTTGTTTGATCGGGCCGCCGATTGTTCCTCCAAACTGATTCTGAATCAGTGTCGGTTTCTGATTTCTCAACGGTTTGAAAAAGCCTGTCGCGTTCAGCGAAGTGTTTCTCAGGTACTCATAAACCGTGCCGTGAAACTGGTTCGTCCCGCTGCGAAGCGCGGCATTGATGACGGCCCCGCCAGCGCGACCGAATTCGGCGCTGAAGTTGTTGGTCTGGACTTTGAACTCCTGAACTGCGTCCGGCGAAGCCTGCACCACCTGGTTTGAAAAACCCTGGTTGCTGGTTCCGTACGAATTGTTATCAACACCATCAATGATGAAGTTGTTGAGCGAAGAACGCAGACCGTTGACGTTAAACGACGCGTCACGTGTTCCCGCTTCCTGAGCAGCCAGCCACGAACGACGAACGCCAGGCGACAGCAACGCCAGATCGGCATAAGAACGACCATTGAGCGGCAGGTTGACGATCTGTTCGCGGTTAATGACTTGTCCACGATCCGAAGATTCGGTTTCCAACCTCGCGCCTTCAGCAGTGATAGTCACGGTTTCGGTGACTGCCCCGGCCTTCATTGCCAGATCAATTCTTTGCCTGGCGTTAACCGTAACTTGAAAATTTTCAGCCGCAGTTTTGGAAAACCCCGCAGCTTCAGCAGTTAGTGTATAGGTCCCGATTTTGACGTTGGAAAACTGATAATTGCCGTTTTCGTCGGTTTGAACTGTCGCAGTAATTCCAGTGGCGACGTTTTTCAATGTAACCGTAGCTTTGGGTAAAGCCGCGCCGGTTGCGTCAGTGACAGCTCCGAGCACGGTCGCAGTATCAAACTGCGCGAAAGCCACTGGTGACAGCAACAATACTGTCACTAGAGCCAATGCGAGTCTGATGGTAGAGATGGAACTCTTCATAAATCCTCCGAAAGTTGTTTTGAAGTGTGGTTGTTTGAATAGAATTTGATAGTAACAACCACCTTAACAGCCTGACATCAGAGCCACACAAAGTTCGTCTCAACTTTGTGTTTAATTGACGCTGACGCATCGGCTGCAAATGGGATTTCAGACCCGGCAAAGCTATCGGCAATTATTGCTCAATCGTGGCGAGCTGAATGCCGTTGATGTTTATCGAATATGTTTTGTTGATGAAGCGGCGCGGATTCTACAACGAATGAATCAGTTTCAGCCAGCCAGCAGAATTCTTAAATCGCGGACGTTGTTTCCGGTCGGCCCGGTAATGATCGCATCGCCAATCGAATTGAAGAAGTTGAACGAGTCGCTGTTGATTAAGTGGGCTTCGGCGGAAATGCCTTTGGCGGCTGCGCGGCTGATGGTTTCAGCGTCGGCGATGGCCCCGGCTGCTGGGCTGTGGCCGTCAATACCGTCGGTTCCTGCGCTCAGTGCGACAACGTTTTCGGTTTGAAAATGATCCATCTGAATCGCCGAGCGAAGAATAAATTCCTGGTTGCGCCCGCCTTGCCCACTGCCCCGGACGGGGCATATGGCTTCGCCGCCTGAGACCAGACAGACGGCGTGGCCTTTGTGCTTGGCTTGCAGAAGCACGATGCGCTCGATGTGAGCCAGCATCATCGCCTCGACATGACCTTCAACCTGGTCTTCGGCTATCTCAACGATAAAGCCGTAATCGCGCTCGGCAATTTGTTTGGCTTCCAGCATCGCCCGGCGGTTGTCCATCAACAGGTAATGAGAGTTCGTAGTCCCGCCTTCAGGCGGAATCTTCGGCTGCTGCCGCTTGAAGGCAGGGCTATGAACGACAACTGGCGGAAACTGTTTGAGCAAACCGTATCGTTCAACAATTTGCTGGAAGTCCTCAAAAGTCGAGCTATCCGGCAAAGTCGGCCCAGAAGCCACCGTCGTCAAATCGTCGCTGTTCACGTCCGAAATGTAGAGCGAAATCTGCCGCGAGCGCGGTGCCGCCGCTGCCAACTTACCGCCTTTGACCGCAGACAGATGCCGCCGGACGATATTCATTTCGTTGATGACGGCTCCGCAATTAACCAAAGCTTTGTTGACCGCCTGCAAGTCATCCAGAGTTACGCCCGGATCAATCGGCTGCTCAAACATTGCCGAGCCTCCGCCGGAAATCAGAAACAGCACCAGCGTTTGTTCGCTGTCGTGTTTGCGCAACAAGGCCAAAGCTTTTGAGGCCGCTTCCAGGCTGGCGGCATTCGGCAGCGGATGGCCACCTATCAAAACAGGTAACTTTGGCAAATCACCAATTACGGCGTTGGTGACGACCAGGCCATCTGTGATTCGTTCGCCCAAAACCTGTTCCGCCGCGCGAGCCATCGGCACGCTGGCTTTTCCGATGGCGATGACCAACAGCCTTGAAAACTGCGACAAGTCGTAAACTTCTCCGCCTGCTGAAAGCTGATCGCCGTTCAATTGCAAATGCGAAGCTACTACAGTTTCAGCATCAATTGCCGCCAAAGTTTTGTGAAAGATATTGAGCGCCGCTTCACGCAGTTCAGAAGTTGAAGTCATAAGTTTTATTTTTTCCATTCGCTTGCCAACATTGAGTAAATCACTTTGTCTACGAACTGGCCGTTTATCAAACCAGCTTCGCGCATCACTCCATCCTGCTTGAAGCCCAGCCGTTCAGGTATCGCCCGGCTGCCAACATTTCCGGTGGCGCAGTGAATCTCAACTCGATTCATTCCCAGATTGTTGAAAGCGTCGTCAACCATTACCGAAACTGCCCTGGTGATAATGCCTTTGCCTTGACGGTCGGCTGACAACCAGTAACCAATTTCCATAATTCGATTGTGCCATTCGTAGCCGACGACTCCGATTGCGCCGACCAGTTCCCCATTCAGCCAGATACCGGCAGACATCGCCTCCTTGTTTTCGTAAAGCCGTCTGGCATCTTTGATGTACTGCCGCGTGACATCCGCTGTGCCTGTACGGTCAACCCAGATCAGCCACTGGCGCAGATATTCGCGGTTGCGATTTACTAACTCGAATACCTCATCGGCATCAAACTCTTCGAGCATTCGGATTTCGATTTCATCGTCTACTGCTAGCTTGAACACGATTCTCCTTTGTCTTGAGTAACATTGTTCGCTGACTTGATGCTGTGATAGTTTGCGATTGTCGTCAATCATCAACCTTGCAGTCAAAATTGAATCTGTTCACAGCTTGAAAAAGAAGATCACAATTCGCGATGTTGCAGCCAGTCTGGGACTTTCTGCCATGACGGTTTCGCTGGCCCTGCGAGATAGTTCGCGTATTCCGGTTGAAACCAAAGAGCGCGTCCGCGAGGCAATGGACACCCTGGGATACAAACCCAGCCACGTTGCCCGCGCACTGGCAACCGGCAAATCGAACCTGCTGGGCGTGATTGTTCCCAACAGTTCAGACCATTATTACGCCGAAGTCATTCGCGCCATCGAAGATCAGGCCAGTGCCGAAAATTACCATGTGTTACTGGCAAACGGGTCTTACGAAATTGGTCGTTACACTGAGCGAGTTCGCGACATGATGAGCCTGCACGTCGGAGGCATCATCGCCGCGCCACCTTTCACCAGCGAAAGACCACGGCTGCCGGAGTTCTGGAAAGGCCTGCTGACAAAAGACAACGAATTTGATGTTGTGCTGGTAAACCGCGAATTGCGCCCGGCAATTTTTCATCAAGTGGCCGCAGATTACACCGCCGGAGTTGCAGCAGTTGTCGAAGCGTTGGCCGAACACGGACATCGCCGTGTCGGATACATTTCAGGCCGACCAACGATGCTGCCCATTCGTCAACGGCTGGTCGCATTCAAACAATTCGCGCGCAAACAAGGCTTCGAGCAAGATAAAAAATTGATTGAGCATTGCGACCTGACATTTGCCGGAGGTTACGAAGCCGGAAAACGGTTGTGGGCTGCGAATCGAAAAAAGCCCACTGCGGTTGTCGCTTTCAGCGATGTGGTTGCCGTCGGTTTGCTCAGATTTTTTGACGAACAAAAGATCGCCGTCCCTGGCGAAGTTTCAATCGTCAGTTTTGATGGCACAGCAGTTGGCGAATTCACCCACGCCAGCCTGACTACGGTCGTTACCCCAATGTACGACATCGGCAAGCAAGCTTATAGAATGTTGATTGGCGCGATGAATTGCGAATACTCCGAACCGCAAAGTTTGATTCTGCCGGTAAAATTGCAGCTACGCGAATCAATTGGTATGACAAAATCTTGACAGCGTTTTGCCACGTGTGGTCTAGTTCGCGCTGCAATCAGGTTTACCGGTAAACCGTCAAAAATAATCCGGCTCAATTCACATCGAAAACGGAACATCAGATGATTTCACGCCGCGAATTTTTAGCTGCGCCGCTGGCTGTCGCTTCGGCGGCTTCATTGGCCACGCTGTTGCAAGCCACTCCTAAACCAGGTGGAGTCAAAATCGGCTGCCAGACCAATGCCTGGCGGATTGATCCCACGAACTTCGACAACCTTTTGGAAGTTTTGCGCAAACTGAAAGAACTCGGCTACGAAGGTTTTGAGACAGGCTTTCGCAACGTGCAAGGCCAGTTCGCAAATTCCGCAGCAGCGCGAAAACAGATCGAAGCTACGGGCCTGAGGTTTCTTGGCTGTCACATCTTTTTGGATAAATACGACCAGCAAACTCAGGTAGCGCCGATAGACCTGGTTAAGAAAATCGTTGATGGCGCTGCCCTGTTCGGAGCCGAACGATTGATTTTGAGCGGCGGCGGTTTGATCCGAGACGGCAAAGTCTCCGCCGACGCCTTGAAGCGTAAAGCCGATGGATTGAACGCCGCCGGAAAGTATTGCCGATCAAAAGGAATCAGGTTGGCCTATCACAATCACGGCCCCGAGTTTGAAAAAGGCGGCGTAGAAATCGAAGGCTTGTACGCACAAACCGACCTGGCGTTGGTGGACTTCCTCCACGATTTCGGCTGGGCGTTTTACGCCAAAGCCAACGTGCCAGAGTTTTTTGCCAAACACCACAAACGTATCATCGGATTGCATTTACGAGATTTCAAAAACGGCGAACAGGTTCCGCTTGGACAGGGCGAATTCCCTATCCAGCAGCTTGCCGCCGTCATCAAAAAGGTGAGATGGACTGGCTGGGCACTCAATGAAGAAGAACGCCTGAGCGGCGAAAAGCCCGGCGAAAAAGCCGTCGCTCCGGCGCGACAAACTTTGAAACAGGTTTTCGGCAAGTAGCTCCGTTCGTAGTTCCGCCTTTAGGCGGCGGCGCGGCTTCAGCCGCCTAAAGGCGGAACTACAAACGCTATGGATACGCGCAAACTTACGCCCACTTATTTTTCGTTGCAGGCGTTGGCTGTTATGGGTTGGTGGCTGGTGTTGTGGCTATACCCGGAATCGCGGCGGTTGTTCTTGCCGCCCAACGGCAACGAAGTTTTCCTGCTGGCTTTTTGCCTGCCTGATCTTTCATTGATAGTAATCGGCTCTTTCGCCGCCAGCTTTCTTTGCAGCCGCGAAAAAGCTTCGGCGAACGTAGCGTTATGGCTGGTGGTTGGCTCGCTGGGTTACGCGACGCTTTATTGTCTGGCATTGTCGTTGTTCACCGGTTCGGCTTGGATCAGCGTGGTGATGATGTCGGCTTCGTTTGGAGCAAGTCTGGTCTTGGCCTTGCTGTTTGTTTACCCGGCACAAACGCTTTTTCGACAGGCCAAACAGTCCATTCCGCTTTGGAATCTGACGAAAACGCTTGGGCAAATCGCAGTCTTTTGGAGCTTCTTCCTGCTGGCGCTGCCTGCGTTGATAAATCGCCTGGAAGTCGAGCTTGGAATTCCGCAATTTCAATTTTTAAGTCAACATTGGCTGGCGATTGGATTGTTTGGTTTGCTCAGCGCGCTTGGATTATGGAGCGGCGTGACGATGGCCTGGTTTGGAGCCGGAACACCTTTGCCGGTGGATGGCACACGGCAATTGGTTGTTCGCGGGCCTTATGCTTATGTGCGAAACCCAATGGCTCTGGCTGGATTGGGACAAGGATTGGCCGTTGGAATTTATCTTGGCTCAGCGGTGGTGATGCTTTATGCGCTGGCTGGCAGTCTGGTTTGGAACTACGTTGCGCGGCCTTTGGAAGAAGTTGAGTTGGTTGAAAAGTTCGGTGAAAGTTATGAATGCTATCGCGTCAAAGTGAAATGCTGGTGGCCGAGATTGACGCCTTACCGATCCAGGAAGAATTGATATGAAACGAAGAGAGTTTTTGATTGGCTCAAGCGCAGCAGCTTTGACCGCCGCGTCATATTCGCGTGTCCTCGGAGCAAACGACCGGCTTGGAATGGCTCTGGTTGGCAGCGGTCGGCGTGGCCGTGAAGTCATGAAAGCCTTCCTGACGACAGGCCGAGCCGAGCTTCGTTGCATCGCCGATGTTTACGATGTTCAACGTGGACGCGCGCGCGACTTTCTGGGCGTCAAACCGGATGAGCTGGTCGCCATCGAAGAAGCCTTGAGCCGCAAAGACGTTGACGCCGTGCTGATCGGTTCGCCGGATCATTTGCATTTGAATCACACGCTGACCGCGCTCAAAGCCGGCAAACACATTTATCTGGAAAAACCGACTTCGCACCATTTTGAAGAGGGCGCAAAGTTTTTAGCCATCGCCAAACAGTATGGCAAAGTCATTCAAACCGGCACGCAACAACGCAGCGGCGCTCATTACCAACGAGCTAAAGCTGAAATTTTCGACAAAGGCAAACTCGGCAAAGTCGTTTTTGCACGCGCCATCTGGCACGACTTTGCTTGGCAGCGCCGCAAGATTAATCCGCAGCCGAAACCGGCGGGCTTGGACTGGGAAAGATTCCTAGGCTCAGCGCCGAAAGTCGCTTATGACTGGATTCGTTATGATTCGTGGCGCTACTTCCCCGATTACGGTGGAGGTTTGCTGGC
>JBGAPB010000094.1:0-18216 GCA_044221525.1 Blastocatellia bacterium | reverse complement strand
ACAGCGCGTTGAGCTTGGAATTTGCCCCAGCCCGCATCTTGTGAAACTACGACATTGAGTTTGACCGGCTTGCCTTCGGCAATGTTCGCAACGGGGCCAAGGTCTGCCCAGTTTTCGGCACCGGCTGCTGACAGCGCGGGCGAAACTGCAAACCGTCCGACGGTGACACCTAAAACGGCTGAAATTCCTCCGGCAATCAGGCCGGAAAGAACTCCCAGAAATGATCGGCGTTCGTTTTTGTCTTCAGTTGATTGGTGAACTGACATTCAAATGCTCCTTGAGAGAGTCAGTATCGTGACACGTATAACCTCACAGACACACTTCGTGGCACGAAATCCTGAGTTTGACCACATAAGCAATGACCTATGCAAGTCATGTTCAATCTTTTGTAGTTTTAGAAATCTGGTGTTGAAAGAGCCGCAATTCTTAACTCGACAAACAATTTTTGCAAATGCAGGTAAGTCAATTTCCGTGTCCGAAAACGGCGAGACTGTCGCGCGTCCATCGGCTAAACTCGGATTATGGTTATGGATCATAACAGTTATTACCAGGCGATTCTGACTCACGACACGCGCTTTGATGGCGTCTTTTTCGTCGGAGTTTCGACGACGAAAATTTACTGTCGGACGGTTTGCACGGCAAAAACTCCGCGCAGCGAAAACTGCAAATTCTTTTCGACAGCGGCGTTGGCGGAACAATCCGGCTTTCGCCCTTGCCTGCTTTGCCGACCGGAGCTGGCGCCGGGCAATGCGCGGATTGATGCCGTCAGCCGCTTGGCGGCTTCGGCCATCAATCGAATCGAAGACGGTTCGTTGACTGAAAAGCGGCTGGACGAATTCGCCGCCGAGATGGGAATCACCGACCGTCATCTGCGCCGGGTCATACAAAGCGAGTTCGGAGTTTCACCCATCGAATTGATCCAGACTCAGCGATTGTTGCTGGCCAAACGTTTGCTGACCGACACGAATTTGCCGATTACCGAAATCGCCTTTGCCAGCGGCTTTGCCAGCTTGCGGCGATTCAACGCTCTGTTCAAAGAACGTTACCGCCTGAATCCAACCGATTTAAGAAAGAGGAGAGCCACTGCCGCAAATGAAACTCTGGTCTGCGAATTGGCTTATCGCCCGCCGCTGGATTGGCAATCGTTGCTGGATTATCTGAAAGTTCGCGCGCTGGCTGGCATTGAATCTGTTGCAGGCAATCGTTACCTGAGAACCGTCGAGATTGATAAACAAACCGGCTGGATTGCCGTTGAAGTCGCAGCCGAAAAACCAGTGTTACGAGTTGAAGTTTCCGCTTCACTGGCGAAAACGTTGTTGCCAGTGTTGGCTGGCGTCAAACGAGTTTTTGATTTGAAAACCGAGCCGCTGCAAATTGCGGCGCAGCTTGGCGAACTGGCTGCGGCAAATCCCGGCCTGCGCGTCGCCGGAGCTTTCAACGGATTTGAAATCGCCGTCAGAGCAATTCTAGGTCAGCAGATCAGCGTCAAATCGGCGACGACGTTGGCCGGTCGTTACGTCGCGGCTTTTGGCGAAGCGATTGAAACTCCAATCGCCGGTTTGACTCATTTGACGCCGAAACCTGACCGAGTTGCCGCAGCCGAACCAGGCGAACTGACTTCGCTGGGCATCATCGCCGCACGAGCACGATCAATTCAGGCTTTGGCGCAAGCAGTCGCCGACGGCAAGCTGAAGCTGGAACCCGGTGTGAACGTCGAACAAACGATTCAACAGTTGAAAGAACTGCCGGGCATTGGCGAATGGACGGCGCAATACATTGCAATGCGCGCGCTGTCCTGGCCAGATGCTTTTCCGCACACAGACCTGGGAGTTTACAAAGCTCTGGAAACAAACAAACCCAAACGGGTTCTGGAAATCGCCGAAGCCTGGCGACCCTGGCGAGCTTACGCCGTGATGCACTTGTGGAAAAAATTGTAGGGCGAACTATCAGTTTGCCTCTCACTGTAAAAACTTCTTGCTGGCCGAAAAGCTTCCGGCCACGTAATCAAACTGACAGTTCGACCTACTTCACTCTGAGGGGGAAAAATGACTACTTATTACACCAGAATTGAAAGCCCGATTGATCCGTTGTTGCTGACTTCAGGCGGAGAGCATTGACCAGTTTGTTTATGATGAGCCAACGCCATGGCCCGTTTTTCAGCGACGCCTGGATACGCGACGACAATGCCAAACCATTTGCCGAAGCTCAAAAACAGATGAAAGCTTACTTCGCTGGTGAACTAACTGAATTCGATTTGCCGCTGGTTATGCGCGGCACCGAGTTCCAACAGCAGGTCTGGCAGGAACTGCAAAACATCCCGTTTGGAGTGACAATCAGTTACGGCGAACTGGCCGAGCGCGTTGGAAATCCAAAAAGTTCACGCGCAGTTGGAGCCGCCAACGGGCGCAATCCGATTTCGATCATCGTTCCCTGTCATCGAGTCATCGGCGCAAACGGAAAGCTAACCGGTTACGGAGGCGGAATGGAACGCAAAGAATGGTTGCTGGCTCACGAAAGCAAGCAGCGGGAAGTTACCAAACTGTTGCCCAGAGGTTAGCCTGCAAATGTCGTTCAAATGGAACAGGGCAAAGCCATCAGCTTCGTAGCGCGCTATAAACAATCTGCGAAATATCCGCGATCAGTTTGCTGCTTTGTTTATTGATGGCAATGCCTTTGGTCAAGACGACAATCACATAAGGTTTGCCACCAATCGGGTAAACGATTGCGGCGTCGTGATTGTGTTTGGTGATTTCGCCGGTCTTGTGAGCAACGCGAGTTCCGGTCGGAACTCCCGCCGGAATCCCGTCATTGAAGTGCTGAGCCGACAAAACCTCTACCATCTTTTCGCAAATGCGTTTGCTCTTAAACTTGTTTTCGGCGATCGCTCGCAGCAGCAACATCAAATCAAAAGCCGTCGTGGTGTTGTTCTTCCCTGCCTGAAAAGCTTTTGAATCTTCGACTCCGCGCAAGACTCGAATGTCTTTTGCGCCGAGTTCCGCCATCAGCTTCATGACATTTTCGGGGCCTACACGCTCGATCAAAATGTTCGTAGCAAGATTGCTGCTCCAGGTAATCATGTGATCCACCAGTTCCTGTACGGTCATTTTCTGACCGATTCGGCTATAAACCTCTTCGTCGCTATCGTCGCTTTTGTTCAACCGGTATTCGCTGCCGTCAACGATGCTGAAAAACTTGTTTTTGACTTCAATCGGATCGGTTAATCGCAGCTTCTTTTCTTCAACCAGCCGAAAGATTTCCATCATCACCGGCAGCTTCATTGTGCTGGCGGCGTGCATGCTGACACGTTCGTTGATCAGCAGAGTTTGTTTGGTTTCAAGGTCGTAAACCGCAACGCCGACGACTTCAGCGCCGCTGGCAGCAATCAGTTTTTCTATTTGCGGTTTGGCTTGCCCAAGTTTGGATTGGGCGGAAGCCGAAAACGTCAAACTGACAAAAAGAGCCAGGAAAGCAACGGTCGAGAATCTGTGCATTTTTCCTCCTGAAATTGAAAAAATAAGGTGACTTGCCAAGTATTATGGCTGAGGATTAAAAAGTTCCTGCAGAAAAGCAACCGCACTCTGTATTTGGCAATCAGAAGCGTCTCAATAAAGCGCCAATCTCTCCGCGCATGATTCGCCGCCATTTCCCCAGAAATTTTGGCAGGTGAGCTTCATAACTGAGCCTTTCAATAAATTGCCCGCGTGGCGGGCGTTCCCTTTTTAGGAGCAATATCCAATGAACTTTTCCCGTCCGTTCATCGCTCGCAATTTGAAATCGAGCTTGACCGTTCGCACCATCGTCTTTCTGGCTTTGGTTCTGGCCGTTACGTCCTTCTTCAACACCAAACCAGGCACAGCGCAAAGCAGTCTTTACGTCAGCACTCTTGCCGGAGTCGGTTTTTCTCCCGGTTCAAACGATGGAGTCGGGCCGACTGCCCGGTTCAATGCTCCGCTGGGTATCTGCGTTGACAAAGACGACAACGTCATCGTGGCTGATTTCCGCAATCATCGAATTCGCAAAGTTGCGCCCGACGGAACGGTGACAACCGTCGCCGGAAGCATCGCGGGTTTCGCCAATGGAACCACGCTGGCGCGCTTTTACGGCCCGGCCGGAGTCGCGGTGGACAAAAACGACAACATCATCGTCGCCGATTACGGCAACCATCGAATTCGTATGATTTCGCCAAGCGGGCAGGTGACGACTATCGCAGGCAGCGGACAATACGGTTCTCAAAATGGCGTCGGAGTGAACGCTCGCTTTGCCAATCCAACCAGCGTAGCGGTGGACGATTCCGGCAACATTTATGTTCTGGATTCTGGAACGAACCTGGTGCGAAAGATTGATGCCACGCGCTACGTTTCGACAATCGCCGGTTACGTCAACGGTTATGCCGATGGGCAAGGTTCAGCCGCCGCGTTCAGTTTTTCAGGCGCAGCGCCTCAAGCAACCTTTGATACTCAAGGCAATTTGATGATTGCTGATTTCTTCAACAGCCGCATTCGCCGAGTGACTCCAGATGGCGATGTGACAACCGTTGCTGGCGGAGGAATTGATAAAGATGGCCCGGCGCTTCAGGCTTCGTTCTTTTTCGCCACTGGAATCGCACGCGATCGCGACGGCAATTTCATCATTGCCGATTGGCATAACGCCCAAGTCCGCAAACTGGACGTGACACGCAACGTAGTGACAACCATTGCTGGCAGCGGCATCGAAGATCACATTGACGGCCCGGCTCAACAAGCGGCCTTCGTTCGCCCCGGAGCAGCGGCGGTTGATTCCAAAGGCAACATTTACGTCAGCGATTATTTCACTCACACAATTCGCTTGCTTGGCCCACGCATTCCGCGCCCAAGCCCGACACCGACGGCAACGCCTTCGCCAACTCCGACGGCGACGCCGACGCCTTCGCCGACTCCAACACCAAGTCCGACGCCTTCGCCGACTCCAACTCCGAGTCCGACGCCGACGCCAACGCCAACTCCCACCCCGACTCCAACTCCGCCCGGCGGAACTCCGTTAAACGTGATCGTCAATCCCAGTTTTGAAACAGGCGATTACAGTGGCTGGCGAGTTTTCACATACTTCTTTGAAGGCGGCGGAGCTTCAATCGTCAACGATTCGACTCTGGTCAGTGACGGAGCGTACGCGCTTAAATTCCAGGCGAACGGACGTCGCTTGGTTGATTATTGCGCCCAGGATATTTCTTTGCCGCCAGGCAATTACACCTTGAGCGCGGATGTCGTCCCCAGCATCGGAACAATTGCAACGCTGGGCGTGAATTTTAACAACGGCGCTCCAGGTGTGTCATCGGCATCCCCTTCGGGTCAACGCGCTCACCTAAGCGTCAATTTCACCGTCGCCGACGGCAGCATCCCAATCACCATCTTCGCAGTCGGCAATCAGAGCCGTTATATCCGCAGCAATTTCGTGGTGGACAACTTCACTCTGGTTCGGCGCTAACTTCAACCGCGGATACCTAAATCCGTTGTAAACATAGCCGCGCAGCATCGTTTCCATTTTGGGATTCGGATGTTGCGCGGCTTTCGTTTTCCTTGACGGTAAACGGCGATTGTCGCAATCTGGGCTTCCAAATGGTTACGCCAACCGAAATGGAGAACAGATGAATACCGACACAGGACCATTATTCAACGATCCCAACTGGCGGCGAGCTAGTGTCTGGTTAGGCGGTGAGCATTACGCGCAGACACTGGGAACGCTGGCGGTGCTTGGCGCACCGGTTCGGCTGGGTTCGATCACACCCGGGAGATGCGATCTGGCTCCTGACGCCATTCGCTTGATCTTGAAAAAGTTCAGTTGCTTTGACATTGAGAGCGCTGCCGATTTGCGCTGGCTGAAAGCGCGCGACACAGGAAACCTGGATTATTCCTATGCGACGCTGGCTGAAGTTTTTGAACCGCTTAGTAAAGCCGTCAACAGCAGCTTGGCCGATGCTGATGCGATAGCCATTTTGGGCGGCGACAACGGCATCACTCGCCCTGGAGTTCACGGCCTGGGTTTGCCATTGGAAGATTGCGGCTTGCTGACATTCGATGCGCACTTTGACCTGCGCGATTTGGATATGGGGCTGACCAACGGAAATCCCGTTCGCGCCCTTCTGAACGATGGTTTGCCCGGAGACAACATTGTCCAAATAGGCATCCAAGGTTTTGCAAACTCCGGCGCGTATGCCGAGTTTGCTCATGATGTTGGTATTTCGGTGGTTACAATGGGGCAGGTTCGCAGCCGCAATTTTGAAACGCTGGTCGCAGGGGCATTGGCTCATTTGTCGGAACGGGTCAAAGCCATCTACGTTGATTTCGACATGGACGTACTGGATCGCATTTACGCCCCGGCTTGCCCGGGTTCGCGCCCAGGTGGACTGGCTCCATGGGAATTGAAACGCGCGGCTTTTCTGTGCGGCCAACATCCCAAAGTCCGGGCAATTGATCTGGTCGAAGTTGATCCCGAAAACGACATTGCCGATGCAACTGTGATGACTACGGCTTCGGTTTTGCTTTCGTTTGCAGCAGGAATGGTAACCAGACTACGGAAGAAGACTTAGACCGCTCGCTCGTATTTTCCTAACGAAACGGTGTGGCTTAGGCAAAAGTCAGTTTGGCCGCGGGTGGCGGGAAATCAACACCCTCGTAAATTTCAGCTAGCGGCAGTTCACAATCCAGTGTAACAACTTTCAAAACATCTCCAAGCGAATTGAACTCCATATTAAGCCATGAACCGTCTGCCTGCTTTATGAACTGCGAAACATGCGGGCGATGCTGAGCAACCAGCAGGTATTCGGTCAGACTGGGTATGGATTTATAGTTGGTAAACTTGTCCCCACGATCATAAGCTTCAGTCGAAGTAGATAGAATTTCGATAATCAAAGAAGGATTGGTCAGCACATCAACGCCGCCAATATTTTCAAATTTCGGATTTCCACAAAGCGCAGAAAAATCCCCATAACGATAAGGGGGCATACTCGGCACCTTAATGCGCATGTTGGCGGCATAAAGCGAGCAGTTGCGTTGACCCAATTTTCGTCTGGATTGGTAAACCAGGTTTATTTCAATCTGATTGTGCTGGTTGCTAACGCCACTCATCGAGAAAATCTCGCCATCCCAAAATTCCAAGCGCTCTTCGGAACTTGCATCCAGATCAAGATATTCTTCCAATGTGTATTTATGTTTTGGCAATGCGCTCATCAAGGAATCTCCAATAGTGTATTAGAGTCAAAGCTTACTCCGCGATCATTCGTCCGTCCAGCATCTCTAATTTGCGATCAGCAAGATGCAGAAAGCGCGCATCATGAGTGACCAGGCAAACTGTCGTTCCATTTGCATGAAGCTGTTTCAGCAACTTCATGACGACTTCACCGCTGGCTGAATCCAGATTGCCGGTTGGTTCGTCGGCCAGCAGGATGGTTGGGTTACCGACGATGGCTCGCGCGATTGAAACCAACTGCTGATGACCGCCCGACAACGAGCTTGGACGTTGGCGGGCACGGTCGGCCAGACCGACTTTATCCAACACAGCCATGACGCGATCTTTTCGTTCTGCTGAACTGATCTTGCCGTAACTGAGCGGCTGTTCGATGTTTTCGTAAACCGACATATCGCCAATCAGATTGAAATTTTGGAAAACAAAACCTATGTCCTGATTGCGAATGCGAGCGCGGTCTGAAAGTTTCAGGTCTTGAACCGGCTGACCGTTGAAGCTGTAAATTCCCTCAGTCATCGAATCCAACAAACCCATGATCGCCAACAGCGTGGATTTCCCACAGCCAGATGGGCCGAAAATCACTGCAAATTCGCCTCGACTGATTGTCAGGTCAATTCCGTTTAACACAGGCGTTTCAACTTTGCCGTTACGAAAGACTTTGGTCAGGTCTTCCATAAGAATCAGCGGCATCACCCGCGAATGGTTGTTACTCATCGTTGGTTCCTCAATCGCTCAAATATTTTGGCAAGAATGTTTACGTTGTTTGGAGTTCGATCTGGCATACGTTTGCCCCGGCTGGCCGGTTCACTACTTTTCCGGGTGAGGGCAATTTCATTGCTTTGAGTATTCAGGCTGGCTAAGCTGCTTACCGTTATGACACAAGAAGGCAAACGTTTGGAAGAAGCACGTCAGCGCAGCAAACACTGGAAACGGTGGGGGCCTTATGTGAGCGAGCGCGCCTGGGGAACCGTGCGCGAAGATTATTCGCCGAACGGCACGGCCTGGGACTATTTCCCTCACGATCAAGCACGGTCGAAAGCCTATCGCTGGGGAGAAGACGGCATCGCAGGCATCTGCGACCGCCATCAATTGATCTGCTTTTCACTGGCGATGTGGAATGGGCGCGATCCGTATTTGAAAGAAAGATTATTCGGATTGACCGGCCCGCAAGGCAATCATGGTGAAGACGTTAAGGAATATTACTTTTACCTCGACTCCACGCCGACGCATTCGTACATGAAGTTTTTGTACAAATACCCGCACACTCGCTTCCCTTACGAACAACTGGTGGCGGAGTCGCAGAAGCGCGGACGTCAAGCGCCAGAGTTTGAATTGCTTGATTCAGGAGCCTTCAATGACAACCGTTACTTTGACGTGTTTGTCGAATACGCCAAAGCCGACACTGAAGACATTCTGATTCGCATCACTGCCATCAATCGCGGCCCGGAAACAGCGCGGCTCGATTTGCTGCCGACAATCTGGTTTCGCAACACATGGGCTTGGGGCGACGACGTTCGCAAACCGCGAATGCAGCGCGAAGCTGAAACACCTGAAATTGCGGCCATTCGAGTTCGCCATCACGAACTGCCGTTACGTTGGCTGGTCTGTGAGGCTCAACCGGAATTGCTGTTCACGGAAAACGAAACCAACGTCCGCAAACTTTACGGGGGGGATAACCAATCCGCCAACGGTTCACCTTTCGTCAAAGATGGCATTAACGATTACGTCGTCAATGACGCACGCGAATCCGTTAACCCTCAGCAAGTCGGCACAAAAGCGGCAGCGCGCTATCAATTCGACCTGGGCGCTGGCCAGACCACGACAATCAAACTGCGACTGACGATAAATCAACCTACAGCGGCAATGCTGGGCGCTGAGTTCGACCGGGCTTTTGCCGCGCGCCAAAGCGAGGCCGATGAGTTTTACAATGCGCTTCAGCCTCAGGGGTTGAGCGAGGATTTGAAAAACATTCAACGGCAGGCTTTTGCCGGAATGTTGTGGAACAAGCAGTTTTACCATTACGACGTGCGGCGCTGGTTGCGCGGCGATCCGGCTCAGCCAGAACCTCCAAAAGAACGATTGAGCGGGCGCAACAGCAACTGGAAACACCTTTACAATGAAGACATCATTTCAATGCCGGACAAGTGGGAATATCCATGGTATGCGGCGTGGGATTTGGCTTTCCACTGTATACCGTTGGCGCTGGTTGACCCTGACTTTGCGAAAGACCAACTGCTGCTGATGGTGCGCGAATGGTACATGCATCCAAATGGACAGATTCCGGCCTACGAATGGGCATTCGGCGACGTGAACCCGCCTGTTCATGCCTGGGCGGCTTGGCGAGTTTACAGAATGGAGCAGCGGCATCATGGTCGCTCTGACCGCCAGTTTCTGGAGCGTGTCTTCCACAAACTGCTGCTCAATTTTACCTGGTGGGTAAATCGCAAAGACCAGGAAGGCAACAACATCTTTGAAGGCGGCTTTATGGGACTGGACAACATCGGCGTCTTTGACCGCAGTGCCCAATTGCCAACCGGCGGCAGTATTGAACAATCCGATACGACAAGCTGGATGGGAATGTATTGTCTGAATATGATGATCATCGCCCTGGAACTGGCCAAAGAGAATCCGGCATACGAAGACGTGGCGTCAAAATTTCTGGAACACTTCGTTTTCATTGCTCGAGCAATGAATGATCTGTCTGCCAAAGGCATTGAGCTGTGGGACAAGCGCGACGGTTTCTTTTACGATGTGTTGAACCTGCCCAACGGCCAGCATCTGCGAATGCGAATTCGCTCTATGGTAGGTTTAATCCCGTTGTTCGCCGTGGAGACTCTGGATTCCGAAGTCATTGATCATCTGCCGGGTTTCAAACGGCGGCTGCAATGGTTCATTGATAACCTGCCGGAATTCAGCGAATACATCGAAACCATGACGACTCCGACAGGTGTGCAGCGCATTCTGTCGCTGGTCAACCGCAAACGGCTAAGAGCCGTGTTAAGCGTCATGCTGGACGAAAACGAATTTCTCTCGCCTTACGGCATTCGCTCCTTGTCGCGTCGCCATCTGGAAAATCCATATCGGATCATTGTCGGCAATGAAGAATACCAAGTTGATTACGAACCCGCCGAATCACAAAACGGATTATTCGGCGGCAATTCGAACTGGCGCGGCCCGGTCTGGTTTCCGGTCAACTTTCTGCTGATTGAATCGCTGCAACGATTCCATCACTTTTTCACCAGCGACCTTGACCACGATGATTATGAGGTCGAATGCCCGACTGGTTCGGGGCGAAAAATGAATCTGTGGGATGTCAGCCAGGAATTATCCAGACGGCTGATTACCATCTTTCAACGCCAGGCCGGACAGCACGGAGCCATTGGCAGACGCCCGGTTTATGGCGCGCTGGACAAATTCCAACTGGATGAGCATTGGCGCGATCTGGTGTTGTTTTACGAATACTTTCACGGAGACAACGGCGCGGGACTCGGGGCCAGCCATCAAACCGGATGGACAGGTCTGGTAGCAAAACTGATCCAGCAGGTTTATGTCGAACAACGCACTCGCCCGACCGGATTACTTGACCCAAAGCAATTAGCTGAATTTCAACCAGATGAGGCATTGCCGCAATGAGACTCCTGACAATCTTTTTTTTGACCGCTACCTCTTTGGTCGCTTATCGCTTTTTACCAAGTGAGGCGCAGCAATCCGAAGCCGCTGCTCATAACCAGCGCGGATTCGACTTTCATTCGCGCCGCTGCCTGGACGATGCCAGCCGTGAATATGCCGAAGTTCTGAAACTCGACCCTCCGCGCGAACTGACTGCCGAAGAATGGGCGCTGGTACGGCGATTCGCTCCGCGCGCGTTTACCACGCCGACTGAGTTTTTCGGCCTGAAAGATTTTGCCGCGATTCTGCATCCGACCGAGCGACTAATCGCTTATCACTTCTTTTGGGAAGACGACATTGATTTCCCTGAAGACAACGACCCCTGCGATCACGAAGTCGTCTGGATTCAGTTTTCCGCCGACCGGAAAAACATCGAGCAGGTGTGGACATACTTTCACGGCAACATTTTGGCTGGCGGTGAAGCGGCACTGGCTGATGCTCGGCTGCACCAGATGCGTCCACGCATCAACGTGCAATGGGGAAAACACGGCTCGTTACTGATGGGCTGGGAGCAGATGACGGTTAAATCCGGAGATGGCCAAACTCGCAGCTTGAAACAGTACAACGAAGACACGTTCCGCGCGCTGACCAAAAGCCGCCGGCTGGCTGACCACCCGATTGGCGTTCGGCTGGGCTGGCCGCTGAAGTTCACAGGCACGTGGAATGATTTCACAAATTTTTCGCGGTTGCTGCAAACTCGCCAATGGCTGACGAAAACCAAACTGGCGCGCGTTTCCCGCTGGAACAACGCGACAATCAATCAATACTTTTTGCCCTACAACTTCCGCCCCAAGACCGAATGGCCGCAATAATTCAAAACACTTTGGCTGGCAGAAAAATATGGGCATAAAGAAAGAGACAATAGCAGATATTTTTTCTGTCCCAATTTTTCTGCCAGCTTTAACCGATAATCAAATGCACATTCTAAAAACTTTCACCGCTTCTGGCTTTGCTCTGCTTGTGATGCTGACGGCAACGGCTTCCGCTCAAACGTTGCTGGAAAAGAGATTCACGGCCAACGCAGAATCCGAAGCCACGCTTGATCTGACAGCGTCAGTTCCCGGCACGTCGTGGGAAAAATCTGGCAGCGAAGCCGCTACGGTTTCAATATTTGTGGATGGCCAGAAACACCAGGACGCGATTCTCTTTGCCGGAGCGAAGCAGTTCACTTACCAACTGCTGTTTGGCCGAGTCACCGCCGGGGAGCACCAACTCCGCATCGAACTCAATCGTCCGCAGTCCGCCGCCAGCGTCACAACCGTCAACATCGCAGACGCCAAAGTCAGCGTTATTCCGAGCGGCCATCCCGATTACCAAATGATCGCCCACGCTCCGATTCTGTTTGCTCGTCCGGACACGATTGGCAAATTCAGCGACGTGCCTTTGCTGATGTATTGCGAAAGGTTGAAAGAAGCGGGAAAAACGATCCTTCGCTACACGGTGATTTTCAGCAACGAAGACGGCGGGACTCAGACCGCAGCATTGATGGCTCGGTGGGGACGAACTACCGACATTGAATGGGTAGTTGATGTCGAACTAGACGCGGAAGGTCGCGCCGTCAATTCAACTTTTCAGGGAGCCAGTCACGTCACAAAAACTTTTCAGGGCAAACTCGAAGCAGCTCATCCGTTGTTTTTGACCGAAACCGTCAACAACAACTTCAGTGATAAAGGCGAAACGGCAATGCGGTTTACGTTGCGCCCAATCGGAGTTGACCTCAGTCGCCATTCGCGCGAATGGGTGATGGACGAACATCCGTGGACTTACACCGTGATGGCCGCAGAAATGATCCGAGAAGGCAAAATAACAGATGAACGAACCTTGGGTGCGCGCATCGGCGATCTGAGAAATTATCTGTACATTGACGTAGCTTCGACCCAGCAAAGCGGCGCGCTGTTTAGCATGGCTGTGAAACTGAAAAACGATTCGCGCTGGTACACATCGGATTTCGGCATCAGCTCTTACAAAATCGAACGCAGCGGTTATTTCCGAACTACGATTCGCCTGCCCAAAGGGACAAGTCCGAACCAAATCGAACGACTGGCCGCGCGCTGCGACCTGACGGGCAATCCGCGCTCTAAAGAAGAAATTGCCAAGGCCACCTCCGCCCAATGCGAACTTGGTTCGATCAACAGAGTCTTTTTCTTGAATGATGGCCACCAACCTGGAATTTCGGTGCCAGTCAAAAGCATCGCAACCAAAATCCTGTTCGGAGAAGCTGTGGAGTTCCCTCTGGGGCGGCTGTAAAGCGTCAGCGCTTTTTGCCGGTCGCCAATTGCTTATTCAGTTCGTGAACTTTTCCGATAATCGTGTCTTCAATCGCCGGAGTGTAAGGGCCTGGCAAGTCGTAATAAATCATTGACTCGACGACTTCGTAACCGCCTTCTGGATACATTCGTGCCGAGGCGATGTACGAGCAAAGATCATTGCTGTAACCCGCGACCCAGGTATTTCCGCCAAGCTCTTTCTTCAGACGCAGGGCATAATCGGTGACAACTTCGCCAGCCAGAGCGATCAATTTCAACTCGCCAATCTGCAAAATCTGAATGGTGTATGGATACTCAGCCATGATTTTGCCGTCGCGTTCCAGCTTGGCCAGCCAGCGTTTAGCGTGGCGTTGAACGAAAACATTCGGGTCTTTCAACCGAGCTTGCCATTCGTTTTTGTCTGGCATCGGTGCAAAGGCAACCATCACGCTGCCGATAACAGAGTTCAGTTGGCCGGTGACTGTTGTCATCGAACCTGACAAAACCTGCTTAACCGAATTAGCCAGTTCTTCGCCATGCTGCTGAGCGTATTCCAGCTTGCTGCGCGGATAAGGATTGATGTCGGCTCCGCAGCCTTCGACGAAAAGAGCAATCGTGCCGGGATAACTTTTCTCAATCGCTGCCTGGGCAAATCCGGCGTAATCGCCGCTGACCTGATAAAACTCCCCGGTCAAAGTCGTGTTATGACAAGCGTAACCAAATGCCAGACCACGCAATTTGCCATCGGGCGATTCGATTTTCAGAACTGGGACTTCTTTGTCCACAACGCCTTCGCGGTTGACGCCGTTGACGATTTTGCCGTTGCGAGGTTCACGACGGTTCATGGCGAACTGTGCTGAGCCTTTACCGAACGACAGCTTTGCTGGAGACAAATCTTTCAGAGCCGAGCCAATCACCTTCAGCAAATTGTTTTTCAGTTGCTGAGTGTAATCAGCGACGGCTTTGGTTTGTTCGTCGCTCAAGTCATAAGCTCCGCCCAGTGAACTGTTGACCACCGGCCCTGAATGCGTGTGCGAAGAATTGAAAAGAATTTGGTGGCGTTTTAGTCCGTAGCTTTTGTTGGCGTGTTCGGAAACTTCAGAAGTTAGAGCGCCTGGCAACCCCAACAGGTCAGTCGTAACGATAACGATGCGATTACCTTTGGCATCCTGCATTGCCAGAGCTTTGGCAAACAGGTCATGAAGTTTGCCTTCAAACGGCTTATTGCGAGCGGCGTAACCCGCCATCCAGACAGGTTTTTCAGGAGTGATAACGATCTTGGCCAGACCGGCTTTGCCCTCGCTGAATGCAGAGGCGGTTTCCGGGTTAAACGAAGTTTGGATTGCCGCAACCAACAGCAAGGAAACTGTCAGCAGACAAAGACGAATAGGTGATTTCATCTTTAACGACC
The DNA here is from genome assembly GCA_044221525.1 of Blastocatellia bacterium. GTDB lineage: Bacteria > Acidobacteriota > Blastocatellia > RBC074 > RBC074 > RBC074. Next base: position 3,672 of record JBGAPB010000094.1, on the reverse strand, counting down.
TCTTGTCTAAATTGTAATGGGAATTGAACTGCCTGGAACGCGCCGAACGATAACGGATTTGCCTGGCAAACGAAAGCTGAACTTTGGTCGCTGAAATTTGCATCGGCATACCATCATCTTTATACTGCGCGCGTTTTACAGAAAGACTTTCCGCCGCTGTTAAACTGAAAACTCCAACTTACAATTTATCAACAGATCAATATGCAAATTACAGTTTTGAGAGAGACAGACCCTCAAGAATCTCGCGTAGCTCTGATCCCCGAATCCGTCAAAAAGCTGATTGGCCTGAAAGCCGTGGTCGCCGTCGAAAGCGATTCCGGGTTAAATGCCGGAGCTTCTGACGCCGATTATGAAGCCGCCGGAGCCACTGTGTCGAAAGACCGCGCCGCGCTGCTTTCCGGGACAGACGTGCTGTTGGCCGTCAATCGCCCTCCGGCTGAAGACATTGCCAAGCTGAAATCTGGCGCGGTTGTTGTCGGCTTTTTGCGGCCTCTGGATGAACCGGCAGAGCTTAAGCCAATGCTGGAACGCGGCGTGTCGGCATTTGCGGTGGAGATAATTCCCCGCTCGACACGCGCACAGGCAATGGACGCGCTGTCTTCGATGGCGACGATTGTCGGTTACAAAGCCGTGTTGCTGGCCGCCGATCAAGTGCCGCGTATGTTTCCAATGTTGACGACAGCAGCAGGAACAGTTCCTCCCGCCAAAGTTTTGGTGCTTGGCGCAGGCGTCGCCGGATTGCAGGCAATAGCGACGGCCAGGCGATTGGGCGCGGTCGTCGAAGGTTTTGACGTGCGCGCCGCCGCCGGAGAAGCCGTTCGTTCGCTTGGCGCTAAATTCCTGGAAATAGACATGGGCGGCCAATCCGCCGAAGGCGCTGGCGGTTACGCCAAAGAAGTCACCGAAGAAGTCATGAACCTCAGCCGCGAGTTGATCGCCAAACAAGCCAAACAAACCGATTGCATCATCACTTCGGCGGCTGTGCCGGGCAGAAAAGCCCCGATTCTGATTACCGAAGAAGCTGTTCGCGGCATGAAGCGCGGCTCAGTCATCGTTGATCTTTCAGGCACGACCGGAGGCAATTGCGCTCTAAGCCAACCTGGCGAAACCATTGACGTGAACGGCGTTACGATTATGTGTCCGCTGAATCTGGCGGCAACTATTCCGGTTCACGCCAGCGCGCTTTATTCTCGCAACCTGACTACGTTTTTGAGCGAGATGATTAAAGACGGCGAGTTGAACGTTGACCTAAACAACGATGTCGTAGGCCCTGCGTGCGCCGTTCACGCCGGAGAAATCAAAGAGCCTCGCATCCAGGCAGCTTTGGCGACGTTGGCAAACAAATCATAGAAATGCATGTAGTACCCACCTTTAGGCAGAATGCCTTGGCCGCCGAGACCTTCCGCCTAAAGGCGGCACTACGAACTTTTTAGAGGAGAGTTCACCGTGAGTTCAGAAATCCTGATTGCTTCCTTGTACGTTTTCGCGCTGGCCGCGTTTTTAGGCTACCAGATTATTTCTCGCGTTCCGCCACTGCTGCACACTCCGCTGATGTCGGCAACCAATGCGATTTCGGCGATTTCGGTCGTCGGTTCGCTGGTGCTGGCCGGAGCCAAATACAGCCAGGTCAGCCGCATCCTGGGTTTCATCGCCGTGACTTCGGCAATGATCAACGTGGTCGGCGGATTCATGATTACTGACCGCATGTTGAAGATGTTCAAAGACAAAATCGGCGGCGGTCCTAAAGACGGCGAAAAAGATGGAGGTAAACACTAATGCTAGGCGAACACTGGATTGAGTTTACCTACCTGCTGGCGTCCATTCTTTTCATTTTTGGCTTGAAGGGTTTAAGCCACCCCAAGACTGCTCGAATGGGCATGAATGCCGCGGCAGTCGGCATGGCCATCGCCATCATCGGCACTCTGCTGAAGCATGAAATTATCAGCTACGAGTTAATCATTGCCGGCTTGCTGATTGGCGGTTTGATTGGCGCAGCGATGTCTTACTGGATGCCGATGACGGCCATGCCACAACGAACCGCGCTGTCGCATGCCTTCGGCGCGTTGGCCGCTTCAATCGTAGGCATAGCCGAATACTACGAACACGTTGTCGTTCACCACGAGGTTTTGGCATCTTACAAAATGGCTGCATTGGGCTTTGAGGTCCTTTTCGGCAGCTTGACCGTGACGGGAAGCTTGCTGGCGTTCTTCAAGTTACAGGAAATGATGCGCGGCACGCCGATCACTTACAAAGGGCAGAACGTCATCAACATGGCGTTGTTCATTACTGCGGCAGTCATCTTTGTTTATCTGATTTACGATCCGACTCAGACCAATTTGTTCTGGGTCATGGTCGTGTTGTCGTTCCTGTTCGGAGTCCTGCTCGTCTTGCCCATTGGTTCGGCTGACATGCCTGTGGTCATGGCGCTGATGAATTCTTACGCCGGACTGGCTTCGGCGGCGACGGGGTTCGCCATCGGAAACAACGTGTTGATTATCGCCGGAACTCTGGACGGGTTTTCTGGATTCATCCTTTCGATCCTGATGTGCAAGGCGATGAATCGTTCAATCACCAACGTCCTGTTCGGTGCGTTCGGTTCGACTTCCACAGATACAGGCCCAGCCATCGAAGGCACAATGCGTGAAGTCCAAGTCGAAGACGTGGCCATGCAACTGGCTTATGCTCGGCAGGTGGTTTTCGTGCCGGGTTACGGATTGGCAACGGCACAGGCTCAGCACGCTGTGCGCGAACTGGCCGAAGCCCTTGAACACAAAGGCGTCCAGGTCAAATACGCGATTCACCCTGTCGCCGGTCGAATGCCCGGCCACATGAACGTGTTGCTGGCCGAGGCCAATGTGCCTTATTCGGCGCTATACGAACTGGAACAGATCAACCCTGAAATGCAGTCAACCGACGTTTCGGTGGTCATCGGAGCCAACGACGTGGTCAATCCCGACGCTCGTGACAACCCGAAAAGCCCGATTGCCGGTATGCCAATCATCGAAGTTGACCGCTCGCACACCGTCATCGTTCTGAAGCGCGGCAAGGGCAAAGGTTTTTCCGGTCTGGAAAACCCACTGTTCTTCAAACCTAACACTGGAATGCTTTACGGCGACGCTAAAGCCAGCTTGACCAAACTGGCTCAAGCCGTTCAGCAAGCTTAGGTGGGTATCATGAATGACCCGATCATGATTTTTTTGCTTCTTGCGTGCCTTCTCATTGCAGTCATTGGGCTTACGGTGCTTAGCGGGCGTAGGCGGGTTGCGATTGATAAGCGAAGGATCACAGAGTTTCTTAGTGCAAATGGGGCTACCAGTATTTCCATATCCACAGAGCCGTTTGATCGTTATCGGGGAACGAATACCTATGATGTGGAATACATTGACAAACAAGGCCAGCAGCGACGGAACCGCTGTCAAATCAATAATGATTTGTATTCAACAGACAGTTCTCTTTACTGGAAAGAACCTATGTGATGCTAACTCTGATTTATCGCAGGCGTGGGGAGCGGCACTTTAACACCGCCCCCTGCGCCACCTTGTAGTCTCTCAAAGTTGCAAATTCCACATACTGATAGCTATACTCTCGCCATCTTCAATATAGACATAAAAGAGCGAAACCATTGCAGTTTTAGTTAAGGTTTACCGGTAAATCAACTTACCGATCAACATA
>JBGAPB010000093.1:0-18117 GCA_044221525.1 Blastocatellia bacterium | reverse complement strand
CGCTTTACACGGCGATGACGGCGGCGGCTTATGCGCTGTTCCTGCTGTTTAGGTCTGAACCAAAGAGCCGAGCGAAGTTTGCGGCTGCTTTGACAGCAATGGCGATTTGCGGAGCGCTGCTTTCGATGGTTCAACTGCTGCCCGCACGCGAGATGCAAAAGCTGGGCGACCGGGCGGGAATTGATTACCAATACTTCGCGCAATTTTCCTTTCCGCCTTGGCAGTTGTTCGAGCTTTTCTTCCCGTACTTTTTCGGCGGAGCAGCGACGGCTCCTTACAGCGTGCCTTATTGGGGCAGATGGAATTTGACCGAGACTTGCGGTTATGTAGGGATGGCAGCGTGGTTGCTGGCTTTTGCGGCTGTCTTTTCCAGAAAACTTTTTTCATCCACGAAGCCACACCAAGAAGGCACGAAGGAAGGCACAAATGACTCTAGTTTTCTTCGTGATTCTTCGTGTGACTTCGTGGGAGAAGTGGCTGCTCGCTCCATCCGGTTCTGGTCAATCTTCGCCGTCGTAGCCTTGCTGCTGACGTTCGGGTCATTTCTGCCATTTGGTATCAACAAGCTTTTGCATCATTTGCCCGTGTTCAATCTGTTCCGCGCTGCAGGGCGAAACTTGTTTGAGTTCGATTTTGCTCTGGCGATGCTGGCGGGTTTGGGCGCAACCGTATTGGCACGGTTGGATAGAGTTTCGGTCAGGCGTGCTTTGCTGAAGAGTGTGGCGTTGTTGGCGATGATTGTTGTCACAGGCTCTGTGGTTTACCGCTTCTTTGGTGAAAGGCTGAAAGCTGAAGTCCCGATTCCGGCAAACGCCAGCAACTGGTCGAACCCGGAGTTTTATTTTCCGATTGTCTTTCTGGTGCTGAGCGTTGTTGCCGTGATGATTTACTCCCGGACGTGGAGCAAGCTGGCGGGCGCGGCGTTGGTTGTAGTGCTGTTCCTTGACCTGTTCTCTTTCGGATTCTTTTACGAATGGCGTTTGATTGACGATAAAAACTACAACGTCGCGCAGCGGCTGGCCGATCCGTCAACGGTCAAATTCATCAAAGAGCGTGAGCCGGATTTGAACTCTTTCCGTGTCGTCAGCCATTCGCCAACGCCATATGACGCGAACTCCGATTTGCTGAATTATCCTAACTTCGCAATCGCGCGAGGGCTGCAAATGGTCAACGGTTACGACCCGGCGAGGCTGCCGCAAATGTCCGAAGTCGCAGGGCGATTGATGCTGGACGGCGTGATTATGGAACACGCGGCGTTGTCGGCTCAGGCTCAAGGCTTCAATCTGATGAACGCGAAATACATGTTGAAAGAACGAACTGCGCCGTCGGGCAAAACCGTTGTTTACGAAGGGATCAGCTTCGACGACCGACAGATGGATTTGCCCTTGGAACCGCGCGGGCAAGTGCGATTGGATGCCAGGGCTACGGCCAGCGAGTTGGCGATAATCTCTTCGATGGAAAATGCAGGGGATGTCGCCTACGGTTCACCTGTTTTGAACGTCAGGTTGCGAACGACTGGCGGGCAATTGATCGAACGTCAGTTGCTGGCTGGACGCGATACAGGTCACTGGACGCCTGACGCTTCAGCCGCCATCGCCAGTTGGAACAAGATTGGATTTCTGGGTAAAGGCTTTTTGGCTCGGCTGAAATTCGACCGAGCCGAAATAGAAAGCGTAGAGTTTGAATGTTTGCTGAATAACGGCGACTTAATGGTGACGCGAGCTTCGCTCTTTGACGCGGTCACGAACTCATCGCTTCCGTTGGCGGTTGTCAATTTGCCGCCCGAACGCTGGCGCAAGCTGGCGGAATTTGGTGAAGTCGAAGTTTACGAAAACCTGAAAGCATTGCCGCGCGCGTGGTTTGCCAGCCGAGCCGTCATCGCGCCAAGCGCCGAAGTTCTGCGAACTATAAAGACCGGACGATTGACCGATGGTCAGCCGATTGATTTCAGCGACACGGTCTTGCTGGAAAGCGAATTGTTTTCAAACCGGCAGATCAAAACTCCGCTGGCAAGCTCTGGTTCGGCGGCTGCGCCGAACGCCGAAGTTAGAGTTACCAGCTACCAGCCGCAGCGGATCGAATTGCAGACCAGCAATTCAGCCGCCGGATTTCTGGTTTTGAGTGAGATTTACTTTCGCGGCTGGGAAGTCCGAGTTGATGGCAAACGCGCTTCGGTTGATCGCGTTGACTTCACTTTGCGCGGCCTGGAGCTTGAGCCGGGCAATCACAAAATCGAATTTGTCTTTCGCTCGCCCAGCTTACGCACCGGGACGATTTATTCAGCCGTTGGGTTGTTGTTGCTATGCATCGGCGGAGTCGTCAGTTATCGCAAACGAAAGTGATTTGAAAAATATGGCACTGACTTCATCAGATTCCCCACAATTCAATTCGCAGAATTCCGCTGCCAGCCCTGAAAAGATTTCGCGTTTGGTGGCGATGGCTGTGTTGTTGTTGCTGCCGGTCTTGTTCTTTTACCCGGTGTTGACCAAAGGATTGTTGCTGGCGCCGGGCGACGGTTGGACTGCGAATCTGGGTTTGCGAATCCTGCTGGGGCAGATGATTGCAGCAGGGCAGTTGCCGTTGTGGAACCCGTACATTTTTGCCGGGATGCCTTTTCTGGCGACGATTTATCCGGGCGTGTTGTATTTGCCGAACTGGATTTTCGCGGTTTTGACGCCGCTGGCTGCGATGAACACGGTCGTAATTACGACCTTTCATCTGGCAGCAATCGGAGCTTACCTGTATGTGCGCGCCATCGGTTGCCGCCGCGAAGCCGCGCTGGTCAGCGGAATTGCTTTCGGGCTTGGCGGGTATCTGGTCGCGCATCTTGGGCAGACTTCGCACATTGCGGCGGCTGCGTGGTTACCGTGGGTGGTGCTGGCAGTTGAAAAACTCTATCAGCGATTGACGTGGCGATGGGTAACGATTGGTTCGATCATCATCGCCGTGCAGCTTTTTGCCGGAGTTCCGCAGATGAACTTTTACACCGCGCAGCTTTGGGCGGGGTATGTGCTGTTCGCGACATTTGTGCGAGCTGAGAAAGGTCGTCGTTGGCAGTTTCTGGCCAGGTCGGCGGCGATGGCGGTGTGCGGTTTGCTGCTGTCTTGTGTCCAGTTGTTCCCGCTGCGCGAATTGCTGCCCAGCAGCGCTCGCGGCGGAATTGATTATGAATTCTTCGCTTCGTTTTCGCTGCCGCCGGGACAATCGCTGAATCTGGTCTTTCCTTACTTCTTCGGTGGAGCTTTGACGCAGCCTTATAAAATGCCGTACTGGGGCGCGGAGGGCACAGCCGAAATGTTTGGCTATGCCGGTTTGCTGACGCTGCTGCTGGCTGCCGTTGCGGTCTTCAAAATGCGCGGCGACAAGCTGGTCAAGTTTTGGGCGCTGGCCGCAGTGCTGGCTTTGTTGCTGGCCTTCGGCGGGTTTCTGCCATTCGGCATTCACAAACTGATTTTTCATATCCCTGTTTTCAATTTGTTTCGCGTGGCTGCGCGCAATCTGCTGATCGTCAATCTGGCGCTGGCAGTGCTGGCTGGCTTGGGAGTCAACAAGCTGGCGGAGTTGACGAAGTCCGAAGCCATGAACTTGTGGCGAAAAGGCTCGGCTGTGTTGGCGATTGTTGTCGGCGTCACGCTGATTGCCTATCGCTGGTTCGGTGCGCGGTTGAGTTCAAAAACTCCGCCGTCTGATGCCAATTTGCTGACCAACCCCGAAGCTGTTATTCCGCTGGTACTGTTTGTTTTCGTCATAGCAGTTTCGTGGTTTTACGCTCGCAGGCAATCGGCGTTGGCTGGGTTGTTTCTGGTTGCGGTACTGGCGATTGATCTGGCGTCGTTCGGGCAATTTTATGAATGGAAAACTTTCAAGCCGGTGCTGGCCGAACATCTGGTCGATCCCCCGGCGGTGAAGCTGATCAAATCGCGCGAAAGCGATTTGAATTCGTTTCGCGTGGCGACGGAATCTCCTTGGGGATTCGGCGAAAACTTTAGCCAGTTGGATCAGCCGAATCTTTCAATCGCGCGCGGGCTGCAAAGCGTCAACGGTTACGACATGCTGCGGCTGGACAGGTTGTCGGCTGTGGCCGGAGATATGTCTCCCGAAGGATGGATACCCAACAGCCGCTCTTTTGATTTGCCGCATCAGGGTTTCAATCTGCTCAACGTCAAATACGTCCTACGCGAAAGAGCAGTTGACCCCGAAGACTGGTACATCATCGAACGCAACGGAGTGCAGTTTCTGAATGCTCCGCTTGATTTGGAATTGAAGGCTGGCAATCAGGCTCACGCGCAAATTGCGGCTGGCGCAAAAGCTTCAAGCCTGTTTTTGATTACGACGATGACAGGTTCGGCGCACATCCCAGACGGTCAGGTGGTGGCGCGAATCAAGCTGCACGCGGCGGATGGCCGCACCTTCGAGCGTGAAATTCAGGCTGGACGCGATACGGCGGAATGGGCTTATGACCGAGCCGATGTGGCGGCGGCAATCAAACATCGCCGACCTGCTGTGGCTGAAAGCTGGGACGGAGACGGTTTTCAGGCTCACCGTTATTTGTCGCGCTTTGATTTCGACCGAGCCGAAATCGAGCAGGTTGAATTCAGTTACGAACCAACCGATGAAGCTTCATTGATCGTCGTTCGCGCTTCGTTGCTGGATGGTGAAACCGGGAAGACTGCGGCGATTGAAGGCGTCAGCTTCCCGCCCGAACGCTGGCGCAAGCTGGGCCAGTTCGACAAAGTCGAAGTTTACGAGAACCTGAAAGCGATGCCGCGCGCGTGGTTCGTCAAACGGCTGGCCGTCGAATTGAGCAAAGACGTTTTGGAAACGATCAAAACTGGCAAGCTAACTGATGGCGGCGAATTCAATCCGGCTGAAACGGCTCTGCTGGAAAAAGAAGATTTCGGCAATCGCCCTGTGACGCTTCCTGAAATTGGAGACACGGCCAACTCCGAAGCAAAGGTCATTAAGTACGAACCAAACCGCATCGAACTGGCGACGCGCAACTCTCAACCCGGCTTTCTGGTTTTGAGCGAGATTTATTATCGCGGTTGGGAAGCGTGGATTGACGGACAGCGCGCGCCGGTTGAAAAGATCAATTACACATTGCGCGGCCTGGCAATTCCGGCGGGCAACCACCGAATCGAATTCGTTTATCGCGCGCACAGTTTCCGCAACGGCGCGGCTTATTCGTTGTTGGGAGTTGTGCTGCTGATTCTCGGGGGAATCTTTGGCAATCGGCTGAAACCTGGCCTCCAATCTCTGGTTCCTGACACTCCTCAACACCCAGTACGTTGATAGATGGTTTGGTTTATCAGAGTTCAGCGGGCAGGAATCAGGGATCAGTCCTTCTCCAATCTACGTCGTGGATTGGGGATTCAGCGCCCGAAACCCAATCCAGACAATTAGACACAGCGTCAGCAGAGAAATGATCGCGCCGTTTCTGGCCTGCGGCGCGCGGTAGCTCATCTCAATCGTGTGCTTTCCAGCCGGAACCACCACACCTCTCAGCAGAAAATCAGTTTGATGAATCGGCGTTTTCGCTCCGTCCAGCGTAGCCACCCAGCCGGGATAATGCCGTTCGCTGACCACCAGCACAGCCGGTTTGTCGTTGTTGGTTTCGATTACCAGCCGATTGGGTTCGTAACTGGCAAAGCGAGCGTAAGCGTCCGGCGCAAGTTCTCCGCCTGAAAGTTTCGGCAGCTTGGCGGGTTCGATCTCCATCAACGCGGTTCGGCGCGGATCGAACGCCGTGACGGTTTGAGTCTTAGCGTCGGGAAGCCCTCGAATTCGCAGCCAGATTTGGGTCGCGTCCAAGGCTTCGGCTTCGGTCGCCAGCCAGACTCGCGGCATTGCGCGTTTGTTGCGAGCAACCATCACGCCGTCTTTTTTGTATTCGGTTTCCCAGCGGTCGGGATCGAAAGGGTGCAAGGTTTGCGAAGCCCCGGTTTGCGAATCAATTAGCGTCGCGTTCCAAACGCCTACGTCGGCATCTTTCACCAGCTTTGTCATTTCGACTCTGGCGACGTTTAGCCGAGCCTTCAGCGGAAACCGTTTCAGAAAGCGTAGCGAGGAAAAACTGTTTTGAGCGTCAGCGGGTTGACTGTCGAAAACTTCAGCCAGGCCGTGTTTGATTTTGGCTTTAACTTCTGGACGTTCGTGCGCCCATTCCGAAGTGTCTCGCCCGGCCAGCAATTCGCGTTCGATTACTTGGCCGTCAGTCGTGCGAATGGTGATGCGTGCGACGGGCGTTTGGTCAGGAATGTGATTCGACCGCGACATTGCGGTGATCAAGGCCAATTGATCCGCTTGGAAGTTTTCAACCGGCATGACAGTCGGCGAATCGGAATCGAGTTCGGCGACAATGACCGAACTGTCATAAATCAGCCCGTCTTTTACTTTCGGCGAAGGATGGTTGTAGCCGAAATTATCGAACGAAATGACGTGGGTGGTGTTCAGCAAATCAAGCACGTGCGAATGCGATTCGAACAAGGACGGGTCGGCTACAAGATTCGGTCCGCGATTGACCGTGTTCCAGGCAGGGCTGTTCAGAGCTCGGCTGTAACGTTCCGGCATCAGCGGTTCAAAACCGGCTACGTTGTGCAAACCGGCAAGCGCGGTCTGGTTCGGCAAATCGAATCGAGGTTCCGGGCGCATCTCGTCACCTTCCATCGTGACTTGAGAGTAAACGCGATTCTGTGTCGCCTGATTTTGCTGAACCTGTTTGGTAGTCGGTGAAAAATGGCTCAGGCGTTCAACCGGCGAGCTGTAAGGCGGGGTCAGATATTCCAGAAAGTTGAACGGCTCAAAAAAACAGATCAAAGCGACGGTCAGCATCAACAGCTTTTCCCGCCAGGCTTGATTGCCGATTTGGCAAACTGCCCAAGCCGCAAAAATCGTCGCCGCCACAAACGCTAGCTTCCAGCCCAGATAGGGGTAACTCAACGCTTCCAACGCAGGATCAGCCGTCGGAAGCAACAACCCAGTGGCACGATGCCAACCTATGCCAATCGCCAGACTTACGATCAATCCAATAACCGCAAGGACAATTTGTAAATAACGAGAAAGCGAAAAAGCCTTCGTGTCTTCTTCGTGTGTCTTCGTGGAAGAAAAAAGCTTTTTCCAGGAAGCCACAATGTCCCAGCCGTAAGCCGCCAAAACGCTGGCAGCCAGCGTCCATTCAAAAACGTGGCGCGAAGGCACTCGGAACAGATTGAGCAATGGAATCTTGAACGCCAGTTGGTAAACAGGCGTGTTCGGCCCGCACATCAGAACCCAGGCAACGACCGTCACTGCCAACCAAAAAAAGATTCGCAACTCGCGTGACTTGCTTCGCAATGCCGCCATCACAGCGACAATCGCCAGCAGCACGACCAGCAGAGGTACATAAGCCGTCACATCGCCTTTGATGTGAAAAGGATCGAGCCACGATTTCCAGGCCATCGAAAAGCGAAACGCGCCATCGCTGAACTGATCGAAATTTAGCCGCGAACGCACGCTCAGCCGTTGCGCCTGTCGCGATTCCAAAATCTGAAACGCCGCAACGCCTGCTGCCAAAAACATCCCAGTCACGATCACTACCAGAGGCCGCCAGCGCGCGAAGGTCCTGAAGCTTGGCGCGGTTTCGTGTTTATCCCGTGGCCAGACAGCGACGATAAAAACTGCGTAAGCGACAGCCAGCAAACCTGTATAAACAAAACCTTGCCCAATCCCGCTCAACACCGACATTGAATAAGACCCAGTTACCCACAACACGCATCTGGCAAAGGTATGTTGTTTTCCCACAAAGTCACACGAAGGTTCACGAAGAAAAGTAGATTGGTTTTGATTTTCCTTCGTGTTTTCTTTGTGTGTCTTCGTGGGAGAAAAAAATGTTTTGCCCTTCGAGCGTTCGATGGCAATCAGCAGCAGCGGAGTCCACATCATGGCGTTCGGCAACATGCCGTTCAGGCCAATGCCGCTGACCATCAATCCGCCGTACGCAAAGCTCAAACCGCCGAGCAACGAAGCAACGCGGCTGCGGCCAACTTCGCGCAAGTATGTGTAAGTAAAAATTGGGGAGAGCAGATAAGGGGCAAGGATTACAACGTGTTCAGCCCAATGGCCGGGCAGGAACAGATACCCCCAGGTCAGCGGATAACCCAATCCGAGTTGTGCCATCGAAAGCAGCGGATAGCCGGAAAACACAAACGGCGTCCACAGTGGCAACTGGCCATTGCGAATCATTTCCCAGGCGATGGTTCGCAGCGGCCAGGTGTAAACCAGTTGGTCTCCGGCCAGAAAGAATCGCCCGCCGAACATTACTCGCCAGAAGAAAAACAAAAAGAAGGCGACGATGACTGCCAGAATGGCTGCCTCGCCGCGTAGTTTATTTGGCCAGTTCGTCATTGGTTTTTTGAGTGCCGCTACTACGTCTGTGCCTGATTCGGTTAAAAATCCAGGCGTATAAAAGTTCCGACGACGTGCAGGAAACCCGGTTTCGAGCGCGCATCCCATTGCCTCATGTAAAAACCGTCCAGAGTAAAGTGTTTGACGATTGGGACTCGCGTGCCAAGGTAAAACTGGTTTCGAGTCCAGTTGTCATAACGTGAATCGTATTGGGATTCGCCGGAAATGTAGGGGGTGATCTTGTGTTCTCCAATGTTGATTGATCGCTCGAATTGCACCCGGTTGCGGTAACGCCACGAAACTTTGTCGTTGATGTCGCGCCATTCAATTCGATTGCGATCTGAAATTTGAATGCCGAATTTCAATGGTATTCGTGGTGTCAGATCGGCGAATAGGCGGTGTTCGGTTGATTGCTTGTTCGGCGTCGGCTCATTGCTCACGTAACGATACTGGGCAGTGCCGGTCAGGTATTTGTTGAATTTGCGGCTGACACCAACTCCTGCCTGGTGGCTGACCAGTGCCGAATCGTCTCTGCCAAAACGAATTGTGCCGAACAGCAGCAGACTGTATTTGTCGTCCAATCTGATGGTTGCGGTTACATCAGGCCAAATTTGTGAATCCCTGCCTGGGTTATCTACTTTTTGCGCCAGCACAGGGAAGCTTGAACAAGACAGCAACGCTGCCAGCAGAATTGTTTTTGAATGAAACTTCAAACTGGGTCTTTCCTGTGTCTATAAAGTCTGTATTTAGAAGTGCTGCAAAGCTTCGTTAAGTAGCAGCGCTCCAAGTTCGGCGAAAGAAATTGACGATATGAAAAGCGTCAACGTATTTGAACGGCGTTCGCCCAATCGTGTAATGCCCGCAGGCCAGATATTTTATTTCCGCTGGCACACCGTGGCGGCGGCAATCTTCAAGAAAAATTTCCGACAGGTCGGGCAGAAATGTCAGGTCGTATTTGTTTGAAATGCACAGAGCCGGTCGCCTGACTTCGGCCAGTTTATGAGCGTAAGCCGACGGGCTGATTACTTTCCAAACTTCGCGGATTTCTTCGGCGGTCAGTTCAGTTTCCAAAGCGCGGCGGATGTGCGAAGTCGTCAAAGCTCGCCAAACCACGTCGCCGAACCAACTAGAAACCATGTTGAAAACTCCGGCTTGCAATCGCGGGTCGTGAATGAATGCCAGCCAGGAAACACACGAACCGATGCTGGTTCCAACCAGTCCGACTTGTTTGTAACCCTGGGCAAATAACCAGTCGGCGGCTCTGCGAATGTCCAGGACTGATTGGCGAACTGATTGGATCGTGCGACCGATGTTGCCGCTGACCATGTAATCGGCTCTGGTAAACCCGTCCGGCATTCGTCCGTCGTGATAAGGCAGGCTCATTCTCAAGGCCGAAATACCGAAACGATTCATCAACCCGCAAAGCGCAATGTGAGAATCCGACTGCCCGTTCCACTGTGGAGAGACGATTACGGCTTTGTCCCCGGTCACAGGAAAGAATCGCGCCTGGACTGTATTGTTGTTTTTGTACGGCGTAACCAGACTGCTGGGGAATCGAAGCCAGAAACCGTCGAAATCGAAATCCGTGGCCTGGCTGGGCGATGGCGTGAAAAAGGCGTCGCTGTCGGCCATGTGTTTGGCGTTGTATTGCCGGATAAGTTCAAGCGGATCAAGCGTCGGCGCAGTGCGCGTGGCGGTAGTGATACGGTTGCTTCCGGCTGTTGCCGCCTGGGAAATCAATTGGTTTTCGTCGGCATCAGCCAGGAATTCCAGTCCCCACTCGAACGGGAGCGTCTGACGCAATCCCATATCGCGCGCGTGCAGGCGTTTTTCCAGATGGTGCATTAGTGGTCGGAGCATAAAAAAGAGCGCGCAGTATGTCACACCGGGTTGGGCTGCAAAAGTTTGCTTGCCCGCACCAAAACATCGCTGACAGAAATGCGAGTCATGCAGCGATGGTCAATCGGGCAGTCACGAAGCATGCAGCGGGCGCATTCGATATTGTCGGCGCGAATCAATTCGGCTCGGCAACCGGTTGGCGAAGTTTCAAATTCGTTGGTCGGGCCAAAGATTGTCAGTGTCGCTGTGCCAAGCGCCGCCGCCAGATGAGCCGGGCCGGTGTCGTTGCTGACCAGCAAATCACATTCAGCCAGCAAACCGATCAATTCGGTCATGCTGGTTTTGCCTGCCAGATTGACGATGCCTGTTCGCTTGGTTCGGAAAACGACCCGCTCGGCGTAATCCAGTTCGGCGGCGGCTCCAATCAAAACTATTTGTGCATTCAGCTCTTCATTCAATCTGTCTGCTAGTTCGGCAAAATGAATTGGGGGCCAGCACTTTGCGCGGCTGTTGGTCGCTCCGGTGTTAAGCGCAACCAGCACATGCCTTTCTGTAATGCCGAATTGCAGCAACATGTTTTTGGCGGCCTGGCGTTGAGCCTGTGTCGCCTGCAAAGTCGGCAAAGGTTTTTCAACCGTTGGTTTGAAGTTTGCGCCCAAACGAACCCGTTCGCATTCGGCAACGATGTCCAGATAATCTTCGACTTGATGGCGGTTGCGATGCTGTTCGCCCCGAACCAGCTTATGCGTCAGCAACAAATTTCTTCCTTGTTCGGCAAAACCGATTCGCTGTTTTGCCCCGCCGAGTCTGGCAAGCAGCGCGGCTTCAAAAGCGTTTTGAAACAGCAGGGCGACATCAAACCGCCGTTTGCGAATTTGTCGAACCGCATCGAAGAAAGCTTTCACTCCGCCTTCACTGCGGCGGTATTCGATGACTTCGTTGACCAGCGTAGAGTCTTGAAACAACTCTGCGGTCAGCGGATTCGCCAGCAGCGCAATGTGCGCGTTTGGAAACGAAGCGCGCAACCGCTCCATGGCCGGAGTTGTCATGACGGCATCACCCAGCCAGTTCGTTCCTCTTATCAGTATGTGTTCAGTTTTCATTGGGTAAGTTCACTAGAATCGCTTCGGCGATTTCTTCGGGTGTTTGGTTCGGGGTAACGGCGATTCGCAGTCTGGCTTGCCTATAAAGCGGCAGCCTCTGGTCATACCTGTCGCGCGCGGCTTCTTCCGTCGCGGCCAGCGGACGAACAACTGTGTCTTGCTTGATTCGTTGCCAGCAAAGTTCAAACGGAGCATCCAGCCAGACCATCACGCCAGCTTGTGACATCGCTTCTCGGTTTTCGGGACGAGTGATCGCGCCGCCGCCGGGGGCTATCACTGATGAACTGGTTGCAGCTTCGCGCAACACTTCGGCCTCGATTTGCCTGAACCGCTCTTCGCCTTCGCGGGAGACGAATTCGCCTATTGAACATCCGGTTCGCGCCACGATCAGATCATCCAAATCAACAAAACGACGGTCGAGCCTGCCAGCCAGGGCGGCTCCAACCGTCGTTTTACCGCTGGCCATAAAGCCTACTAGAAAGATTGCGGTGTTCATTTGCAACGTTATTGCTTCAACGCCTTTTCGATTTCGGCGATCAGCACATCGCGGTCAATGATGCCGAAGCGATGGAAAATCATTTTGCCTGTTTTGTCGTAAACAAAGGTCGCGGGCAGAGTTCCGGGCCAATCTTTGAATACGACATCAATCATTTCCTGCGGGTCGTCAGTGTCCTGAATGAACTGGTCGGCTTTGGATTTTTGCTCTTTCAAAAAGGCGACGGCTTTTTTCAGGTCTGACATGTCGTCAGCCGTAATGTGAACAAATCGCACGCCTTTCGCTTTGTATTCGTCGGTCAGTTTGACGAATTCAGGAAATTCCGCCACGCACGGCCCGCACCACGTAGCCCAGAAATTCACCACAACGACCTTGCCAGCCGAAGCCTTGATCATTCCGGCAAAGGCCGCCGGTTTCAGCGGCGCGACTTTCGGGGTTGCTCCAACAGGCGTTGCCGGTTTAGGAGCGGCAGGTTTCACCGTTGCCGGTTTGCCCGTGGCAGGTTTCGCCGTCTTGCTCTGAGCCAAATCCTGAACTCGCCCATCCTGAACACGTTTGATTACGCATCCCATTGCCTGAGTGTCGGCGGTTGTCACTGTTTTGCCGGCTAGCAATTCATCCAATGCCACGCGCAAATCGTTTTGTTTAACCAGCCGCAGGTTTTGCGAATTATCAATTCGGCCTCTGTATCGCAGCACGCCTTCGGCATCAACGACGTACACCTTCGGAGTTCGTTCGGCTGCATAAGCGTCGGCGATGACATTGCCAGTGTCTTTCAGGATTGTGAAGCCGAGCTTGTTTTCTTCGGCGTGAGCGCGAACGTATTCAACGGTTTCGTCGGCGCTGGAATTGATAGCGACGAAGTTGACGCCGCGTTTTGAATAATCTTCGGCGACGGCCTTGATGCGATCTTTGTACAGATTCGAAATCGGGCAACGAGCCGAAATGAACGCGACGATGGTCGGTTTGCCTCGATAACTGCTCAGCGAATGCGGCTGGCCCGACAGGTCTTTCAATTCGAATTCAGGCGCAGCATCGCCGATTGTCAGAGCGGTGCTTGCCTGGGCGTGTAATCCAGCATTGGCGCTGGCAAGCATTGCCAAACCAATGGACAGAAATAAAGCGACTCTTTTCATCGTTTCTTCTTCTCCTTAACTGTAGCGGTCGTTTTCTTTTTTGCGGCTTTCTTTGTGCCGCGCTTCTTTTCAGGTTTGTCGGTTGGAAATTTAACGCGATCGAAAACCTCCGCCAACGTCAGCTTGCACTTGATTGACTTGATGGCGAGGCTGGCGTCCAGTCCCTGGTAAACACGGTAATTCCAACTGCCGTCATTCTGGCGAGAGAAATGTTCAACTGTCGGACTGGTCTGAGAAATCAGTATGTAATCCTTTAACGTCGGACTCCAGTTTTGATAGCGAAAGAACTTCTCTCCACGGTCATAACTTTCGGTTGAAGGCGAAAGCACCTCAAAGATTACTGTCGGGTTAGTAATGACATCCTGAAAATCATCGTGAAATTCCAACTCGCCGCAAATGACGAAAAAATCGGGGTACGAGTACATACCTTTCTGACTGCGAGCGAATTGAGGCCGCGGCCCGGTACGGATTTTGGAATTGGCTCCACGGCCACGACAAGGCGTTCCTCTTAACTGTGGAACCAGAATGCCACCAAGGTTCGCACAGATTTCTCCGTGTTCCTGACTTTCACCAGACATCTCGAAAATATACCCGTCAATGTATTCGTGCCGTTCGTCGGCTTCGCGCTCCATCGCCAGGTATTCTTCTTCAGTACGTATAAGTTCTGCCACTGCTACAGCCATAAAATCTCCAGCCAAACATAAAGACAGCTACAAGATACTGCGAACTGCCTGCTGCAAACTGCGAACTGACTTACAGTTTTTCGGCAACTGATTTGGCTTGGAGGAACAAGCCAAGATAATCGCGTCCGCCCGCTTTGGAATCTGTGCCGGACATGTTGAATCCGCCAAACGGATGCACGTCCACCAGCGCGCCTGTGCATTTGCGGTTGATGTATAGATTGCCTACGTGGAATTCGCGCCGAGCGCGTTCGATACGTTCGCGTTTGCCGGAATAAAACCCGCCGGTTAGTCCGTAAATCGTGTTGTTGGCAATGTTCAGCGCGTCGTCAACGTCTTTGGCTTTGATGAAGGCCAGCACAGGGCCGAAGATTTCTTCCTGAGAAACGCGCGCCTGTGGATCAACATCGGCGATCACCGTCGGCTCGATGAACCAGCCTTCGTCGGCCAGTTGGTGACGTTCGCCGCCAGCGACGATGCGGCCTTCGGTTTTGCCGATTTCAATGTAGCTGGAAACTTTGTCGAACGACCGCTGGCTGGAAACCGGGCCGGTGAAGTTGCGAATGTCTTTAACGTTGCCGACGGTTAGCCGGGCTGTGCGCTCGGCGACTTTCTGAAGCACTTCGTCATAAACCGATTCAACCACGACGGCGCGCGAACAGGCCGAACATTTCTGGCCGGAAAAGCCAAAAGCAGCGGCGACTATGCCTTCGGCGGCGGCGTCCAGATCGGCGGTTTCGTCAACGACGATGGTGTCTTTGCCGCCCATTTCGGCGACGACTCGTTTGATCCAGATTTGTCCCGGCTGAGTTTTCGCGGCCAGTTCATTGATTCGCAATCCAACAGCCATCGAACCTGTAAATGAGATAAACCGAGTCTTCGGATGTGTGACCATATATTCGCCAACCGTTGGTCCATCAGCAGGCAGGAAGTTCAGAACTCCCGGCGGCAAGCCGATCTGCTCCATCAATTCGACGAACTTGGCAGCGACGACCGGCGAATCGTCCGAAGGTTTCAGCACGACGGTGTTGCCAGCGACAATCGCCGACGTAGCCATCCCAACCGCAATCGCCAGCGGGAAATTCCACGGCGGAATAACTATGCCTACGCCAAGCGGGATGTAGCGAACTTCGTTGGCTTCGTCTTTCAGCGGCGAAGGCGTCAACGGTTGCGGCGCGTCATAACGCAAAGCCTGCCGAGCGTAAAACTCCATGAAATCAATCGCTTCGGCGGTGTCGGCTTCGGCTTCCGCCCAGGACTTGCCGACTTCGTAAACCATCCAGGCGTTGAATTCGTTTTTGCGGCGACGCATTTCGGCGCAGGCTTTGAACAGATAATTTGCGCGCTCTTCGGCGGAAACATTCTTCCAGCTTTCAAAAGCAGCCCAGGCGGTTTTGATGGCTTCGTCGGCCAATGCTTGAGTTGCGTGATGTACTTTTCCAACAACCTGTTTGATCGAAGACGGGTTGACTGAAGTGTGCAAATCACCAGTTGTCACTGGCTTGCCATTGATGATCAGCGGGTATTCGCGGTCAAGCTCGGATTCGACCTGGTCCAATGCTTTGAGCATTGCTTGTGCATTTCGTTCGTCGCTGAAATCGGCGAAAGGTTCGTTCTTGAAGGGATGAATATTAATCATTGCGCTTCTCCTGAAGATGGTTGGTTTCTCTTTTGCTCATTGAGGCAAGGGATTCTACTCGACACTTTGGCGGTGCGCTACTTTGGGTCGCTGGTTGAGTTCGGCAATTGTCGCTCCTAAATTTCCGGGCGCGTCATAAAAGCTGGTGACGAAGTCCGTTCGGCTTAAGATCGAACGAACCGCCTCGCGCTGCACGCCGATGCCTTTGCCGTGAATGATGCGAACAACAGTGAAGCCGCGTGTCTGAGCTTGCATAAGGTATTCTTCAACAATTTCCTTGATCTGTTTTGGCGGTATCGAATGCAGATCAATCGTGTCTGTGATTTCGATGACGACCGGTTCGTCGAACGGGTCGTCACCTGATTCAAGCGGCGGTTCTGGCTCAACTTGTTCTTCCGGCCACAGGCTGTGCCAGAGTTCATTTAGTTTCATTTACATCGGCTCAAAGACTGCGCCCATAAACAAAATCGCGCCGGTTTGCTGATCTCGAATCACAAGCAGGAAAGGCCGGTCGGCGACGAAGCTAAAGCGTTGCGGTTCGCGACGAACTGAAGTGATGCCGATGCCTACGGAAGTTGCGGCGGCGGCTTCCGTGCCTTCTTCGTTCACTTCGATTACGGCCTTGTGTTTGACCTGGGAGATGAACAAATCCTTTTGCTGACGAATGCCGCTGAAATCTGCTTTGCCTCGGTTGAACGCCACACCCATTCCCAACGCGATCAACGGGTTGTTCAAATCGCGGGAGTAATCCATCTTGAAGCGCGGAAGTTTCACATCGCCCGGCGAATTGCGAAAACCGGTCATCCATTGCTGCCATTTCTGGTAACTCAAACTGCTTAGCAAGCTATTAAGCGAAGAATTTTCGTCAGGCAAAAACAGATAAATACTGGCTCCACCTTGTCCGTAAGGCAGACTGACGGCTTGGAAGTTTTCGCCTTTGAAATACAGGTAACTGCCGGATTGCGCCATCATCGCAGTCTGCTTGGTTTTGCCAGCCAGCGAATGAAACGGACGGTTTTCGGTTCGCGCGGCGTCGAATCGTTTCTGCCACAGGCCTTTGAAGTAAACGGCGTTGATCAGAAACATGACTTGATCGCCGCTGATTTGTTCAATGATCTTTGGGATTTTGCCTTTGGTGTTTTGGCTGACCCAGTCGTTGATTGTTTTGACAGCCAGAGGTTTTCCGAAATCCAAAGCCGCGATTTCGGCGCCGAAAAACTGGCGATTGCGATCCAGAAAGGCCGGGTTGAACGCGATGCCTTGCTTTGCCCACAGCGAATTGGCAATCAGCAATTCGATTTTCGGGTCGGAACTTTTAAGTTTGGCCAGTAATGCGGCGCTGGACTGGTTGAGTTCGGTGTGATTCATCGTTCCATATTTCAGCACGCGCTTCATCGCCAGATGAGTTTCTCCGGCGGCTCCGTTGTAAGTCATGGCCAAAGCCGTGGCGATGCTGAGCGGCGAAAAGAAAATGTTTTTGTCTTTGTCCTGGTTGCGAAGCTGGGCAAAAAGATCGAAGCCGAATTCGTTGTTGGCGGCGGCCAGACTATCAATGCTTGCTGTCATGGCGATTTCTCCTGTGGTTTCTGTGGCTGGTTGGCTGGCGGCATAAATCAGGATTGCCGAAACCAGGACGACGACAATCACCGCAAAAAATTTTTGTCCGAACATGTTTCCTCCTATGGTTTGGTGTGGAGATTATATGTCGTATGTCGCGTAATCTGGACAGTTTGCTTTACTGTGCATTAACCTCGCCGCGCTTTTTTCACTTATGCAAACCATAATCATCAAATCCGCAGTGCTGACCGCCATCGCAGCCTTTGCCGTTGCTGCGCTGGTTTTTGCCGCTCAGCCAACTTATCAAGGCGTCAGGGCGGGGAAGGCCGACGCCGATTACCTGGATTCGCAAAAATGTCTGGCTTGTCATTCGGATCATTATGCTTCGTGGAGGCAGACTCATCACAGCCGTATGACTCAGGAAGCGCGGCCTGAAACCGTGCAGGGCGATTTCACCAACGACAATTCTTTTGAATACCTGGGCGTCAAAGCGAAGATGGAACGACGCGGCGACAGATTCACCATGACGCTGAACTTCGCCGATGGCCGTAGGCAAGTTTACGCAATTGATCGCACTGTAGGTTCGCGTCGCATCGAACAATACGTCAGCCGTCAGGGAGATCAGTACGTTCGTTTGCCGCTGGCTTACGACCTGATGAATCGCCGCTGGATGAGTTTGAACGGGTCGTTCTTTTATCCCGACGGCGACAATTACTTTCAGCATCAAGCCACGTGGGATCAGAACTGCGTGTTCTGCCACAACGTCAAAGCCCAGCCGCAAATGGACACGAAAGTTCGCGGCAAGTTCGCCACCGAAGTCGCTGAACTCGGCATTGCCTGCGGAGCTTGTCACGGAGCAGCGGCGGCTCATGCCGAACAGGCTTCGTCGCCGTTGACGCGCGAATTGTGGCGACTGACCGATGCCGAAACGCAGATCATCAATCCGAAGAAACTGGCGGCGGAACGTTCGATGATGGTGTGCGGACATTGTCACGGCCAGCGAGTTCCGCAGCCAATGGATCGCATTCAGGAGATTTTGACCAAAGGCGATCCGTTCAACGCTGGCGACGATCTGGCGAAGTTTTATCGCCCCGTCACGCGCGAAACCAAAATCGGCGAATTCGCCTTTGCCAGCCGGTTTTGGCAAAACGGTTCGCCGCGACTGACGGCTTATGAATATCAAGGCATTTTGCGCTCGGCGTGTTTTCAGAAAGCGGATCATTCCAACCGCATCAACTGCCTGAGCTGTCATTCCCTGCACGAAGGCGACATCAAAGGGCAGATC
>JBGAPB010000092.1:0-18488 GCA_044221525.1 Blastocatellia bacterium | reverse complement strand
ATGGACGTAAATTTCTGGGGAGCGGTGTTCGCCTGTCGCGCCGCCGTTCCGCAAATGCGAAAACAAAACGGCGGTGGGGTAATCCTGAATGTTTCTTCGATTTTCGGCAAACGCGGCATGCCTTTTGAAACCGCTTACTGTGCAAGCAAATTTGCGTTGGCTGGTTTTTCCGAAAGCTTGCGTGCCGAAGTCATGTCAGAGGGCATAGACGTCTGCACAATTTATCCCGGCGCGGTGGAAACTGAAATTTTTGACGCGGCGGCGAACAGCACAGGGTTTGAAATCCCGAACTACATTCCAAAATTTCCTGCCAGTCAGATGGCTAAGCTGATTCTGCAAGCCGCCCGCTTTCCGCAACCTGAGATTGTCGCCGCACTGGACGCGCAAGCGATCAACATAGCAAACACCTTCGCTCCGGCGCTGGTGGATTTCGCGCTCGGCTGGAGCGTGCCCTTCATCGAAGGCATGCGCCGAAGCAAACAACAAGTTACTGAACAGAACAGCGGCAATCTTTACCAGCCGCAGGATAAGTAACAGCAATCAACAACAGGCCGTTTAGAGTTCAAGCTTCTGTTTGTCGCAGTGAACTCATCAACTTGAAGGTTGAACTCTGAACAAAAACAAGAAGGAGAATTCGTTATGGCAAACAAAGCTAAAGCCGCAAAAGAAACCGAACCGACCAACACAACTGAAAACAACGCAGGCGCAGCCGATTGGGCGAAGTGAACTCATCAACTTGAAGGTTGAACTCTGAACAAAAACAAGAAGGAGAATTCGTTATGGCAAACAAAGCTAAAGCCGCAAAAGAAACCGAACCGACCAACACAACTGAAAACAACGCAGGCGCAGCCGATTGGGCGAAACAAGTCGTTGAACATCTGGTTGACGCTCAGAAAAAATGGATTGATTTGACCGCTCAGCAAAACGCTCTGGTTCTGAAAGCAGTCGAAGAAGGCATGGGCTTTTATCGCTCGGCTCCGACACCCGCACTGGGAGATTGGGCCCGTCAGGGTTACGAAGGTTTTGTCGAAGCTCAACGCCGTTGGGCAGAGGTCGCGTCGCAACAGAGCAGCCAATTGTTCGACGCGATCAAGGAAAACGTCAGCTTCAGCTCGACTGATGTGACTCGCGCGGCTTCGGATTTTGCCGGGCAGGGGGTTGAAACATTCGTCAACGCACGGACTCAATGGCTGGATTTCGCCGCTCAGCAAAACGCGCAAGTGATTGACGCTGTCAAGAAAGGCTTGAACCTGGAAGATAATTCGCCCGCCGCCGCGCTGGCCGATTTCGCTCAACAAGCTGTGACCAATTACGTTGAAGTGCAAAAACGCTGGCTAGACCTGGCGACACAGCTTCCGTTCTTTGGTTCTGCGCCGAAGAAGTAGATTGAGTGATGGAGGGATTGAGGGACGGAGGGCTTGGCTCTGGCTCTCAGTCTCTCATTCCCTCTGTCTCTCCTTCTCTCTATCCGCCCGCCTGTGGTAATTTCCGCCCACAAAATCTTCATCAACAAGTTCATCAAGAAAGGCTTCAAACAAAATGGCTCAAACATCGAATCGGGCTTACCCGCGTGTGGTCACGCTGAAAGACAAACAGATAACTTTGCGGTTGATGCAATCGTCTGATCGCGACGCGGTGTTGGCATTTGCTCAAGCGTTGCCTGCGGATGATCTGCTTTTTCTGCCGCTGGACATTACGCATCCCAAAGTCGTTGACGGCTGGGTTCGCAGCCTGGATTCAGATCGAACTGTGACTGTCGTCGCCGAATCTGCGGGGCGTTTGATCGGCTTAGGAACTCTGGTTCGCAGCGAAACCACCTGGGCGAGGCATTTGGGTAACATCCGCTTGCTGGTCAGTACAGACGCACGAGGCATTGGATTAGGCAACGTCTTGGCCAACGAAGTTTTCGCGCTTGCGGAAGATATGGGATTGCAGAAGATCGTCGCCCAAATGGCATCGGAACAGCGTGGCGCTCAAGCTGTCTTTGAGCGACTTGGATTCAAGGCCGAAGCTTTGATGGCCGATTACGTCATGGATCGGCAAGGCAGGACTCACGATTTAATTGTCATGAGTTACGACGTGACCGGATTGAACGGATAACGAGAGATTGGTGCTTATGTTCGTGCAGACATTGTTCGATTTACACAAAGAGTTTTTGAGCAGCTTTAACAAGATTGCCGAACCGATTATTCGCGCCGGTTTTGGAAACCCTTTGCTGTGGCCGACCGGAACGATTGTTGTTGAAACCACTGGCCGCAAATCCGGGCGCAAGATCAACATTCCGGTGCTGGCTACACGAATTGCAGGGGTCGTTATCTTCAGCACTGTGCGGCGTAATTCGCAGTGGCTTAAAAACCTCTCCGCAAACTCTGAGGTTCGTTACTGGCTGGCCGGAAAACCGGTTGAAGCAAGCGCTTCTGTCATTACTCCCGACGAAGAAATAGCGTTCGACAAATTGCCGTCGCAAGCCGATTGCCTTGCCCATTTTTTGCAGCAACAAAGCCGCTTGTTTGGAATCAGTTTTGCGATTCTGAGTCCGCGTTCTTGATCTGAGATGACGATGAGCACTGAAAAATTCGCCCGCATTCCACAACCACCAGAAAAGTTTCTGCTCGAAAATCTGCTTGAGCTAAGCCCAACTTCGCCAATTCAGGACATGGTCAGGCTGGCGCGAGAGTACGGCCCGATTTATAGGCTGGAAATGCGTGGCCGCGTGGCCATCGTTCTTTCCGGTTACGATCTGGTCAACGAAGTTTGCGACGAGAAGCGATTCGACAAATCCATTCGTGGAGCTTTGCGTTTGGTGCGGCGATTCAGTGGCGACGGGTTGTTCACTTCAAAAACCGAAGAGCCAAACTGGTCAAAAGCGCACAACATCCTGTTACCGAATTTCGGCCAACGCGCGATGCAGGGTTATCACGAAATGATGCTGGACATCGCGGAGCAACTGGTTCTGAAGTGGGATCGGTTGAATGACGACGACGAAATTGACGTGTCTGCGGATATGACCCGGCTGACTGTGGATACGATTGGCTTGTGCGGTTTCGATTACCGGCTGAATTCTTTTTATCAGGATGGTTACCATCCTTTTGTCAGCGCGATGGCTGGCGGCTTGGCAACTTCACTGGATGAATTGCGCGACCTGCCGCTGGAAAATCTGATTAGCCAGGGACGCGACAAGCAGTTGAAAGCCGACATTCGCTGCATGAACGAAACCGTTGATCGCATCATCGCCGACCGAAAGATGAGCGGCGATGACCTGGCCGACAAACCGGATTTGCTCAGTTACATGCTCAGCGGCGTAGACAAGAAAACCGGCGAACGGCTGGAAGACCTCAACATTCGGTATCAAATCATTACCTTTCTGATTGCTGGTCACGAGACGACCAGCGGACTGTTGTCCTTTGCGATATATGCGCTGCTGAACAATCCAGACGTCCTGGCCAAAGCCTATGAAGAAGTTGATAGAGTATTGGGGCATGACCTTTCGGCTAGGCCGACTTACGCTCAGGTCAACCGGCTGCAATACATCACGCAAATTTTGAAAGAGGCTCTGCGGTTGTGGCCGACGGCTCCGGCTTTCGGGCTTTATCCGTACGAAGACACCGTCATCGGCGGAAAATACAAAATCAAACATAGCGACACGATCAACGTTTTGTTGCCGATGTTGCACCGCGACAAAAGCATTTGGGGCGAAGACGCCGAAGCGTTCAATCCAGACAACTTCACTCCCGAAGCCGAGGCCAAACGCCCGGTCAATGCCTACAAACCATTCGGCAACGGCCAGCGAGCCTGCATAGGTCGTCAGTTCGCATTGCAAGAGGCCACGCTGGTTTTGGGTATGATCCTGCAACGGTTCAAGCTGGTGGATCACACTCGCTATGAACTAAAGATCAAAGAAACGCTGACGCTGAAGCCGGATGATTTGCGGATTAAAGTCCGCCGAAGGGAGACAGGAGACAGGAGACGGGAGACGGAAATTAGCGTGCGGAGTTCAACGGCTGTTGGCGGATCTTCCGAACCGACTACCGACTACCGACTACCGACCACTTCGCAACTGCACAATACTCCGCTGCTAGTCCTTTTCGGCTCGAATATGGGAACGGCGGAAGAGTTGGCTCGCCGAATTGCGCAAGATGCCGAAGCAAATGGATTCGTAGTGAGAGTAGCTCCGCTGGACGATTACGCCGGGCGATTGCCGAAAGAAGGGTTGCTGGCAATCGTCTCGTCGTCTTACAACGGCTTGCCGCCGGACAACGCCATGAAGTTTTGCGATTGGCTGAAAAGTGACGAACTCGGCAGCGATGCGCTGGCCGGAGTCACTTACACAGTATTCGGTTGCGGCAATCGGGACTGGGCGGCGACTTTCCAGGCTGTACCGCGTTTGATTGATGAACAGTTGGCGGCGCACGGAGCCAGGCGGATTTTTCATCACGGCGAAGGCGACGCGCGCGACGATTTCGACGGACAATTTCAACGCTGGTATCAACCGTTGCGCCGAACGGTCGCTGAATCCTTGGGCATCAGCATCGAAGCCGAAACTTCAAAGCCGCTGTATAAGCTTGAATTCATGCCTGGCAAGGAGATGAGCCCGTTTGTTGATTCGTTCGATTCCAAACCAATGACCGTTCGCGTCAACCGTGAATTGCACAACAAAAGTGGCGAAAGTCCTTCTGACCGTTCGACTCGCCACGTCGAATTGGAACTGCCCGAAGGCGTCACATATCGCGCGGGCGATCATCTGGGAGTCATTCCGCATAACAGCGAATCGCTGGTGCAACGAGTCGCCGCTCGATTTGGATTCGAGCGTGACGTTTTCATCAGGCTGAAACCGACGACGAATCGCAAAAGTTTTTTGCCGGTTAATCAAACTGTGTCGGTATACAGGTTGCTGGCTGATTACGTTGAGTTGCAGGATGTAACCACGCGCAGCCAGATTGAAACGCTCATCCGATTTACCGAATGCCCGCCGGAGAAAATTCAATTGCAGGCGATGCTAGGCGAAGACGAAGCCAGCGTGGAGCGTTACAAAGAAGATGTGTTATCGAAAAGGAAGTCGCTGATTGATTTGCTGGAAGAGTTTCCGGCTTGCAGCTTACCGTTTGAAGTTTATCTGGAAATGCTGCCTGCGCTGCGTCCGCGTTACTATTCAATTTCTTCTTCGCCGTTGGCTGGCGAGCGAACTTGCAGCATTACGGTCGCAGTCGTTGACGCTCCGGCGCGTTCCGGGCGCGGAGTTTTCCAGGGAGTTTGCACAAACTATCTAGCTCGGCAAAACGAAGGCGACGTGCTTTACGCTTTCGTCAAAGACACCAAATCAGCTTTCCGTTTGCCGGAAGATTCAATGACTCCGATTGTGATGATTGGCCCCGGAACCGGCTTGGCTCCATTCCGAGGCTTCTTGCAGGAACGCGCCGCATTGAAATCCGCTGGCAAAACGATTGGCCGTTCGCTGTTGTTTTTCGGCTGTCGGCATCCGCAACAGGATTTCATTTATCAGGACGAACTGAGCAAATTTGTCGAAGCTGGCGTGACCGAACTTGCCTGCACGTTCTCTCGCGTCGAAGGTCAGAAAAAACGTTATGTTCAAGACGAAGTTTACGCTCGGCGCGACGATATCTGGCAGATGGTCGAAGCCGGAGCCGTGATTTATGTTTGCGGCGACGCCAGCCGCATGGCTCCCGACGTGCGAAGAACCTTCGCGGCGATTTACAGTGAAAAGACTGGCGCGAATGCCGTGGCGGCTGAAACCTGGCTGAATGAATTGACGGCTCAGAATCGGTATCTTGTGGATGTGTGGGCGACAAATTGATTTTGAAAAACGGAGAAATTGTATGTCTCAACCTGAATTGAATCGGCGGCTGTCTTCGATGGATTCCAGTTTCCTTTACTTTGAAAAGAAGGAAACGCCGATGCACATCGGCAGCGTCAGCTTGTTTGACGGAGAAATTCCGTTTGAAGATTTCGTGGCGATGTTGGACGCGAAAATGCACTTGCTGCCACGCTATCAACAGGTCGTCGTGCCTGATCCCTTCAACCTGGGTCATCCGACCTGGGAACACGATCACAATTTCAACATTGGCAATCACATCTTCAAGTTACAAATTGAAGCGCCGGGCGGTGAGAAGGAATTGATTGATCTTGCCGGGCGAATCTTCACGCCGATGATGGAGCGCCACAAACCGCTCTGGGATATTTATCTGGTGTACGGATTGGAAGGCGGAAAGACCGCGATGATTTGCCGCGTGCATCATTGCATGGTGGACGGAATGTCCGGCGTTGATCTGCTGAAAATCGTCCTGGACTTTTCGCCGACGCCTGCGCCAATTCCTCCGAAGCCTGTGGCCAAAGTGCGCGAACCGCAACCTGACCCGACTCGACGCTTGTTTGATTCGATTCTGGGTGGAATGCAGGAAGGCATGACACGTTGGATGGAATTTCAGAACGGTTTGCTGAATTTGACTCAGGCATTGACCGAACAGACTTCGCGCGAAGCGATGAAAAATATCAGCGGAGAAATTCCTAAAATCATGCGCCCTGCGGAACGGTTGCCATTTAACGGCACGCTGTCGGGCGAAAAACGCATGGTCTGGAACACCTTTAACTTTGCCGAAGCTCGCGCCATTCGCGGTGCGCTGAGCGGAACGGTCAACGACGTGGTTTTGACGGCTTTGTCAGGCGCTGTTTCGCGCTACGTTGAAAGCCACGGCCAATCAGTAGCCGGTCGCAATGTGCGCTTTATGGTTCCGGTCAGTTTGCGACAGGAAGATCAGCACGGAGCTTTGGGCAACATGGTTTCGTTGCTGCCGGTGGAAATTCCGCTGGATGTGAAAGACCCGATTGCGCGGTTCCGTTACGTCAACCAAAAGACGATGGCGATGAAAGGCGGGCGCGTTGCTGAGGGCTTAAACTTGTTTTCAGCGTTGATGGGAATTCTACCCGCTCCGATGCAAGCTCTGATGGGCGCGCTTTCGACTGCGAACATGCCAGTTCCGCCTGCGGTGAATATGATTTCGACCAACGTGCCGGGGCCGCAAGTTCCACTTTACGCAATGGGTTATCGTATGACGGCCTATTATCCTTATGTTCCGGTCGGATATGCGGTAGGCTGCGGCTGCGCGATTATGAGCTACGACCAGCATTTGTACTTTGGCTTGACGGCGGATCTGAAAGCCATGCCTGATGTCGAAAGATTGCGCGATCAGCTTTACGAATCGTTTTACGAACTGCGAAAGGCCGCCGGTGTTGAAGAAATGAAGCCCCAACCGGTGAAAGCAAAAGCCGCAGGCAAAGGCAAACGTTGAGGACTCTCCCAAACATCTCACGCGAAGACACCAAGGCGGAAAAAGCAAACAGTTTTCTTTGCAGTTTTGTAGCTTTGCGTGAACCAAATCGAGGATACGAACAATGTCGGAACCAACCTCACCTATCTTTCACAGAGGCATGAAATCTGCGGATCGTCCAATCTGGCACGAAGCCATGCTTGGACTGGATTGGCTGGCGCTCAGAACTTCGCCGGTGTTTTATGGCCTGGGAGTTTCGCGTGGCAATGGCTCTGCGGTTGTTGTCGTTCCTGGTTTTATGGGGACGGATCATTATCTGTGGGAAATGAATCTTTGGTTGCGGCGCATTGGCTACAAAGCTTATATGTCGGGCATCGGCTGGAACGCAGATTGTTTGGAAACCAAAGCACAGAAATTGATAGGAACCATTGAAAAGGCCGCCAGCGAAACCGGCGGCAAAGTTCATTTGATTGGACACAGTCTGGGCGGAGTTCTTTCCCGTTCCGCTGCGGCGCGCAGACCTGAAAAAATTGCTTCGGTGATTTCACTCGGTTCGCCTTTTCGCGGAGTTGCGTCGCATCCGCTGGTTCTGGCCACAGCCAACAAAGTCCGCGATCGCATTCGCGTCAAAACCAGTGGCCGCGAGCCGGATTGTTACACCGGCTTTTGTTCGTGCGAAGCCGTCGCTCATCTTCAAATCGAGTTTCCCGTCTCAGTTCCAAACACCGCTATTTTCACGAAAAAGGATGGAATAGTTGATTGGCGTTACTGCATCAACGACGATTCGGCCACAAATGTTGAAGTCCAGGGAACCCACGTCGGCCTGGCGTTTAATCATCAAGTTTACAAAGTAATCGCTGAAAGATTGCATTCAGCCACAGTTTTTTAACTGGCGTAGGCGATTGCCTTCAAAATTAATACTGAATTCCCCTTTCGACAATCGTCAGAGGATTGCCTACAGTCAATTAGTAAGGTAAAGTGCGCCTGCCTTAATAGAGAGCAGCGTTTCACATTGCGCTGCGAAACCTCACAACCAATGCCCCAGAATGGTTCTCTGAAATGTTAGGCAGGACAATAGGCAATTATCGTATCGTCAGCGAACTTGCTAAAGGCGGAATGGGAGCAGTTTACCGCGCCCATCATGTGCATTTGCCGCGCGAAGTTGTAGTCAAATCCATTCAACTCGATTCTTATTCGGAATCCGCGCAAGAGATGTTGAAAGCACGATTTCGTCGTGAAGCGTTCATTCAATCCCAATTCGACCATCCAAATATCGTTCGCGTGCTGGAGTTTTTCGAAGCCAGAGACAATTACTATCTGGTGATGGAATACGTTCCTGGCGTCAGCTTGCGCGAATTGTTGGATCAGCAAGGCATTCCCTTCCCTAAACAGGCGGTTCATCTATTCAAACAGATTCTTTCCGCGCTGGATTACGCTCACAATTTCAGCTTTCTGGACGAAGCCGGAAATCGCCAAAAAGGAATAATCCACCGCGACATCAATCCATCAAACCTGTTGATGGATAACAACGGGCGCGTCAGGATCGCTGATTTCGGAACAGTGAAATTGCCAGGTTCAACTGGGCTGACTCAAATCGGATTTCATCCGGGCACAATCGAATACATGTCTCCGGAGCAATTACGCGGCGGTGAGATTGACGCTCGGTCGGATATTTACAGCGTCGGAGTAACTTTTTACGAGATGCTGACCGGCCAACTGCCTTTCCCGCCAAAGCCGGGCGGTTCGGATTGGGAAGTGCGAAAAGGCCATATCGAATTGCCGCCTCCGCCAATTTCAAAGCTCAAACCGGAAGTGCCGTCGGACTTGGCAGAACTCGTCATGCGTTCGTTGCAGAAATCGCCTGACAAAAGGTTTCAGTCTGCGTCCGAATTTTTGAAAGCTGTCAAAAGCCTTAACCCGGTTGGCCTGGAAAACAAACGCAAAGTACGAGGTTATGGACGCAAATTCGGTAACGCCAAACCCTTTGTCGTTAAGACGATAATCCATCCCGATTCCGATGTATTTCAACAACGGATGGACAATCTTTTTGAAAGTGGCGATGCCGTGACAATTCCGGTTCCGCAGCTTTCTTGCGATAAGCTTTTCTCAGACCCAATCGTCACTCAACCGGCAGCCAAGAAGCAGACAAGCGGAGGCTTGTTGGAACGCTTTAGCCCGCTGATTACCAAATACAATCTACCTCGGAACTCGATCATTCAGGTTGCGCTGTTGCTTTGTCTGACGGCTGGGTTAGCTTTCTTTTTCCTGGCAGACGGAAAACAGAATTTGCAAATTGCCATGACAAACCTGGCTGGGGTTTCTTCTCCTGCAACCGACACTGATTCTGGTTTGGCGACCCTGGCTCAGGCACAGGACCTGGAAAAGCAGGAACATTACGACCAAGCCATTTTGGCTTACGAATCGGTTATTTTACGAGATCCAAAAGCAGAGGGACGCGACGGACTGACGATAAAAATCATGGAGCTTCGCACGTTTCAAACCTTGATCGAAGCCGGACGAATCGCCGAGCAAGGAGAACGATTGATGGCCGCGCGGGAGCATTTTATGGGAGCCTTGCAGATCAGACCCAATTCAAAAATGGCCAGAACACGACTGGCTGAAATTGATCGAAAATTGAATCAGCCCATACGGTAAGTTTTATAGCCTCAGCCACGTAATTTTCTTACTCATCCAATCAGTAACCTGATCTCATCCCTGGAACCTGCTACTGGTTGACGGTTTTCAGGTGCAAACGTATGATGCGCCAGCTCACTGAACTTACCTACTTTTTGCAGCCTCCTTATCGCATCCCGGCTGCTTTTCGTTAGCTTCGCTGGACAAGTGCAAGGTAAGCGCAAACTTCAAAATACATAATTTTCCGGTCTTAGGCCCCTAGAAATTCTCAAATCAAATGGCCTTGTGCCCATCCCCATAAACCCATAAAGGAGTCCTTTGTGAAGAATAGAATTCTGTCTCTCTTTGCAGTGTTAGGTCTGCTGACATTGCCGCTTTTGCTGCCAACGACTGCCGCTTATGCGAAAAAGCTGCTGGCGAATTTGACCGTAACCGCAACTGCGCAAAACTCTCCATGGCCGTCTTTGGCCCAGCAATTATCGGAAGCCAAAGCAAAACCCGGCACCGCATTCGAGCAATTGATAAAAGACAATCAGGACTTTGGGATGCTGCGTCTGGGTGAAGCCAGCGACACACGCGGCTTGCCAGCGTGGATTCGAATCTGGTGGCGCAAGGCTCACCCGGAACTGATTTATTCATCAGATGACCCGACGGGAGGTTACCCGTTGGTTTTGAAAGAGATACTGGAATGGATGGAGCACCATCAGGATTTGAAGCCTGCTCCGGCTGATCCGTCATTTCCGCCTTCCAGGACGACGAACAGCCCACAAGAAACTGAAGAAATAGAAGCAGCCATCACCGGCGAACAACGAATTTCAGGCGCACAAAGCACCCCGCGCAGTGAATCGGACATTCGCATTAATTACTTCGATCCGACGAAGATTCTTTCGGCGTCGAACTCAATCGTCAGCGGCGGACGTCAGGCGGTTTTTTATTCAACAGACAGCGGCACGACATGGGGACAAACCTCATTGCCGTTTACCGCCAGCGACACTTCTCATTCCGACCCGACAGTTGATTGGACTTCGGATGGTCGAGGTTGGTCGTCAACGCTCGGCATCCAGGGCAGCACGCTGCGTTTGCGAAATTACTTCACGACGGACAACGGCGCGAACTGGACTTTTGAAGCCACTCCTTCCGGCTCACAGACCAGCGTGGACAAACAAATGGTTTGGGTAGATCACAACGCCGCCTCACCTTTCTTCAACCAGCAATACGCTATCTGGCACAACGGCGCGCCTGCGTTTGTCAGTCGTCGCACCGCCGGAGCGGGCGGAACCTGGTCAACTCCGCTTCAGGTAAGTGGAGCGGAAAGCACTGGTACTGCCATCGGCGGCGATATTAAAACCAACAGTGCGGGCGACGTTTTCGCTTTCTGGCCAAC
This sequence comes from Blastocatellia bacterium, assembly GCA_044221525.1. GTDB lineage: Bacteria > Acidobacteriota > Blastocatellia > RBC074 > RBC074 > RBC074. The sequence goes on along the minus strand of JBGAPB010000092.1, from coordinate 7,187 downwards.
CACTGGCAACCGCAAAGTGCTGGTCGCCAAATCAACCAACGGCGGCACTTCTTACGGCACACCGGTCCAAGTCGCCACGACATTTGACAGCTTCGACATTGGAGTTCCCTCGTTCAACGGGCGGCGCGCTCTGATTTACACCTATGGCGCAGCTTACAAAACTGCGTTGAAAAATCTGTCTTATGTTACCTGGACGGATTTGAGCGGCGACGCCGGTTGCACGGCTGCGGCTAACGAACCGGGAACGAACGTCGCCTCGACTTGCAAAACGCGCATCTGGTTTGCGCGCTCGACGGACGGTGGAGCCACCTGGTCAACTCCGGTCAAGGTGAACAATCAAGCCGGGCTGAACGATCAATTCAATCAAGCTTTGGTGGTGGATGAAACGACCGGCGCGCTGGCGCTGATGTATTACGACACGGTCGCCGATGCCGGACGCAAGAAGGTTCACGTTTACTATCAAGGTTCATTCGATGACGGCGTGTCCTGGTCTGCACCAATGCAGGTCACAACCTCGCAGACGGATGAGACCACAGCCGGTTCCGACAGCGGCAACCAGTTCGGCGATTACAACGGATTGTCCGGCTACGCTGGGATTTTCTTCCCTTCTTGGACTGATCGCCGCAACAACGCCCGTGAAGAAATCTGGACAGCCAAAATCAGCGACCAAGCCTGCACCACTCCCGGAGCTCCGACCGGAACCGGCGCTTCGGCCACGGGCGCAAATCAGATCACGGTTACGTGGTCGGATGGCTCGCCATCTTCCGCCAAATACAACGTTTACAGAGCTGTCGGCACTTGCGCCGCACCGGGCACATTTACTTTGGTGGCGTCAAATGTCGTAGGCACAAATTACGTGGATACGATGGTTTCAGGTGGAACCTCTTACTCTTACAAAATCACCGGACGTGATGCGACAGGCAATTGCGAATCGGCCCAATCAACTTGTGCTTCGGCAACGGCGACTGGCGCTTGTACCCTGCCGCCGACTTTTGCCGGATTGACCAGTGTAACCAATCCATCGCTGGCAACTTGCACGCTGAACCTGTCGTGGTCGGCGGCAACGCCGAATTGTAGCGGGCCAGTCAGCTACACGGTTTATCGCGCGACAACGACCGGCTTCACTCCGGGAGCTGGCAATCAGATTGCGACCGGACTCAACACCACCAGTTACACCGACACCGGCGCATTGATGAACGGCGTCACGTATTATTACGTCGTTCGAGCAACCGACGCTGCGAACTCAATCACGGACATCAACACGGTTGAAAGAAGCGGAGCGGCGAGCGGGCCTGTCAGTTTGGGCACGCTGACCGAAACCTTTGAGGGCGCATTAAGCGGCGGCGGTTTCGACAATCCCGGATGGACACATCAGGCGCTGAGCGGAGGAATTGACTGGGTTTGGTCAACCGCGCAATCGCAAACTGCGACGCATTCGTGGTTTTCCGCCAGCCAGACTGCGATCTCGGATCGCGCTCTGGTGACACCTGTGTTCGGCGCGAATGCCGGCACAACCTTGAGTTTCTGGCACACCTTCAACTTTGAAGCCAATGCCGGAGGAACGATCTTTTACGACGGCGGTACTTTGGAATATTCGACCAACGGCGGCGGGGCGTGGACGGTTATGCCGGATGCGAACTTCACCGCTGGCGGTTTCAACGCGACGATCAGCACTGGCTTTAGCAATCCGATTGGAGGTTTGCGCGCCTGGGGCGGTGGAACCATCGGCGCGATGACTCAGGTGACGGTCAATCTGGCTTCGTTGGCTGGAAATAACGTCATGCTGAGATGGCGCGAAGGCGACGATACCAGCGCGGCTGGAACCGGCTGGTTTGTTGACTCTGTCACCATCACCAACGCGGGCGTTGCAAGTTCCTGCTCTACCATCGGCGTTTGCCCAACCATCACTGTCAATCCGGCAACGTTGCCGGGCGGTTTTGTCGGCACGCTTTATAGTCAGACGCTGAGCGCGACTGGCGGAAGTGGCCCTTACACGTTCACGCTGGATTCGGGCACATTGCCCGCCAACGTTATGTTGAGCGGAAACACAATCAGCGGAACTCCAAGCGCAACCGGAGTTTCAAACTTCACGATCAAGGTCACAGACGACAACGGTTGCACGCAAACCAGAAGTTACACTGTCGTTATCAGCGGCACGGGATTGATGTTCTATCCGCTGTCTGCTCCTGTTCGATTGTTGGATACAAGGACATCTGGACAATCAGGATGCTTTACGCCCGCGGCACAAATCCCCGGCGGCACTTCTTTGACGCAAGTGGCCCGCAACACTTGCGGAATTCCCGCCACCGCCAAAGCTGTAGTCGGTAACGTCACAACGGTCAATTCGGGCGGCGGTTATCTGACCATATACCCCAGCGACGCCGGGCAGCCGCTGGCCTCAAACTCAAACTACCTGCCTAACGAAATTTCGAACAACGTCTTCACTGTCGGATTAGGCAGTGCTGACGGCGCATTCAAAATTTTCGTGAACACCAGCGCCGATGTAGTGGTGGATATTACAGGCTATTACGCTCCGCCAGCGGCTGGAGGGTTGTATTTCCATTCGCTGCCAACTCCGATTCGATTGCTGGAAACTCGAATAGGGCAAACTGGCTGTTTTACACCGGGAACGCCTCTGACAGGTAACACGGACACAACTTTGCAAGGGACAACCACCTGCGGAGCCGTGACGATTCCGAGTACAGCGATGGCCTTGGTTGGAAACGCAACGACGGTCAATCCTGTGGCAGGAGGGTATCTGACACTTTTCCCGGAAAATGCCTCAAGACCATTTATTGCCAGCGGCAATTACGATCCAGGCGAGATTCTTAACTCGCAATTTATTGTGGGACTGTCGCCAACAGGGCAATTCAAGGTGTTCACAACGGCAACAACCGACCTGGTGATTGATGTACTTGGTTATTACAGCACTGAGCCTATGGATGTGAATGGACTGGGCTTGCTCTTTTCATCACTGACGCCAGCCAGATTGCTGGACACTCGTGCCGGTTTTTCCGGCTGCTTTACACCTGGAGTTCCGCTGGCTGCTGCTGTTGATGTTTCGCAACTTGCTCGCGGAACCTGCACCATTCCTTCAACGGCGCAAGCAGTTGTCGGAAACGCGGCTGTGGTAATGCCTCCAACTGGCGGCTTCCTAACCTTCTGGCCAAGCAACGTCACCAGACCGTTGATTGCAACGTCGAATTATGTGGCAGGGCAAGTCTTCAACCGCCACTTTACGGTTGTGCTGGGAACCGATGGCACGTTTAAGATGTTCTCGTCTTCCGGCACTGAGTTGGTCGTTGACGTGTTGGGGTATTTCGCACCGTAAATCATTCAATAATCCACAAAAGAATAGGCAGGCCGTCGCTGGCCTGCCTATTCTTTTTTCACTGAGTTAGACCCACACGCCGTAACAACTCGCCAAATTTCGGCAGCGAGCGCAATGGTTCAAACACAGGTTCGGCTTTCAGTTCAACCATTCCGCCGTCTTTTTCCGCGAAGCCTTTTTCCAAAGCAGCAAGCGCCAAATCGCTTTCGCCCAGTCGTGCGTGCAAAGCCGCAATTGAAGTCGAAGGAATATAACGCTGCCTGGCTTCTTCGCTCAGGTGCTGAAGCTCACGTCGCCAAAACCCGGTTTCTTTTGATTCGACAAAGGCTTGTTTCAGCGAAGTCAGATACTCGGCGTTTTCACCCATCAGCAGTTTTGCGCGCAACAACTCCATGACCGCTTCCTGCTTTTTGCCAGTCTGTTCAAAAACCAACCCCAAACTGGTATGAGCCGGAGCGAATTTGTCGTCAATCGCCAGCGTCTTTTTCAAATGATCAGCCGCGTGGTCGTACTCTTTGGCGTAATACTGAATCGCTCCGATTGCCTGATTGACCGACAAAGACCTGGGGTCAATCGCGCGAGCCTGCCAGACTTCCGTGTTGGCTTCTTTATGACGCCCCATCAAGGCAAGAAATTCAGCGTAGCGTTGATGAGCGGTCGCGTTTTTCGGATCAAGCTCGATTGCTCGTTTGAACTCGCGCTCAGCCGTGGCAAAGTCCCAGTCGTATCTGAAGTTGACCGAAGCTAATGTCAGGTGAGCGTCAACCAGCTTGTCGTCTTTTTTCAACGCAGCCAGAGCCACTTGCTTGGCTTTGGTCATGCTTTCCTGCGGCGTTCCTCCATCAGAGCCGACGGCATGACAGGCGGCGCATCCGGCAAAAGCTTCGGCATAAGCAGAGTCCATGCCAGCCGCAGCTTCAAAAAATTCATCAGCTTTTTTCAGCGATTCCGGTGTGCCCTGATTCCAGTAATAACGACCTTTCAGATACAGCTCGTAAGCTTCACTGTTTTCAGTTCCGACTTTGGCCAAGGAATCATGCTTTGTTTGAGCAAAGCGCGGGCTGAGTTTGCCGACCAGTTTCTGAGTAATTTCGTCCTGCAAGGCCAGCAAGTCTGAAGTTCGACGACTGAAATTATCACCCCAAATCTGGCGACCATTGCTGGCATCAACCAGTTCCGCGCTAACGCGAACTTCATTGCCTCTGCGGGTCAGCCTTCCAACCAGTACGGCCTTAACCTCTAGCTCTTTGCCGACTTTGCGCGCGTCTTGCTCCTTACCTTTGTACTGAATAACGGCGTTGCGCGAACTGATGCTTAACTCAGGCACTTCCGACAAAGTGTTGATCAAACTTTCAGTGATGCCTTCAGTCAGATACTCCGCCTCAGGGTCCTGGGTGACGTTGACGAACGGCAACACTGCGACCGAGTCAATTGCCTGACTGCTTCGCGTGGCGCGAAACACCAACAACGCAGCAACTGCAATTACTGCCAACACGGCCAGCGCAATCAGAATGTTGCGGCGACTTTTTGACTGCCCCGGCATCACCGCGGTCATCCCTGCTGTTGGGCCAACTGTTGTGGGTGAAGCCTGCGACAGAGTCGGAGAGACAGCTTGTTGAGTCCCGGCAGGAATCGGAGCAATGTTGGTTTCGTAACCTTGAGAAGGCACATTTCGATTTTCGGCAGTTGAAACAGCAGGCGCAATGTTCGTAGCGAAGTTCTGCGTTGTCGGCTGACTGTCGAAGGCCTGTGGCTGGGAAGCAAACTTTGCCGTCGAGGGTTCAAGCAAAGCCGTCTCTGAATCTTCTATATCCTCTTCCTCAGCCAAATCCAGGCGAGCTTTGACGCGGCGCAAATCGTTGAATACTTCCTGAGCGGTTTGATAACGATGCTCACGGTCTTTGACCAGCATGCGGCTGACTATCCGTTCAAGTTCCGCCGGAACCGAAGGCAGCCGTTCGGACAGCTTCGCTGGTTCGCCGACCAGTAAAGACGCAATCATGTCGCTGATCGTCCCGCCAACGAATGGGCGCTGCCCGCAGACCATTTCGTACAATACAATGCCCAGACTGAAAATATCCGTTCGCCCGTCAACCCTCTGCCCGCGAGCCTGTTCCGGCGACATATAAGCCACAGTGCCAATTACCATTCCCGGCTGAGTTTCAAACAGTGATTTTGTCGCCGCTTCAGCGTCATTCGCCAGATCGCCCGTCGAGGTTTGTTCGGTCAGTTTTGCGAGGCCGAAATCCAGCAACTTCACGTAACCATCGGGACGCAGCATGATGTTTTCAGGCTTGATGTCGCGGTGAGCAATCCCAGCGCTATGAGCTGCCTGCAAACCGCTGGCTGATTGCATTGCCACATCCAATGCATCAAGCAAACTCAAAGGTTCGGCATTCATGCGTTCACGTAAAGTTTCGCCTTCGATGAACTCGGTGGCGATGAAATGCGCGCCTTCGTGTTTCCCGATTTCATAAATAGTGATGATGTTCGGATGATTGAGCCTGGAAGCAGAAACGGCTTCCTGTTCAAAGCGGCGCACGCGTTCGGCGTCCAGGGTAAATCGTTCAGGCAAAACCTTGATGGCGACTTTGCGGCCAAGCGAACTGTCTTCAGCCAGGAAAACTTCACCCATTCCGCCCGCGCCGATTTTGTCCAGAATGCGATAACGAGAAACTGTTTGTCCGATCATAAAGTTGAAATCAAAAGGCAAAAGGCAAATCTCAAAAGTCAAAAATGAAAGAGCTCTCTTTCGTCATTTCGACTGTTTGATCTTTGCCTTTTGACTGTTTTGAAGGTTACTTCTTCTTGAGCATATTGCACGCTTCAAAAGCGGCAGCCGGGTTGACGGCGCTGTTGCCTTCCTCGATGTGGCGAAGAATTCCGTCTTTATCAATGACGAAGGTAGCGCGCATGCCAAACCCTGTGCCTTCGTTGAAAACGCCGTACTGTTTGACGACTGTTCGTTTGAAGTCGCTGAGCATTGGAAAGCTCAGTCCCTTGGTTTCCGGTGCCAGTTCTTCAGACCAATGTTTAAGCGCTGGAACGCTGTCTACGCTAAGTCCGAAAATCTGAGTGTCTGCGTCCGCAAATTTTGCAATATCAGCCTGATACTGCTTCATTTCGCGCGTTCAGCCACCGGTAAATGCCAGCACGAAAATGGCCAGCACTACTGTCTTTTTGCCTTTGAAATCCGACAGCTTGTAAGTCTTGCCGTCCGTGCCCGGTAAAGTGAAATCGGGCGCGGCATCGCCGACCTTCAAGTGAGTCTTGATCGCAGGCGGTTGAGCTGCGGTTTGACCTGCCGGTTGAGTTGCTTGCTGGGCCAGTGCAGACACAGTCAGCGCAAACGTCAGCAGGCTCAATCCGAAAATCTTCTTGAGCATTACTCTTGCCTCCTAGGTGAAGTGGTTTATCGAAGTTTGTAGTTCGAAACGCTCAGCATTAGACCTCATCGTCAATCTAATACGCAACGAACTCCAAAGCAGTTTTCTTCCAGGAAAAATTAGTTCAACTCGCTTTGGGAATCAGGCTTTATTCATTTGGCGGATTCCGTTTTCACAACTGCTGGTTTCAAACAGAAGATGACGAAATCTCCGCGCTTGCGATATTCGTTGGCATTGATCGAATCCAGATTTTCGACCGGTACGATTGAAACGATCTTGATTTTAGCTTTTGGCATTCGTCGCATAACTCGCGCAGCCGTGCCCAGTTTGTAATCGCTGTGAAAAGCTCCGTTGTAATGAACCGTGACGCTTTTCGTTTGCGAGCCGTTGGAACTCGGCGAAGCGGCGGCAATTGCTTCGGCCATGGTTTCGTCTTTCATGCATTGCGCAAAGTAAAACCGCTCAACCAT
>JBGAPB010000091.1:0-18581 GCA_044221525.1 Blastocatellia bacterium | reverse complement strand
GGTGAAGATGGCTGGCGGAGCCGACGCCGTGGCCAAACTGGCGATGGAACGCGCGCAAGCCGGTCAAGCCGTTGAAGCCCTGCACTTGTGTGACATTGCGCTGAAGGCAGACGCCAAAAACCAAACCGCGCTGGCTGCAAAGCTGAAAGCATTGGAAACTTTGCGCGACCGCTGTCGCAACAGCAACGAACGCGGCTGGCTGGATTTCAGCATCGGTCAGGTCAAACTCAAACTCGGCGAAAAGAAATGACGACCCTGAGTACGCAGGCATCCCTGCCTGCTGTAAAAAAAGCGCGAAGCTTCCAATCAGTAACTCTCGCAGTGCGGCTATCCATTTTCACCATAGCCGCCTTATTCTTATGCGCCTCTCCGTTTATTCATCACGCCTTGCCTGCCGAACCCAAAGCCCTTGCTTACTCGCGGGCTACTGACGCGGCGGCAAGCTGGCCAATCACACTGGAAGAACCCACAGGCATTTATCGCCGGGACAACGAAATCGTCACCGTCAGGCTGAGCTTCGCCATTGGTGAAGCCCGCGCCGAACAGTTGCGAGTTCTCTCACCCGATGGCCGCGAAGTCGTTTCGCAAATTGCCGTCAGCGAAAAACACAACGACGGCTCAATCAAATCGGCTGAATTGATGTTTCCGGCGACGATTGTTCCGGGCGAACGGCCTGAGTTTCGATTGATTGCTGAATCAGTACCGCGCGCGGTAGCAAGCGGGTCTTCAGTCAATGCGCGCTCCCTACCGGTCGCGGTACTGACTCAATCCATAACTGCTCGCCGCGTCGGAGTTGGCCGTGTCGAATTGGCAAATGATCGTTTCGGCGTGATGGTCAATCTAGGTTTGGAAAAGACCGAACCGGCGCTGGTCGCTGCATTTAACAAGTCAGCGGGCGAGCAACGAATGCTGAACCTGATTGACACTTCACCGGACGTAACCGAGCCGTTGGCATTCGGCAAACAGAGCGCAGGCTTCGGCACATTTCTCGACGACAAAATTCGCAGCGGAGTCTTCGACCAAGTTGAAATTCTGGAAGCCGGGCCATTGCGTGCTCGTGCTCGCTTGTCTGGCTCGAAGCTTGGCAACAGCCGCGAAAGCTGGGAATTCACGTGGTATGCAAACAGCCCTGTTCTGCATTGGCGAACCAGCATCGAAACCGCTGAAGCAAATTCCAATTACGGCTTCTTCTTTTCGTCCGTCTCAGCCACGCCTTACGAACCGTTCAACAAATGGATGGAAGGCTCTGAACAAACAAAATTCCCTGACGGTTGGGAAGTGGACAATCCACCGGATCACAAAATCTCTGCCAACGATTTCGCGGACTTGCCCGGCAAGCATCTGGTTTATTACCAGCGCGAACAGAATTACGGAGCTATCGGTTTTTACGAACTGGACTCACAGTTTGAATGGCGAGGCATCGGTTCCAGACAGTTTTACGCAACTAAGAAATTGACCAGCGGCAAAAGCTCTTCAGAAATCGCCATCGCCTTTCCGAACTGGAAAGGGACGACAACCGTGTTGGAAGCTCGGAAAGAATATCGAAAGTTTGTTCAACCGATTCTGGCGGTTCGCGGCTCACAGTTCGCAGTTCACAGTTCGCAGTTCACATCTCCGAGTCAGCCACCAGCAAGTCCAAACTCAGAATCCGCAATCCGCAATCCGCAATCCGCAATCGAAAGTTTCAGCCTGGATGGTTCCTGGAAACTGAACTCGGCTGAAAAGTCCGAAGGCGAGAAGTATGGTTTCTACCGCGTGGAGTTTGACGATTCAGCTTGGCGCGCAGTTCAAGTTCCCGGCACTGTTCACACTCAAATTTTGGAATCGCCGAAGAGTTTATGCCGCAGGCTGAATGGATCAGCGAGAAAGAATGGTGGTATCGCCACAAATTTTCAGTCAATCCGGCAACGGCTGAAAAACGTTTGGGCTGCGGTTTGAAGCCCGCGGATTATCACGCTGACGTTTACCTAAATGGTGAATTGCTTGGTCGCCACGAAGGTTACATTGACCCTTATGAATTTGACGTGACGGAGCAAGCGACGCGACGGCGAAAACGCTGGCCGTGCGCGTCTGGACTCCGATCAGTTATTACTGGCGGCATCGGCCTTACACGATCAAGGGTTCGTATGGCGCGGTGGATCAAAGCCGGACAACATTACTCCGCTGGGAATTGTTCGCCGGTCAAGCTGATTACTCGCGCGCCGTGAAGATTGGTCTGTGCGTTGACACTCGACTGAACAAAGACGGCAGCGCCGATGTCGTTGTTGACCCGAAATCCGAACGCAACCGAGCCACCGAACCGACATTTCGCTCACTCTGACGCCGCGCAGCTTCTCTTCTCCAAACGGAATTTCGCTGCAAAAAACCGAAACACTGGCAACCGCCTGGAATTCAGATTCACCCCGCCGCTCGTTCTCCACGTTGAAAAGCCGGAGTTGTGGTGGACTTGGGATCACGGCAAGCCGAATTTGTACACGCTGGATGTTCGAGTGAAATCAGGAGGCGCACTTTCCGACCAGCAATCGCTGGCCGTTGGCATTCGGGAGATCGAGCACATTGATTGGAAGTTTTATCTGAACGGCAAACGGATGTTCATTCGCGGCACGAATTTTTACTACAACCTGTTTCAGTCCGAAGTTCGTCGCGCTGATTACGAGCGCGACTTCAAACTGATGCTGGGCATGAACATCAATATGATTCGGCTGCACTGCAATTTCAGCAACCCGGAGTTTTATGACCTGGCCGACGAATCCGGCGTGCTGATCTTTCAGGATTTTCTGGAAGCCGCTTACCCGGAAGACCGCGATTTCAGTTTGAAAGCGGCAAGACTTTACGATCCGCTAATTCGTTACGTTCGCAATCACCCTTCGATTGCGTTGTGGGCAACCAGCGACGAAGAGTCGTTGGAAAATTACCGCGACCTGACCAAGCATCTGGAACCGCGACTTTACGCGCTTGATCCGCAACGGCGACCGGTTCAGCGCTCGACAGGTCGTTACGGCGACGGACACATTTACGAAGGCTGGTACGGCGGCACGATTTGGGCTTACGCGCAGACAAATGAAAAGTTTATTTCTGAACTCGGCGCGACAGCTCTGCCAAATTACGACAGCGTCATGAAATTTCTGCCGAACCACTGGCCAATCAAAGACCACGAAGAAGAATGGATTTTCCGAAAACTGCAATTCCTGAAGCCATGCGTGCCTGGGGTTCGCCCGATGGAATGAGTTTGCAGGAATACATCCCGCAAACTCAGGATTACGTGGCGCGGTTGTTTCAACTGGCGATTGAGCGAATGCGGCGAATCAAGTACCAACCTTCTGGCGGCATTTTGCATTTTCACGCGATTGATCTGTGGCCTTCGGTGACAATGGCTGCGGTGGATTTTTATCGCCAACCGACAAAGGCTTATTTCACTGTTCAGCGTTCGTTTCAGATGGTTTTGCCTTCGTTCGCTTATGACCGAGACACCTGGCAATCCGGCGACGAAGTCAAAACCGAATTGTGGCTGGTCAACGATCACTGGTTCGCCGTGCCGAACGCGACTGTGAGTTGGCGAGTCGAAAACGCGGCGAGGCAAATCGTCGCTTCAGGCAAAGCTCCGCAGAAAGTCACACTGGCAGCCGATTCGTCGTCGAAGCTGATGGATGTCAGCTTCAAAGCCGCGTCACCCGGCAAGTATGCTCTGTGGGCGAAAATCACAGACGAACGCGGGCAAACGATTTCTGAAAACAATTACGAATTCAAAGTCTCAAAACCAAATTAAACAGACAGGATTTACAAGATTCACAGGATTGATAGCCAATCAATTTGAGCACAGTCTTTCATCTTGTTGAATCCTGTAAAGCCTGTCTAAAAAATTTTGTGCTGATTGAGCTTCAACCAACATGACTGATTCATCATTTCGATTTTGGCGCTCCGACAAGTTCAAAGTTGAAGCCACCGCCATTTTGGTCATCGCCGTTTTCTTCGTGGTGTTCTTTTGGCCTGCAACCTGGAAAGGGTTGTTGTTGGTTTTCAGCGACTCGCTGGTTTATTCGCTGCCGCTGCGCGTGGTGGCGTTTGATGCGATTCGCCACGGTTCGCTGCCGCTGTGGACTCCGACAGTGCTGTCTGGCTATCCGTTGCTTTCGATGGCGCAACTTGGGATTGCTTACCCGTTGACGTGGTTTTATCTGGCACTGCCGGGTTATTGGGCAGAGCAGGTTTACGTGCTTGCGCCATATTTGCTGTCGCCTTGCTTCACTTATGCTTATTTGCGACAGATCGGATGCAGTCGCGCTGCCGCGTTGCTGGCCGGATTTAGCTTCACTTTCGGCGGTTTGATGATCGGCGGAGTGTCGCATAACGGTATGTTCCCGAACGCTGTCATGTGGTTGCCGCTGATGCTGATAGCCATTGAGCGTTCCCGAAACGGTAACTTAATGCTGTGCGTGGTTGGCGTCGCCGGAGCTTTTTCGATGTCGGTGCTGACCGGCATCGGCCAGTCTTTCTTGTATGCCGGTTTGATTGCTGCCGGTTATGCGCTGTTCGTCACATTCGCAATACCTGTTTCTGATGGCGAACTTGAATCTGAAATTTCGCCAAAGTCATTTGCGCTGCGACCGAAAAAAAACACAAATCGCTTTCGCCCGTTATTGGTTTGCGCTGGCGGAATGATTCTGGCCTGCGGCGTATCGGCCTTTCAGATACTTGAAACCATGCAAGCGCAACGGTTAAGCATTCGCAGCAAACTGAGTTATGAAACTTTCAGCCAGGGCGGCTTCACCCCACTGCAAACTGTGAAAGCGTTCCTTGCGCCAATCCACAATTTGAATTGGGAAGCGACGCCTTACGTGGCTTCGCTGGCTTTTCTGATGGCTGTGATTGCGGTGGTTGCTGCTTTTCGTTCGCCATCCGAACATCGCAGAGTTTTCTTTTGGCTTGGGCTGGCGTTATTGGCCTGGCTGTTGATGCTTGGCGATCACACTCCGCTGGCACGTTGGTCGTTTCAGATTCCCATCTACAATCGGTTTCGCATGCCGTGGCGTCATGCATTTGAATGGTCACTGGCAATCAGCATGCTGGCGGCATTTGGATTCGATGCTTTGAAAAATTTGCTTGCCAGAAAATCAGAAACAACGACAGTTCAATGGCGAGAAGTGTTGGCGGGGTTGATCCTGGTCGGGAACCTGATCGCATTTGGTGTTGGATGGTGGCGAGCCTCCGGTTTGCGATTGGCGGCTGGCGAAACTCTTTTGAGAAAAGGTCAATCAATACAGCTTGTGACGATGTCTGAATCAGCCTGGTGGAATTGGAAACTCGGTTTCACGTTGTCCGCGCTGCTGGCCGTAATCTGGTGCTGGCGTATGTCGTTCTCGCACTGGCGCAGTGTGCTGACAGTGACGGCTGTTGCTGCGGCGTGTTTTCTGGAAGGTTTCATGCTGGTTTCGTTTTGGTGGTACCCCAACGCCAAACCAGCCAGTTATTATCAGACTGGTTCAGCCGCAATTCAGTTTTTGAAAAAGTACCCGCCGGAACAAAATCGAATTTACACTGATGCTTCAAACTATTTCCCGCTGAACCTTTCATTCTCTGAAATGAACAACCTGACCGCCCCGCTTGGTTTTCATAACGTCGCAGGTTACGAGCCGCTGATGACTGAACGATACGGTCGGGTGTTTGACGAACCTGGTTTGAATTACCTGCCTTACACGCCGTGGCTGGGAGCTCCGGCTGATCGCCAATTGCTGTCTCCGCGCTGGCAGGTGCTTGACCTGTTCAACACACGTTTCGTGGTGGAGTTCTCAGCTTCCAGAACCGAAACTTACATCAAGGATGGAGTGGTTTACGCCGGAGAATTGACAGGCATCAGTCTGCCGCAAGGTGCTTCGGCAATTCTGACCGGAGCCACACAAGTGGATACATTGTCGCTGGTCAGCGCGCTGGCGGATTCAGCCGATCTGGCTCAAGGCGCAACAATCGCAACACTGGTTTTTCATGCCAAAGATGGGCAAACAGTCGAACGCGAATTGAAGGCAGGCTTAGACAGCGCCGAATGGGCGCACGAACGCAGCGACGTAAAACCTGTGATCAAACATTCGCTGGCAAAGGTTTTTGAAAGTCGCCCTGGCGACGAGCAAAACAGTTTTCCGGCGAACAGTTATTCGACGCGGATTTCGCTTGGCCAGAAGATGGACGTTGAGCGAATCGAAATGAAAAACGTTACGGCTCACGCTGTTTTGTTGATCAGCCGGATTGCGCTTTACGATTCAGCAACCGGCAACGCAACGTCCCCGGCTTTCCGGCTGCCAGAACAGTGGCAAAAGATTTACGATCACGACCAGACTCAGATTTACGAAAACCAGCGGGCGCTGCCTCGCGCCTGGCTAACCGCGCAAGCGGAAGCGGTAAGCAAAGAAGACGCTTTCAAACGAATTCGCGGCCAGAGTGAAAAAGCATTTGATCCGCGTGAAGTCGCCTTACTCGAAGCTCCGCCAGATGAATTGAAAAATCTGACCGGAGAAAAACTCAGCGAAAATTCAGGCGCGCGAGTCATCAGTTATCAAGCCAATCGGCTGGTCATAGAAACCCAAGCCGACAAACCCGCTGTGCTGGTGACCAGCGAAATCAACTATCCCGGCTGGCAAGCGACCATTGATGGAAAACCAGCTAACATTTATGCAACGGATTATTTGCTGCGCGGTGTAGTGCTGACGACTGGAAGTCACAGAATTGAAATGAAATACACCGCTCCGGCTGCGCGCAACGGAGCGGTGATTTCGGTTCTGAGCTTATTGTTGATCGCCGGATTGCTGGTCAGGGCAAATCGAGCCGCTTGATTCTCCCTTCGACTTTTGGCGAAACAGTTCCGGCAGCTGTGATGAAATCAGAAAGCATTGCACTGTCAATCGCTGCCGATTCCGGTTCAATCAAAACCTTTGAAGTTTTGAACATCGTGTAACCATCACCACCTCCAATCAGAAAAGTTGGCGAAGCCATCGTGTAAGTTTTCTTTTCGTCCAGCGGCTGACCGTTGATCGTGACTTTGACTACGCGCGAGCCAGCAGGTTTGCGAGCGTCATATTCAAACTGCAATCCGGCGACCTGTGGAAAGCGCCCGCTTTCTTTTGTTTCAACCACCTGACTGACACCGTTTTCCAACGCGGCCTTGATCTGAACGCCGGTTGCTTCAACCTTGATGATCGGATTTTCAAACGGCAACATTGAAACTACATCGCGTTTACTGATCGCTCCAACCGCAAACGTCGCATTCGCGCGGATCGTCCCGCCGTTGACCAATACAATATCTGCTTTGGTTCCCGCCCGAAAAGCGTCGGCTATTAAATTGCCCAGGTTGGTTTCCCGCGTACGGCTGCTGATGCTGGTTCCGTCCAGTATTTCAGTAGTTTGGCCAAGCGGTTTGTCTAACTCAACAGACAGTTTCGCTTCGTAAATTGAGATGACGGCCGCCGCGTCAGGATCATCGGGTGTGGCATCGGTGACTGGAATCCCAGCCCAATCAATGCTCTCAATCTGATGTGATGCCGCGTTGATGTTTAGATCAATGCGACCAAGAATTCTGGCATCCGATCCCCATTTGAAAATCGGCGTTCGTCCGGCTTGCGATTGCAGCAATTGATGCTCGTGACCTCCAAGAATCACGTCAATCAAACCTGTCCGCGCCAGTTCCTTGTCTTCAGGCATGGTCAGATGAGTTAGGGCGATAACGATCGTCGCTCCTTCGGCACGCATCTTGGGCACAATCTGTTGTGCGGTCGCAATCGGATCAACGAATTGAATGTTGGCTCCTGGGCTGGAACTGGTTGCAGTTTCTGTGGTCAGTAAGCCCAAAATGCCGACTTTGATGTCGCCAAATTGGCGAATGACGTAAAGCGGCATTCCGTTGAAAGGTTTGCCGGTGTTTCGGTCAATGACGTTGGAACCAAGCCAGCCGAATTTTGACTCTTTCATGCGTTGAACCAGTATGTCGTTGCCAAAATCAAATTCGTGATTGCCCAACACGGAGTAATCAAGCCCGATTGCGTTCCAGGTGGCGATGACTTGCTCGCCTTTGAAAATCGTAGAGGCCACTGAGGGAGAAATGGTATCGCCCGCCAGCATAAAAAGCGTATTAGGCGATTCGGCTAAAATTTTCTTTCTTAACGTAGCAACACGCCCCAGTCCGGCGTTTTTTCCCTTATCAACCGGCGAGATTTGATAAACGTCATTGAGTTGCAACAACGTGACACGAATTGTGCTCGCTTGAGTTTGATTGGCCTTTTCCGATGTCTTTGTTGGTGTTTGGGTTTGAACTGGAACAGCGCACAAACTGAGCGCGATGATCAATAAAGAAATTGTTCGGCGCACCGAAGAGTAGAGCATGAGCTTTAATTCCTCCCAAAAATTGGAAACGGTAGGATAGGGTATGCTCGCGCTTCGCAAGTTACCACAGGCTGAATTCACGGTGAAGTTTTGCGAAGCAGAAGTTGATTGAATCAAAGTAAAAAAAGAGGAGGCTAAATTGCCTCCTCTAAAATTCGGGTCCGAAAACATTCGGACACCTCACCCTGAACACCAAACACACACAATTGATAAAATTTATTGCTGACCGGATTTCGAGCCGAACTTCACTTCGACGGCAAGTTCCTTGCGATCACGGACAATGCTCAACGTGGCCGTGGAACCTTTGTCATTTGCTCTATCTACCAAATTATTCAAATCTGCCAGCGTCCCAACTCGTTCATCGTTAACCGCCACAATACAATCACCTGCCTTGACGCCGGCGATTTCGGCCACTCCGCCAACACGGACTTCATTGACCAAAACGCCGTTCCGCACGTTGAAAAATGCTGCCAACTGTTCATTCAACGGAGCCACCCTGACTCCCAACTGGTAACGCGCAGCGGCAACGTTATTATTCAAGCGCTTAGAGGAAAGCACAGGTTGAAGCCTTCCTTCACGAACATCCTTGTCAACAGAACTGCGGCTTTCGTCGGCAAGCTTACGAAAGTCTTTAGCCTCGGCTTCCAATTGAGCGGCTTCTTTCAAATCTCCGCGCTGCCTTGCCTCTTCAGCTTCCTTAACTCGCTCATTGGCTGCGGCCAGATGAGCGTCAGCAGTGGCGTATACATTTTCTCCCTGGCCGCGTTGTCCAGCACGACTCTGCCCCAGCGTTACTCGCAGGCTTTGCGAAACCCCGCCTCGACTGATTCCAAGTGTGACAACAACACCAGCCGAAGTTTCAGTCAGGAATCTGTAAAGTTGGGATGGGTTGTAAATTTGATGGTCGTCAAACGCGAGAATGACATCGTGCTCCTGCAACCCAGCCTTTGCGGCCGGACTGCCTTCCTCCACCTTACCAATCACCGCGCCGCGAGCTTCAGCCAGTTTCAGTTCTTTAGCTCGCGCCTCATTGATGTCGCCGACATAAACACCAAGCATTCCCCCGCTGCCTTTTATGGGCGTTGCGATGCTCGATGTGTCGGATTTCTGATTTGATTGAATAACGCTCGCAGCAACTGATTGCGCCGGAGCTTCGACGGCAAAAAGTGTAATCACACCAAACAGCAGCACCGGCGCTGCACACTTCAGTGATAGAGCAACGCGACCTGCTTTTTCAAACAGTCTGAACATCTGATACATATTTCTGAAATTGATTGATTACTACTTTGGCGTGTCCGATGCCTTCTCGTTCACAGGCGTCTGTAACGCCATCTAGGAGCCAAAGTTCCACAAAATTTGTAAGCTCAGTTACTTACGCCAACAATGCCAAGCAATGGTTAAAGAATTTAGCTCAGGCGGACAATCACTTAACTTTTAAGATAACGAGTGTCAGGTCGTCTTCCTGCTCAGAATCATTTGTCCACTCTTTAACCGATGACAGAATGCACTTTTCGATTTCCGACGCAGGCAGCTCTGCGTTTGCAATTAACGATTCAATAACCCGCTCTTCTCCAAATTCTTCGCCTTCCGGGCTGCGAGCTTCGATCAGACCGTCAGTAAAGGCAGCCAGAACGTCGCCGCTGACAAGCTGTAATTCGGCGTCTTCGTACTCAGCATCCAAAAATAAACCCAGTACTGTTCCGCCCTGATCCAGTTTCTCTATTCTTTTTTGTCCGTCATCACCTGTCCGTAATAGCAGCGGAGGGTTATGACCGGCATTTGTGTAGCGCAATGTTGAATGCCGTTGATCAATCTCCGCATAAAAGAAGGTAATGAAGCTGGAATCCAGCATCGAAGCCGTAACTTGCTGATTGACTTGATGCACGATGCGCCGGACGTGATGCGGTTGCGGTTCAATCGCGGTGGTAGCCAAACCAAGCTTGTAATCATAAGCGTCGTGATAAGCCTGAACCCGTCCGCGCAAATTGGCCTGCAGATTCGCCATCATCAAGGCGGCTGAAACGCCCTTGCCGCAAACATCCGCTACGACAACCCCGATTACTTCCGGCGAGACTTCCAGAAAATCATAGTAATCACCACTGACCGAACGCGCAGGAATACAGATGCCCGGGGCAAAATCCAGCAAAGCTGTTTTGGGAGTTGAGCGCGGAAATAGCCTGGCTTGAACTTGAGACGCGATTTTCATCTCCTGATCCAGCCGTTGCTTTTCAGCCGAAACGCGCAGCAAGTCACGGATAGAGCGTGTCATCTGATTGAAGGAGCTGCTAAGCGTGGCTAATTGGTCCCGACCAGTGATTTCGATTTCGTGATCGAAGTCGCCACCTTCAACACGCTGAGTACCTTCGTACAGATAATGCACCGCGCCTGTGATTGAGCGTGTCAGGAAAAATGCTGAAATAACAGCAGACAGAGCAATCAAAAAAATGATTACTGCCAGCGTTGCAATCACGACAAAGATGATGTTGCCAAAAATAGTTCCTGTTTTGAATTGCTGAACCCTAAGCAAAATACTGCCTGGCGAAAGGAATGAAGAATCAACCATCAAAATATCCCGTTCGCGTTCAACACCTGTCCGCCAATCGGCAACCTTCTTAAAGATGGGCACTCCTGTTGGGATGGAGATCACCTCTTCTGGCTTCTTTATCGCAAGCTGTTCCGTCTCGTCCACCTTTGCGCCGGATGGCGTCAACATCAACGGAGTAAGCGCCTGGCCAGGCAAAACGATCAAATCGGTGGTGTGTTTCATGTGCTCACACAACGCTTCTCCAATCGGATAGCTGAGTTGAAAAACAGTCTGTGAAGGCCGCCTAAGCTTGACGATATGACGCGCAAAGACTTTGCGCTCGCCCGCCGGGTTTTCCTCTAAAACCAATCCATGAAACTCAGAAGCCTGCAACCAATCCGGCGAGATAATATCGGAGACTTCAAAATTATTTGGCAACTGGTTCCCTTCAGACGAAATTCCTTTGACTGAAACGTCAACGCCGCCAGCTTCCTTTAGCCTCAATGTGACATTCGGAAAGATTGGCGCAAGAAAATTCGCCCGCTCCTGTAAACGTCGCCGCATTTGCTCCGACTGCCAGCGACCCTCGGTGATTTCAGCCAAATCATTGCTGATAGCCAGAGCCGAGTTGTGAGATTGCTCCAGATAACCTTCTATCTGTTTATCAACCAGGCCGGCGCTGGATTGCATCACGACCACCCAACCTATCAGCACAACCAGCAACAACAACAATAACAATGGTAATCCGCCAATCAGCAGGTAAGTGACAATCAACCGCCGTCGTAACCGCCAAAGTAGGTGCTGGGTTACCCATCGCGCCCCACTTATAGAAAAATAGATCAGCGGAATAACCGCCAAGGCCGAAGCTATGTCAAAAACCAATTTGAGAGCGCGACTTCCCCAAATCGTCAAAGAATCAGACAAGACCCAATTCACAAACCAGACAATTACCCCGACAAACATCGCCCAGCCCATTGTGGTAATTGGCATCAAGCTTTTTATCAATTCGACAAAAATTGGTTGTCGGCCCGGACGTTCCTGCATAAGCGACTTCTCTCAATGCGAAGAAGCACGAAGAATCTTTTCTGCAACGATTCCCCGTGCTTCGTTTTGATCTGCACAAACAAAAATCCGATTCAAATTGTCGTTGGCTGCGCCTTAAACTTCCGCCTCAAACTTCGGGTAAAGTGAATCAATCACTTCGCGGTGCTTATCTTCGACAAACTTGCGCCGCACTTTGAGTGTAGGAGTCAGTTCGCCACCCTCGACTGAAAATTCCTGATCCAGCAACGCGATCTTTTTTATCTTTTCGTGTGGAGCCAAATCTTTAGTGACTTCATCAACTTTCTTTTTGAAGTACTCAAGAATGCGAGGATGTTTCGCCAGCCCCTTCAAATCCTTGATTTCGATGCCCAGAGATTTGGCGTAAGTCTTAAGCGAATCGAAAGCCGGAACTATCAAAGCCGTGGCAAACTTTCGAGCGTTTCCGATGACAATAGCCTGTTCGACCATCGGAATAGTGCGGATCATATTTTCAATCGGCTGCGGCGCAATGTATTTGCCAAGACTTGTCTTCATCAAATCTTTCTTGCGGTCGGTAATGCGAATATAACCTTCTTCGTCAATCGTTCCGATATCGCCAGTGTGAAACCACACGCCGTCTTCATAACGTTGCAACGAACGCTCTGTCTCTTCGGCCAAACCGTAATAACCCTGCATGACGTTTTCGCCCTGCACCAAAATCTCCCCGTCTTCGGCAATCCTGACTTTAACACCGGGAATCGGCGGCCCAATGGTTCCAATCCGATTGTCGGCGGGACGGTTGAACGACACAACCGGCGAGGTTTCAGTCAACCCATACCCCTGAAGAATAGGGATTCCAGCGCCTGCGAAAATATAAGCCAACTCCGGCGACAGAGCCGCGCCGCCGGCGACAAAAAAGCGAATGCGCCCACCGACCGCTTCACGCCATTTGGTGAAAACCAGTTTGTCCAACACCTTTAACTCCAATGACAAGCGAAGCGGAACAGGCTGGCGTTTGTCTTTCAAAACTGCCACTTGCCTGCCAACTTCCACCGCTCGATTGAAGATTTTCTGCTGCATCGGAGTTGCGTCGGCTGCTCGTTTGTTGATGGTGGAGTAAATGCGCTCAAACAACCTGGGCACGGCGGTAACGATGGTGGGACGAACTTCCTTTATGTCTTCAGCAACAGTTTCAACACCGCGAGCAAAACAAACATGAACTCCAAAACTCAGATAAATGTATAGCACTGTCCGTTCAAAAACGTGGGACAGCGGCAGGAAGCTGAGAGCTATATCCTTATCTGTAATATCGAAAACCTTGCCGGATTGCTGCGCGTTTGATGCCAAATTGCGATGAGTCAGCACAACTCCCTTTGGTTCGCCGGTAGTGCCTGAAGTGTAGATGATTGTCGCAATGTCTTCCGGCGTTGAACCAGCAGCAATCTCTTTGTAAAGCTGCGGATTTTTAGACTGCTCCTCTGCGCCAATCTTTTCCAAATCCTCAAGCATCATCTGATCGTCGTTTTTTTCCTTGGATGATTCAAAAAAGATGACTTTGGGGCGCTCGTTTTTCTTGAGCGAATCCAGTGCCGGCTGGATTCGGCGCATCAGCTTATCGCTTCCAACAAACAGAAAGCGCGCACCACTGTTTCGGATAATAAAGGCGACCTGCTCCACCGCCTGAGTAGGATAAATCGGCACGTTGATGGCACCGTTAGCAAGAATAGCGTAATCAGTAATGCTCCAAACTGGACTGCTTTCAGCCAGTAAGGCAACACGATCGCCATGGCGAACCCCCAGATTGTGCAAACCAAGTGCGACTTTGCGCACACGCTCGCTCAATTGAGCGCCAGTAATGTCCTGCCATTTCTTGTCGCGTTTGAAACTCATCAACACGCGCTCAGAACGACACTCAACTGCCTGACTGAACAGCTCGTTAATTGTGCGAGGCTCCCCAGTGCTCATTGTTTATTCACCTGCCTGGAAATAATTTATAAAACCTGTTTATTTTGAATAAAAGAAAGGAGCTTAAACGTACTTTCTGATCCGCTATTTTCACGCTCCGGCTATCGGCCATGATAATCAATCTATTCACTAAGTTTGTCAATTTTGCGATTGAATCGGCGAACCGTGATGTCGGGCAAGCCGCGATCAATTTGATCCCGCCCAAACTTTTTGACCCCACCAGGCAGGGCTGTTTACAGATTCACTTTTGGCTGATATTTTCCATTGCCTTAACTCTCTTATCCCAACACAACTGAATTTTACTCGGAGGCAAGATGTCTGCGTCTGTGCAAAGTTTGCGACCATCAAACGCCGGGCTGCTGCTAAAACTGTGGCGGTCTTCGCTAGGCAAAAAATATGTGATGGCGGTAACCGGTTTGATGCTTTTCGGTTTTGTCGTCGTGCATATGATCGGCAATCTGCAGTTTTTCGGCAGTGAAACACTGATCAATGAATATGCCGAATCGCTGAAATCAAAACCGCCCATTCTGTGGGGAGCGCGGCTTACTTTACTGGCCGCGGTTCTACTGCATATGACAGCCGCATCCCAACTTTTCAAGGCCAATCGCCGAGCGCGCCCCATCGGTTACGATGGCGGCAAAGTAGCGGCTTCAACTTTGGCCAATCGCACTATTGTCATCAGCGGTTTGATCGTTTTCGCTTTTGTGGTCTTCCACCTTGCACACTTCACGATTGGTTGGGTGGATTCCAGCTTCTTGACCCTGAAAGATGTCGCCGGTCGCCACGACGTTCGAGCAATGATGATTGCCGGATTTCGTAACCCAGTGATTTCCATCTTTTACGTCATCTCTGTCAGCCTGGTTTGCTTGCACTTGAGCCACGGTGTCGCCAGCATCTTTCAATCGCTGGGATTGCGAAGCAAAAAGACCGAAGCGAATTTGAAGAAGCTGGCGCTGGTCGCGGCAATAGTTTTGTTTTTGGGTTTCTGCGCGATTCCAGTCGCGGTGATGGCAGGTTTGGTCAGGTAAAAAATCAAAGGGCAAAAATCAAAGATGAGAAGAGTTGACCACAATTTTAGAGTTCCGATTGTCAGCACTTTGGCCTTTTGATTTTTGCTTTTTGCCTTTTAATTTCAACAGTATGAGCATAAAACTCGATTCCAAAATTCCATCGGGGCCGGTCGGTTCAAAGTGGACTCGATACCGGCAGGAAATGAAGCTGGTTAATCCGGCTAACAAACGCAAATTCACAGTCATCGTCGTCGGGACCGGTTTGGCCGGAGCTTCCGCCGCGGCGACTTTGGGTGAGCTTGGTTACAACGTCAAAGCCTTTTGCTTCCAAGACAGCCCGCGCCGAGCGCATTCGATTGCGGCTCAAGGCGGCATCAACGCCGCAAAGAATTACCGCAACGACGGCGACAGCGTTTACCGCCTGTTTTACGACACAATAAAAGGCGGCGATTTCCGCGCACGCGAAGCCAACGTCCATCGTTTGGCCGAAGTATCCGTCAACATCATTGACCAGTGTGTGGCACAAGGCGTTCCCTTCGCCCGCGAATACGGCGGCTTGCTGGACAATCGTAGCTTCGGCGGCGCTCAGGTTTCCCGCACGTTTTACGCTCGCGGGCAGACAGGTCAGCAGTTGTTGATCGGAGCTTACCAAGCACTGGCTCGGCAAATTCATCTGGGCACAGTCGAAATGCATTCGCGAACCGAAATGCTGGATGTGGTGCTGGTTGACGGCCACGCCAAAGGAATCATCACCCGCGATCTGGTGACGGGGAAAATTGAGACTCATGCCGCCAACGCCGTTGTGCTGGCTTCGGGTGGATACGGCAACGTCTTTTACCTTTCGACCAACGCCAAAGGCTGCAACGTCACGGCAACCTGGCGCGCTCACAAAAAAGGCGCGCTGTTTGCCAATCCCTGCTACACACAAATTCACCCGACCTGCATTCCGGTCAGCGGAGATCATCAATCCAAACTGACTCTGATGTCCGAATCGCTTCGTAACGATGGGCGGGTCTGGGTTCCCAAAGAAGCCAAAGACTGCGGCAAAACGGCTTCGAGTATCGCCGACTCCGACCGCGATTATTACCTGGAACGCAAATATCCCAGCTACGGCAACTTGGCTCCGCGTGACATTGCTTCACGCGCGTCCAAGCAGGTCTGCGACGAAGGTCGTGGCGTTGGCCCAGGCGGGCGCGGTGTGTATTTGGATTTTTCGGCTTCGATCAAACGGCTGGGCGAAGACAAGATCCGCGAACGTTACGGGAACCTGTTCGATATGTACGAACGCATCACAGGCGAAAACGCTTATCAGCAACCAATGCGAATCTACCCCGCCATTCATTACACGATGGGCGGGCTGTGGGTGGACTACGAATTGATGAGCAATGTGCCGGGCTTGTTCGTCATCGGCGAAGCCAACTTTTCCGATCACGGAGCCAACAGGCTTGGAGCTTCGGCGTTGATGCAAGGTCTGGCTGACGGATATTTCGTGTTGCCGCAAACCATCGGCGGTTACTTCGCGGCTGGAAAAGGCGGCGCGCCTTCGACCGATCATCCAGAATTCAAAAAAGCGATGGAAGAAATTCAGGCCAAGACCAGCAAGCTGCTTTCGATCAAAGGCAAACGCACCGTCACCGATTTCCACCGCGAGCTTGGCAAGTTGATGTGGGACAACGTAGGAATGGGGCGAACTGACGCCAGCCTGAGACACACGCTGAATCGCATCCCCGAAATCCGCAACGAGTTCTGGGAAAACGTCAACGTGCTGGGCGGCAACGACGAATTGAATCCTGCGTTGGAATACGCCGGACGAGTCGCGGACTTTTTGGAGTTCGCCGAACTGCTGACATTCGACGCGCTGCAACGCGAAGAATCCTGCGGCGGCCATTTCCGCGAAGAATACCAAACCGAAGACGGCGAGGCGTTACGTCGGGACGACAAGTACGCCTACGTCGCAGCCTGGGAATTCAAAGGTGTGGATCAATTCCCCGAACTGCACAAAGAATCGCTGACTTATGAAGAAGTGCATATGACTCAGCGCAGCTATAAATAGACGTACAGCAGGTTGTCGAACCTGCTGATGACTCAGCTTATGAGTCATTCGGTTACCACCAGGCGATTTGAAACTGCAAATCGCTTGGTGGTTGGACGACCTACGGTACAGTTTTCAGGAGAAAGCAATGAACCTGACACTGCGTGTCTGGCGACAGAAAAATTCAACCACCAACGGCCAGTTTGTCACTTACGCGGCCAAAGATATCAGCCCGGATATGTCGTTTCTGGAAATGCTGGACGTGGTCAACGAAGGATTGATCCTGAACGGCGAAGAGCAAATCGCCTTTGACCATGACTGCCGCGAAGGCATCTGCGGAAGCTGTTCGCTGGTCATCAACGGAACTCCGCACGGCCCGCTCAAGGCGACAACAACTTGCCAATTGCACATGCGGTCGTTCAAAGACGGCGACACGATCACCATCGAACCCTGGAGAGCGGCCCCCTTCCCTGTCATCAAAGACCTGGTTGTTGACCGCAGCGCCTTTGATCGAATCATTCAATCCGGCGGTTATGTTTCAGTTTCAACCGGCGGAGCACCAGACGGCAACGCGATTCCGATTCCGAAAGCAGACGCCGACACGGCGTTTGACGCCGCCGCCTGCATTGGCTGCGGAGCCTGTGTCGCGGCGTGCAAAAACGCTTCGGCAATGCTGTTCGTCTCGGCGAAGATTTCCCATCTCAGCTTGCTGCCTCAAGGCAAAGTCGAAGAAACGCACCGCGTGTTGAATCTGGTAGAGAAAATGGACGCTGAAGGGTTCGGCAATTGCACCAACATTGGCTCTTGCGAAGCCGCCTGTCCGAAAGAAATCTCGCTGGACAATATCGCACGAATGAACCGGCTATATTTGAAAGCTGTTCTGCAAAGCAAGCTGGGCTAACAGTTGAGTCAATGAAGCAATCGAACAGAGTCTTGAGCCGATTACGCCCCGTTGGCTGAACAATATCCCAGCCACTTCTTCGATGAACTGAGCGGCTGGCCGATTCCTGATGTCAAGCATCAAGGCCAGCGAGCCTCCATCTTTGCACAAAAGCCAATAGTTTCCTGAAGACTGTGCAGAATCCGGTTTGTAACCAGGAGCGATCTCGACCGGATGCGCCTATACAGGATTTTCGACGCCAACCTGGTCGCCACTGCTCCCGGTTACAAACCACTGCTCATCTATTTGAAACACGCGAATCTAACTTCACTCGTTACGGCGCAAAGCTGCCCGCCACGTCAATCACCAGATGAGTCGGGGTTGAGGTGTAAATCCTGAAGGCGCCATCAATTCCCAATCCGACTGTGAAATGGCGATTTAGGATTTCTCCGGCCACGAAATTCGACGAAGCCACAAATGGTCTGATTGCATTGCTCGGCCAGAAAGTCAGGAAGCCGCCCGCTCCAGGATTCACGACTGCTGCGTTGCCTACGATGGCCTGAGCCGTCGCTGGAATTGTGCAAACTCCGCGAGCCGCTTGCGGAGTATCGGTCCCGGCTGGGATCGGTATTCCGGGCGTGAAGCAGGCCGTCTCACCGGATCGTGTATCCAGTAATCTGGCAGGAGTCATCGGGCTGAACAGCAGCCCCGCGCCGTTCGCGTCTGCTGCATCGGCGCTGTAATAACCCGACACGTCAATCACCAGATGAGTTTGCGCGGAGG
>JBGAPB010000090.1:0-18572 GCA_044221525.1 Blastocatellia bacterium | reverse complement strand
AGTGATGACAGTGGCTATGACTCGCAAACGAAGAATGCTGGATCGCAGATTATTCGAAGCCGGACTGGTCGGCTCTGTGCATTGAGGTTAAGCAATTATGGCTTTCGCTCCGCTCGCCAACTCCGCAAATTGGAACCCGCCTTCAGGCTGGCACAAAATCACAACCATTGACGCTCATACCGAAGGCGAACCGTTCCGCGTCATCGTCGGCGGCTTTCCCGAACTTCAAGGCGACACAATTCTGGCCAGGCGGCGCTTTGCCAAAGAACATTTCGATCATCTGCGAACCGCTCTAATGTGGGAACCGCGCGGTCACGCGGATATGTACGGCTGCATAGTCACTCCGCCGGTCACGCCTGAAGCCGACGCCGGAATCCTGTTCATTCACAACGAAGGTTACAGCACGATGTGCGGCCACGGCATCATAGGCTTTGTGACCGTGGCGCTGGAAACCGGAATGTTTCCGATGACGGAGCCTCTGACGAAACTTAAACTCGATTCGCCCGCCGGACTGATTACCGCTTACGGACGTGTCGAAGCTGGCCGAGTGAAAAGCGTTTACTTCCACAACGTGCCTTCGTTTGTCTTGGAGCTTGACGCCGAAGTGGACGTGCCAGAACTTGGCCGAGTTCGTTACGACCTGGTTTATGGCGGAGCTTTTTACGCTTACGTCAATGCGAAGGATGTCGGCTTAAGCTGTCGCCCTGAAGACTTTCGGCAGTTGATCGAAAAAGGAATGCAGATCAAACGCGCGGTGATGGCCAGTCGCACAATTCCCCATCCGTTTGAGCCAGACCTGAGTTTTCTGTACGGCACGATTTTCGTCAGCGAGCCTGAAAACCAAGCTCACCACAGTCGCAACGTCTGCATCTTTGCCGAAGGCGAAGTTGATCGTTCACCAACCGGAACAGGTGTCAGCGGACGGTTGGCGCTGCATCACGCTCGCGGAGACATTGGCATCGGCGAATCCATCACCATCGAAAGCATTATCGGCAGCACATTCACAGGGCGCGTAGCCGAAACGACAACCTTCGGCCCGCACGCGGCGATCATCCCCGAAGTCGAAGGCACGGCTCACATCACAGGACGACACGAATTTCTGATTGATTCATCCGATGAATTACGCAATGGTTTTCTGTTGAGGTGACAGCTTCAGTCGCTGCTGCTGCAACTGCTACAGCTACTGCAACTGCTGGAACTGCAACTGCTATCGCTGCCTCCACTGTCTGAACTGCAACTGCTGTCGGAACTGCCGCTGTCGCTGCTGCACGAAGAGAAAAAGCTGAAAAACCCTCCGCCGGATGAACAGCTACTGCTGCAAGAAGAGCTGGAACAGTCACCACCGTTTCCAAGCTTATCGCGAAAATAGTAAATGAGACCCGCAACGATTGAGCCAATAAACAGGAGTGGGAAAATTCCGTCCCCGCTTGAAGTGCAAGCCGCCATCGTCAGGCTGAACACAATAATCGCAGCAATCGCCAAAGCCGTTTTCTGAAAAGCAGCGCCCGGTTTTCTGAGCATCCAAAAATCGCTGGTGCGAATGCGTGCAAATTTTTCAGGTGACTGATTGGCTCGCGGCCAGATGTCGAAAGGCGCAGCCTGACCGAAATGTCGTTCATACGATTCCAAAGTGCGACGGTATAGATCGGAATGTTTTTCGTCTTCGGCCTGACCGCCCTTGGTTGGCAAATGATGAAGTGGCTTGTTCAAAACCTTGCCGCAAAGTTGTTCCCAGTAAGACCGCGTATACGCCAGGTGCAGATGCCAGGCTTGATCCACAGCATCGGATGGCGACGCCGGATGCTCTGCGGCTACGGCCAAATAAAGAAAGCGTTTGTATTCGCCAAACACACGCTCAGCGTATGCAACTGGCCAGCGGTTTTCTTCGGCCAATCGCCCGACAAAACTGAGTTCAGCGCCGGGTTCATCAACGCTGAACTCTTTCAGCATCTGCCAGAGCTGAGAGTCGAGTGAGAGCGGCTGTGACATTTTGGGTGTTTTATCTCTTTGAATCATCAAGACCTCCTGAATCGGTTAAGGTTGTTTTCAATCGCCCCCTAGATGTTTAGCAATGAACGCTTCTCCTACTTTGAAAGTTTTCTTTGACACCAGAATTTATGCGGATTTAAGGCTGAGCATGAATATTTGGCAACCCCTGCCCTGCTTTCAATCTCCGCAAAGATGGTTTATAGAGTTGCCCGCATCAACAACTTTCACCAATCCCGAAAGGAAACAATAACTATGAACCGGAGAGATTTTCTTGCAACCGGCGCGACCGTCGTTGTCGGAGCAAGCGCAATGGAAGGCCTAGCCACTCCAATCGCGTCTGCGCCAGCTCATAAGTTCAAGCTGAATTACGCCCCGCACTTTGGCATGTTCAAAAACCACGCGGGCGAAGACCTAATTGACCAATTGAAATTTATGGCCGATCAAGGCTTCACCGCTCTGGAAGACAACGGCGCGCCGGATCGTCCCGTTGAAGTTCAGGAAAAAATCGGCAAAACGTTGACGGATTTGAAAATGACGATGGGCGTGTTTGTAGCGACGAAAGATTTCAACAACGCCACGTTCGCCCTAACCACCTGGAAGCCGGAGTTGCGCGAACCAATTCTGAAAGACATGCGAAACGCCGTCGAAGTTGCCAAACGCATCAACGCCAAATGGTGTACGGTCGTCCCCGGTTGTCACGACGAACGCCTGGATTGGGATTACCAGACCGCCAGCGTGATTGATATGTTTCGCCGCTGCGCCGAGATTGCCGAAAAAGCCGGATTGGTGATTGTCATGGAACCGCTCAATACTCGTAAGGATCATCCGAAGCTGTTCCTGAACAAAATCAGCCAGGCGTATTCAATCTGCCGAGCGGTCAACAGTCCTTCGGTCAAGATTCTTTATGATATGTATCACCAGCAAATCACCGAAGGAAATATCGTCCCAAACATTGACATGGCTTACAGCGAAGTCGCCTACTTTCAGGTTGGCGACAATCCCGGACGCAAAGAACCCACTTCTGGCGAAATGAATTACCGCAACATCTTCAAACACATCCACTCCAAAGGTTTCACCGGCGTCGTAGGCATGGAACACGGCAACTCCCGTCCAGGCAAAGAGGGCGAACAGGCCGTGATTGACGCTTACGTCTGGTCGGACAGCTTCGACAAACCAATGGTCTAGCTTGGCTTAGGGCAGATTTCCCAATCTGTACTGACACTCACGCTGGCAAAGCTTCGGCAGGTTGGAAAACCTGCCCTACATTACAAAGGCAAAAGTTATGACTCACTACAATTTTCCGCGCGTGGCGATGTCTTCAGCCGCGCGCGGCATTTTTATGATTCTGTTGTTGGCTGGCTTTGTGCTTCAGGCTTCTTCGCAACAGGCCAAGCCGAAGCGAAAACCGATAGCCAAAACAAGGCCATCGAAACAAACTGCTCAGGCAATCCCTTCCGAAGTTCAGGCCGCGCTGGATCGGATTTCCGAAGATTCGTTGCGCGGCAATTTGTCGTTCATCGCTTCAGACGCACTGGAAGGTCGAGCAACGCCTTCGCGCGGATTGGACATTGCGGCCGAATACATTGCCGCGCAATTTCGCCGAGCCGGTTTGGAAGCCGCAGGCGATGCCAACGACAAAGGCGAAAAGGGTTTCTTCCAAACTGCCACCTGGGTGCTCGGAGCCAAGACCGGCGATAATTTTGAAGCCGCCACCAAAGACGGCTCACTGAAAATGCGGCTGCGTTCGGCTCAAGTCGAACAACTGACTCAAGCCGGAGTCATCACCAAGACTCCACCCGTTGGCGACCAACCAACTGCTGGCAATAAAGAAGAAACTCTTTCGTTCAAAACCAGCAACGTCGTTGGCCTGCTACGAGGCTCTGATCCGGTGCTGAAAGACACGTACGTTATGGTGACGGCTCATTACGATCATCTTGGCATCAACAGCGGAATGGCCGGAACTGACCTCATCAACAACGGAGCCAATGACGACGGCAGCGGAACAGTGTCGGTCATTGAACTGGCTTCGGCACTGGCTTCAATGAAAACTCGGCCCAAACGCAGCATCGTTTTTGCGACGTTTTATGGCGAAGAGCGCGGAGGATTCGGTTCGCGATATTATGGCCAACACCCGCCTTTCCCGCTGGAAAAAACTATCGCCGACGTAAACCTGGAACACGTTGGCCGCACGGACGATCTGGAAGGTGACAAGACAAACACAGCCACGCTGACAGGTTTTGATTACTCGGATATGGGGCCGATCTTCAAAAAGGCTGGAGAGCTGACTGGAATCAACGTGTACAAACATGAAAAGAACAGCGATGCCTTTTTCCCCCGCAGCGACAACCAGATGATGGCCAATGCCGGAGTTCCCGCGCACACGCTTTGCGTGGCCTTCATCTTTCCCGATTACCACAAAGTTGGCGATCACTGGGACAAGATCAATTATCCGAATCTGGCCAAAACCAACCGAATGGTTGCGCTGGCTCTGACGATGATCGCCAACAGCGCCGAAGCTCCGAAATGGAACGAAGCGAACGAGAAAACTAAACGCTACGTTGAAGCCTGGAAAAAGCTTCAGGGAAAATAAGCCTAATCTTGAAAGAAATAGACAGGATTTACAGGATTAACAAGATTGATTTTAATCCTGTTCATCTTGTTAATCCTGTCTATTCCCTTTTCTGTTGGCAGATTTGAGATGCAAGAATCCAACCGAATTCAATCCGTTCAAACGCCGATCATTCCCGTCGTCGGTGAGTTAATTCGCCAACATCCCGGCACGATTTCGCTGGGTCAGGGAGTCGTCTGGTATCCGCCTCCGGCTGAAGCTTTCGATCAAATCGGAGCGATGCTGTCTGATCCGACTCAGCACAAGTATCAAGCTGTTTATGGAATCCCTGCGTTGCTGGAACAGATCGAAGCCAAGCTCCAAAACGAAAATGGCATTGACCTAAGCGGCAGCCGTGTGGGCGTCACCGCCGGAGGCAATATGGCTTTCATCAATGCTCTGTTGGCCATAGCCGACGCTGGCGATGAAGTCATTTTGCAAACGCCGTATTACTTCAATCACGAGATGGCGATCACCATGGCGAATTGCCATCCGGTATTGGTTCCAACTGACGCAAATTACCAGCTTCAACCGCAACTGATTGCCGAAGCCATAACCGAACGGACTCGCGCCGTGGTCACGATTTCGCCGAACAATCCGACTGGAGCCGTTTATCCTGAAGCCGCATTGCGTGAAGTAAACGAGCTTTGCCGTCAGCGAGGCATCTACCACATTCACGACGAAGCCTACGAATACTTCACTTACGGTGATGCCAAACACTTTTCGCCAGGTTCGATTGCCGGAGCGGGCGAATACACGATTTCGCTGTATTCGCTGTCCAAGGCGTATGGCTTTGCCAGTTGGCGCATAGGCTTTATGCTCATCCCCGACCATTTGTTTTCAGCCGTGAACAAGATTCAGGACACAATTTTGATTTGTCCGCCAGTGGTTTCTCAGTTCGCGGCAGCCGGAGCGATGAAAGTCGGCGCGGGTTATTGCCGCCAAAAAGTCGAACAACTGGCCGAAGTCCGTAAATTGGTTTTGACAGAGCTTGAACAGTTAAAAGATTTCGCCGTCATTCCGCCTTCGGATGGAGCGTTTTACTTTTTCCTGAAGTTGAACACCGAACTGAAGCCGCTGGCTTTGGTTGAGCGGCTGGTCAAAGAACACAGTGTCGCAGCAATTCCCGGCTCGGCGTTTGGAATCGAAGGTTGTTATCTGCGCGTAGCTTACGGAGCCTTGCAAAGCGAAACCGTGACCGAAGGCGTTGGCCGTCTGGTCAAAGGCATCAAAACAATTTTGAGTTGATGCCGAAATTTTAGACAGGATTGACAGGATTTTCAGGATGGATGGGCAAAGATCAGCGCCAAAGTTCCCAATCCTGATCAATCCTGTAAATCCTGTCGAAAGAAAATTGGAGTTTAAGCAATGAAAATTTATGGATTGCAGATTGATTCTGTCTGGGAAAACAAAGCCCCGAATCACGACAAGATCGCCGCCTTGCTCGAACGCGCCAGACCCGAAGCCGGTTCGCTGGTTGTTATAGCCGAGATGTTCGCTTCGGGTTTCAGCATGAATGTTGAGGCGATTCACGACAGCGACACGCGAGAAACCCAAGACTTTCTTTCGCGCACAGCCGCTGAACACAAAGTCTTTCTTCTGGGAGGAGTGGTGACCAAAGACGACAGCGGGCTTGGCAGAAATGAATCCGTCGTCTATTCACCCGAAGGCAAAGAAGTCGCCCGATACTGCAAACTGCAACCGTTCACGCTGGGCGGAGAGAAAGCCAACTATGTCGCTGGAAACGATGTTTGTCTGTTCAACTGGGGGGATTTTACCGTTGCCAGTTTCATCTGTTACGACCTGCGTTTCCCCGAACTTTTTCGCAGAGCCGCCTTGCGCAGAGCCAACCTGATTACGGTCATCGCCAGTTGGCCGGACGTTCGCGTAGATCACTGGTTGACGCTGCTGAAAGCCCGCGCGATTGAAAACCAGGCCTATGTCATTGGCGTGAACCGCTGCGGCAACGATCCGAAGCTTTATCATTCTGGTCGAAGCTCTATTTTTGACCCTAGTGGAAAACTGCTGGCTGACGCTGGAAGCGAAGAGGGCTGGATCGAAACTGAGGTGGATTTGGATTCGTTACTTGATTATCGCAGCCGATTACCATTTCTTTATGACATCAGACCTGATTTCGTGAAAAACTAAGCCAAGCTGTAGGACAATTTTTGACAGCCGATGAAAAACCTTTGCAGGTTTTCAGGCCGATACGTATACTCCGTCCCGTGGTTGAAGCCTTGCCTCCTCATTAGCTAATGGCAGGGGTTTGACCATCCTTCAACGATTATCCGCGATCAATTCACCAGCAGGCACCTAATCATACAGGTGGATTGTGTGGTTTCTTTTGCCTACGGGTAATCTAAAACTCTATAAATTGCGCAGGTTTCAGCATAACGTCTTCAAGGGTAACGGTGTTCGGTAGCGCAATCAGCTAAATTGTTTAACAAGGAGAAATCAAATGCGAACTACCCACAAACTAACGGCCTCACATGCTCGCACTGTTTGCCAGAACACAGTATTGCTTTTCGTTGGGCTAATTTTTGCCTTTGCGCTACTCAATTCTGTCGCAATAGCTCAAACACAGGATGAATCCAAACGTAATGTGGTCAATTCTGCTCCACTGCCTGGAAATACATACCCCGCCGATGCTGAAGTGAGCGACCAAAAAGCAGGTTCGATACTTTTGTTTCCGATCTACAGTTCTGAAGCGACAAATCCCGCCGGTCAAAACGCACGCATTAACATCACGAATACTTCGGCATCCGAAGATGCCACTGTGCATGTCTTCGCCATAGATAATGGATGTCAGGTGCTGGACGTGTTTCTGTGTTTGACTGCCAACCAGACGACTTCCCTTCTTGCTTCGGATTTCGACCCTGGCAACAGCGGCTATCTGGTGATTGTGGCCGTTGAAAGGGCAACCGGTTTGCCTAAGAAGTTCAATGAGTTGATTGGCGACGAATTCGTCAAATTCACGTCCGGGCATCAAGCCAATCTGGCTGCGTATTCAATCGCTGCCCTGGCTACAAATCCTGGCGGCACAAATCCAAATGTCACAACCGTGTACATGCCATTCGATGGAATCACCTACAACCGAATGCCGCGTCTGGTGGCAATAGACAACATCCCCAGTCCTAATGACGGCAACTCGCTGATGTTGATCGTTAACCGGTTAGGCGGACATTTCTCCTTTGGCGGCGCAGGCGTGGGCCCGATTACAGGATTGCTGTACAACGATTCCGAGATTGGCTTCAGCTTCACAGGAGGTTTTGGTTGTCAGTTTCGCGGGAGTTTGTCTAATGGTTTTCCGCGCACTTTCACGCCATTCACCAGAGTAATTCCGTCAGGCAGCACAGGATGGCTGAAATTCTGGACTTTGGATGAATCTTCAGGCGTCTTTGGCTCTGTCATCAACTACAACCCAAATACCAACGCAAGTTCCAGTGCATTCAATCAGGGACATAATTTGCACGCGCTGACACTGACAAACACCGCGGCAATCATCATTCCGGTATTCATTCCGACCTGTTAGCGGCCTTGGAAAGTACGTTGAACACATAGACAGCGATTTTGAAAGGTCAGGGTTTAGACTCTGGCCTTTTACTTTTTCGATTCATACAAAATCTCATCCTGAAATCTTGCAAAAAGCAGGCATTGCGGTGATACTCCGCCGCGTGTCGAGCTTAGTTCGCCTCATGTTTCACTAAAAGCTCCACATAACCTGCGGACAAGTTTTATACAAAACGAATCTCAAGACGATGAACTTCATCGTCTAACTTGAAGGCTGAAGTACTCTATCTCAGCCAAGAATTAACAATCAAACTTCCGCGCGGGAAGTTTGATTTTGGTAATTGTGCGTCTGTCTAAGATAGCCTCGGAGCACATACTGCATGCGAACTACACATCTGTTTAACTTTAAGGCTTCCTCGCTGACAGTCACGGCGATCTTAATTACAGAATTGGTATTTACCTTTTCTCCAATGAAATTCGCCACAACTCCTCATCAGGCTCTGGCAAGACATTTCAATACAAGCCCAACAAGTAACAAGATTATCTCCATCGAACCTGCGCAAGTAAGTATCGCGCCTGAAAAATCCAGGTACGATCAGAAAGAGATCGTTACCGCCATCATCATTAACAATATCGAGACTCCAATAGTTAGCCTTGATATGAAGTCATATTGCTCTATGGTCTATTTGCAAAAGCTGGAGAAAGATCAGTGGATCAACACGGCATCTTGCACGCTCCGTCGAGCGCCTTTTCCAACAACTATCAGATTCGGAGAGAAGATTAAGGTAGCCCTAGTAACATCAACCAATACGCCGGGGCCGAATGCCACAGGCATTTATCGCCTAAATTTTCCTTTTAGGATTGGAACGTTAGAGGGTAAAGAATCGGTCGTAACGTCTCAGACCTTTCGCATAGATTCGGCAGATGGACGCGAGAAAGTCAGCTTTTTGCCTAAATAATACAGTTCTTTTACATGCGCGAGAAAAATTTCATAGGGAGGCTTCTCCCAAAACTCAACCCACATACACCGCTTTGGAGGCGGTTCAAAGCGAACTTTATTTTGCCTTGCCTCGAAATAGGTTAGGCATTCTGAGAAGTTCTAAGAAAGGAACATATGCAAATTACACACAAGCTCTCACGTCGCGTTATGGCGCTGCTAGCGCTGTTTGTTATTGGCCTGGCTATTATGCAATGGCCCAGCCTTCGCTCGGCGACATTCGCCTATTCTCATGCCGCAGTAAATGTTGCACGAGCAGTAACAGGTCAGGTAATGGCGAAAGACAAAGCCATCCAAAGCAAGAATACCCAAGATGCCAATCAAGCAGTTTCCACCAAATACAAAGTGGTTGGAGCTGCTTCGCTCCCAAGCACTTTCACCTCACCTTTTGCAATTGGAATAACGGTAGGAACCAATGTCAATGTCAGCCAGCGAACGGGTAATGAATCGGAGGCGATGATCTCCATAAACCCGTACAACCCCAATCAACTCGTTGCATTATCGAATATCTCCTCAGGCAGCGGGCTTTTCAAAGCTTTCAGCACGGATGGTGGCGCTACCTGGACCACTGACATTATTGCTGACGGTGATGCACTCGGAACGGCTTGCTGTGATGCGCAGGCGGCAGGGGTTTTCGACGAGTTCGGAAACTTTTTCATGGTCTATTTACAGGTCCAGCCAAATACTTTTGTCAGGACTGGCATCAGCACCGATGGCGGCGCGACAATCAACCCGCTGGCAACACTAACGGCGGTTAACGCTGATCAGCCGAGTCTTGCGATAGGCGCCGGCACAGTCTGGGTAACTTACGAAAGCGGGAATCAAATCAGAGCCAGAGGCGCCGCAGTTACCGGCCTGGGTACAGTTGGCGCATTCAACGCTGAGCAAACCGCTCCTTCTTCGGCCGGAGGGAACTTCGGGGACATCGCCATCGGGCCGTCAGGCCAGGTCATGGTGGTCTACCAGAACCCTAGCGGCGGTCAGGGGCCGGCTACCATCTTCGCCAACGTTGATGCGGACGGTTTAGGAGGCGGGGGGTTCGGTGCCCAAATCAACGTCACGGCCACCAATGTCGGCGGATTTGATTTCATCCCGGCCCAGAGTGGCCGCTCCATTGATGCTGAAGCAGGGCTGGCTTGGGATCGCAGTGGCGGCCCGCACCATGGCCGGGTCTATTTGGTCTATACCGATGAGAATATAGACGAGAGCAACGATACGGACATCTTCGTGCGCTTCTCGGATAACAATGGTGCCACCTGGAGCCCTCGCATCAGAGTTAATGACGATGCAACCACGCGGAGCCAGTTTTTACCTCGTATCGCCGTGGATCAGACCAGTGGAAACCTTGCTGTTTCCTGGCACGATTGCCGCAATGACGCAGGCGTCGTCGGCCCTGACTCTACTAATGGCACTGCTAATGACGATGCACAGTTTTTTGCCACTTTCAGTACCACTTTCGGCGCCAGCTTCCTGCCAAACGTGAAAGTCAGCGCGGGTACATCCAATGCTGCAGCGGCGGCAAACGGCATTGACTATGGCGATTACACCGGATTGGCCTTTCACGCTGGCAGAGCCTTTCCCGTTTGGGCGGATAACTCCAATAGCACGAACAATAATCCCAACGGCGCGCTATCTCGGTTTGATATTTATACGGCACAACTCTTGTTGGTAGGACAGGATGCGGACTTGGCCGTTTCAAAGTTGGCTCTAGTTGCGCCAGGCAATCCGCAAAACTCAGTGATTGCTGGCGGCTCGTCTAACACTTTGGCGAATCTGACCGATGCCAATAACAGTGCGACCAACGGCAAGGGAAATATCACCTATGTTCTCAATTTCTCGAATGCTGGCCCGGCGCACGCGGTGAACGTGCGACTGGAAGATTTTATCCCCGGAATTCCGTCGGACATTAGAAACACCGGTAACGTGCCGTTGATCGGCAGCGCTTCAATCAATGGTACGGCGGTGAATGTTGTTCTTGGCGCAACAGGCACAGTCACCAACTTCGCAATTAACTGCAGCGTGCCCGGCAGCCAATTCGCTCCCGGCGCGAAATTGATTTGCAGCCCAGGTAACAATACGGCAATGAACCCGTCATTCCTGACAGGAGTTTTGCCTGCTGGTTTCCAGGGACAGCTTGCTTATCGTTTGCAGGTTCGTCCGGGAGCACCGCTTGGTTCTATACTGGCAAATTCAGCGCTCATTACTTCCAACGCCGGCAACGGCGCGCCATCAACCTCCGACCCGAATGGCGGCAACAATGTCTCGCTGCCAACCAATAACTTTGTGATTACACAAACAGATTTGGGAATCACCAAAGTCACCAGCAATCCAACTCCGGTGGCGGGCGGCGCGGCTTTCAGTTACACATTGGTGGTAACCAATAACGGCCCCAGCGACGCTCAAAACATTATCGTCACTGACCCGCTGCCTCCGGGCGTTGTTCTCGCGAATAACAATATCGCGGTCGTGAATAATCCATCCATTCCGGGCTATGGGCTGATTTGCACTGGACCTGCAAATGGTCAAAACGGAACGATCACCTGCACAGGCAATCTGCCTGGCCCAGATCCGAACACAATGGCGATCTCCACTTCGACCATCACAATCGTTGCCCAGATAGTGCCAAATGTGGCATCGGGAGTGCGCACAAACACGGCAACAGTCACTTCCAGTACTCAAGAAACCAGTCCGAATGTGGCTCCGAACACTGCTTCAGTACAGCAGAACATCCAGGTGAATGCGCCACTTTCGATCACCAAATCCGGCCCGGCAACGCTTTGCCCTGGTCAGATTTACACCTATCACATCTCGGTTAACAACGGTGGATCTAGCACTGCGTTGAATGCCAGCATTTCAGACCCGTTGCCTCCCAACACCACTTTCCTAAACCAGACTGGAACCGGCCCATTCCAACATGGCTGTGCTCACAATGGTGGCGTTCCCGGAACAGTGACTTGTCCGGCGGTTGATATTCCAACGGGCTTGAGCACTCTGGACATCACGGTGCAGCTTTCGCCCAATGCGCCTTCCGGCAATCTGGCAAACACCGCAACTATCACCACTGCCGGAACCGGAACGATTGCGGTCGGCACTTCAACTTCAACAGCAGTTGTTGCGCCATGCGCGACGCTGTCAGTAACCAAGATCGTCCAGTCAGCCGTGACTGTGGCCAGCAACCCGAATCAAACCGGCCCGATTGGCCCGGCTTCGCCAAACGGCGGAGTTGGTCTAACCGGAACGGCTGTGCTTCCGGGAACCCGGATGACTTACAGACTTAACGTCTCGAACTTGGGGCCTAACCCGGTGTCGAACATTCGCGTGCTGGATACTTTGCCGTCGAATCTGAAGTTTGTTTCGGCAACTCAGACCAGCGGATTCAGCACTATTTTCAGTTGCCAGCAAGTTGGCAGCGTTGATCCGAACGGCTTTGGCGGACAGGTGCAATGTACAGCTCCGGTGCTGAGTGCTCAGGTTCCCGACAATGCCGCGACAATTGACGTGGTCGTTGATATTGACGCAGCAACCAAAGTGCAGATCGTCAACAACGTCGTGGTCAACGCCACGATTAGCAACACCACCCAACAAGCAACCACCAACACGACGTTGAACACGCCTGTTCAACCGCTGTCTGATCTGACGCTGACCAAAACCGCCGACCCGACATCGGTTTTCCCCGGCACATTCGTGATGTACACACTGACGGTCAAGAACAATGGCCCCAGTGTGGCGGCAATGACCAACGTCGTTGATACTCTGCCGCCAGGACAAACGCTGTCATCGGCGGATGTCAGCGGAGCGCCCGGCTTTACTTGTACGGGAACTACCGTCGTCACCTGCTCGGCGGCATCGTTGGGCGTCAACGTAACGGCAGTCATTAAGCTGACTGCGTTTGTTGCCGAAAATGTAACCGCCGGTGTTTACACAAACTCGGCAACGGCCAGTTCGATGTCGCTTGACCCGACTCCGGCTACTGCCACTGCGACGGTCACTGTCGTCGTCAAACCGGCTCCAGGCCCTGGCAATCCATATCCAGTGCTTTCAGAAGCCAGCGATCAAAAAGCAGGTTCTGTCTTGATCTATCCGATTTACACGTCGGATGCGACCAGCCCCAGCCTGCAAAACACGCGCATTTCGATCACCAACATTTCTCCACAGGAAAAAATCTGCGTTCACCTGTATGCAGTTGATGGAGCCAGTTGTTCGGTGGCGGATGCCTTCATCTGCTTGACTGCCAATCAAACGACTTCGTTCCTTGCTTCGGATTTGGATCCGGGCAGCACCGGTTACATCGTAGCCATGGCTGTGGATTGCAACAACGGATTGCCCAAAGCATTCAACTGTTTGATCGGAGATGAGTTTGTCAAATTCTCCAGCGGTCATCAGGCGAACCTGGGAGCGGAATCAATTTCTGCCGGGCTGGTCTTCCCGGTCGGAACCGATGCCAACGTAACGTCTGCGACGCTGAAATTTGACGGAACCGCGTACAACCGATTGCCCAGAGTCTTGGCTTCAAGCTCGGTTCCAAGCCAGCCGGATACCAACTCGACAATGCTGATCCTTGATCGCATTGGCGGCAACCTGTCCGGCACCGGAGCCACCATTGGCAGTATCACGGGTCTGTTGTTTGACGATTCGGAAGCCAGTTTCAGCTTCACGGCTAACATCGGGTCGTGCCAGTATCGCAAGATTCTGGACAACTCCTTCCCGCGCACATTGCCACCGTTCAACCGGGCGATTGCAGCAGGCCACACCGGCTGGCTGAAAGTCTGGCGTTTGGATGACGGAGCCTTGATCGGTTCACAGATCAACTTCAATCCCAACACCAACGCCAGTTCCAACGCCTTTAACCAAGGGCACAACCTGCACGCGCTGACGCTGACGGACAAGGCTGAACTCACCGTTCCAGTCTTTATCCCAAGCTGTTAAATCAGCGTCTGCAATTGGACATACCGAAAGGCCAGGACTTACCATCCTGGCCTTTAGTATTTTCAGCATGTAGTCCCGCCTTTAGGCGGAAAGGCTTGGCTGGAAGGCATTAAGCTCAACAAGAAAAACGCCTCCGTTCCGCCTAAAGGCGGGACTACGAACTACTTTATGACAAAATTTATTCTGGTTTTGCTGGGCGGAGCAATCGGCACAGGTTGCCGATTCGGCCTGATTAATCTGCTGGTGTTCGTTTTGCGCCAGCCTCCGAAATACCCTTATGCGACTTTCTTCATCAACATCACCGGCAGTCTGGCAATTGGTTTTCTGGCCGAGCTATTCGATGCGCGAATACCTGTTTCGCCGGAGCTTCGCGCCATGCTGCTGATCGGAGTACTGGGCGGTTACACGACTTTTTCCAGTTTCTCGCTGGAAACTCTTAACCTGATTCGTGACAACAAACCTGGCGCGGCTTTGTTCTATTCGGCGGGCAGCGTGCTTTTGGGTTTGATGGCAACCTGGGCAGGCGTCCAGTTGGCCAGAACGGTCTGAGCTATCGCTCGTCCGCCGAAGTCTGTGTTACCCTTATGCCCGCGAAAGCGATCCCGCAAATTCAAACCAACAACAGGAGCAAGGTAAATGTCAGGTTCATCACCGATGACCATTCTATGTGTTTCTAGTTACGAAAAAGGTCAGGAGTTCATGCGCGAAGCCAAACGTCAGGGTTGGCGAGTTTTGCTGCTGACGGTCGAAAATCTAAAAGACGCCGACTGGCCCCGCGATCAAATTGACGAAATTTTCCTGATGCCCGAACTGACCAACCGTCAGCACGTTTTCAACGCGGTCAGCTATCTGGCGCGAAGTGCAAACATTGCACGAATTGTGGCGCTGGATGAATTCGACATCGAAATGGCCGCCAGTTTGCGTGAACATTTGCGAGTGCCCGGGATGGGCGAAACCACCAGCCGTTATTTCCGCGACAAACTGGCAATGCGTATGCGCGCCGAAGACAAAGATATTCGCGTTCCCGCGTTTTGCCCCGTCATCAATTACGACCGGCTGCGCGATTATATGAATCGTGTCGCCGCTCCGTGGATGCTGAAACCGCGTTCGTCGGCTTCGGCCATCGGCATCAAGAAAATTCATGATCAGGAAGAACTTTGGCGGACGCTGGATCAACTTGGCGACGAGCAGTCGAATCACGTGCTGGAACAGTTCATTCCCGGCGAAGTCTTCCACATTGATTCAATCGTCGAAGACAAGAAAATCCTGTTTGCAGCCGCCAGTAAATACGGCCATCCACCGATGAATGTCGCCCACGACGGCGGCATTTTCACGACGCGGTTGATACCCAAAAAATCAAAAGACGAAAAAGACCTGCAAAAGATCAACAAGGAAGTCGTCAAGGAGTTGGGGTTGGTTCGCGGAGTTACCCACGCCGAATTCATCAAAGGAAAAGAAGACGGCAAGTTTTACTTTCTGGAAATCGCCTCTCGCGTTGGTGGAGCCAACATCGCTGAAACCATCGAAGCCGCCACCGGACTGAACCTTTGGCGTGAATGGGCAAAGCTGGAAACCGCAACCAAACACAACCCGTACAAACTGACCAAGCCGAACGATCTTTATTCCGGCATCATCGCTTCGCTGGCCAGACAGGAATGGCCGGACTTGTCGGCTTACACCGATCCAGAAATCGTCTGGCGAATGAACAAACATCACCACGCCGGTTTGATTGTTACATCAAAAGACCCTGCTCGTGTTGAAGAGTTGCTGAACTCTTACATCGAGCGTTTTTACCAGGACTTCCATGCCAGCGTTCCGCTGCCGGATAAACCGACATCGTAAAAGTTCAGAGTTCACGCTTCAGCGTGTTTGAATTTGCCGACAGGCTGAAGCGTGAACTCTGAACCCCGAACAAGCCTGAGGAATTGAAATGAAGAAATCATTTTTGTCATTGCTACTGATCTGCGCGCTGATCCTTTCCGTCCCTGGCCAGAATCCGGCTCAGCAGCAGGAACCGAAAATTTCAATCAAGTCTGCCGAAGTCATCCTTGACGTTGTCGTCAAAGACAAAAAAGGTCGAATCATCAAAGACCTGAAGCCCACCGATCTGGAAGTTTTCGAAGACGACGTGAAACAGCAAATCGAATCATTTCGGTTAGTGACGCGATCTTCAACGGGTAAAACCGCACCGGAAAATGCCGACAAAAAGGAATCCGTTCCCGATGCTCCAGCTCCAACTGGTAAACCGTCCAATCTGGCTGCCGGTGAAAGCGATGTCGGAGTCAGCGCCATCGCTCTGGTTTTTGACCGTCTGTCAGGCGACGCTCGCAAACGCGCGCACGACGCAGCCATGGGTTACGCGGGCGAAGAAACCCGGCCCAATGATTTCATGGGTGTTTTCAACATTGATCAGTCGCTGAGAGTTTTGCAGGATTACACCACCGACAATCAACGAATCCGCGCGGCGATTGAAAGAGCGGGCAGCAGTTCGTCGTCGTCGTTTACCTCTCACGCAGAAGAAGCGCGCAACCTGAATCTGCGAATTGAACAACTGCAAAAACAGGCCACAACCGCCGCAGCCGCCGCGTCAGGCGGTCCGGGCGCAGCCGCCGCAGGTTCCGCTGCTGGCGAGGCAAATGTTGATCGCCAGTTCGCAGAAATGACTC
The DNA here is from genome assembly GCA_044221525.1 of Blastocatellia bacterium. GTDB lineage: Bacteria > Acidobacteriota > Blastocatellia > RBC074 > RBC074 > RBC074. Next base: position 1,876 of record JBGAPB010000090.1, on the reverse strand, counting down.
AGCGCACTCTGGAAACTTTTGAAGTGCTGGAACGCGACCAACAGGGTTATGCCACAACGAACGGTTTGCTGGCCGTGGTCAATTCGATGCGCAGCCTGCCCGGTCGCAAAGCCGTCGTCTTCTTTTCAGAAGGCCTGGCGATTCCGCCGAACGTCGTTGCTCATTTCCGCTCCGTCATTAACAGCGCTAACAAATTGAACGTCAGCATTTACACAATTGATTCCGCAGGATTGCGAGCCATCAACCCCAATCAGGAAGCCCGCGACGAAATCAACGCGCTGGGTCGCCGCCGGGTTGACGCTGATCCATCGCGCCCTGAAACCGGCAGGCCGATGACGGCAATGCTGGAACGCAACGAAGATTTGATAAAGTTGAATCCGCAAAGCGGTCTAACGCAATTGGCCATCGAAACCGGCGGAGCTTTCATCGGCGACACCAACAACGTCGGAACGCGGCTGCATCAGGTTGACGAAGACCTGCACACTTATTACCTGGTCAGTTACGCGCCGACCAACCAGAACATTGACGGCAAGTTCCGACAGGTTTCAGTCAAAACAAAACACGACGATTGGGATGTGCAAACTCGCAAAGGTTATTTCGCCGTCAACGCCACGGGTTACGTGCCTATGCTGTATTACGAATCTCCCGCGCTGGTGGCGCTGAATCAGCCGATCACGCCAAAGGCTTTTCCGATTCAGGCTCTGGGTTTCAACTTCCCTGACCCGACCAAACAGCTTCGCACTGTGATCGAAGTCCAGGCTGCGGCTAATTCGTTCACCTTTGTCGAAGACAAAACCAAGAAAACATTCGGCACCAACTTTACGATCATGGCTTTGATCAAAGATCAGGCGAAACAAGTCGTAGGTAAATTGAGCCGTCAATACGTGCTGAGCGGCCCGCTGGACAAAATGAAGGGGACCCAAAACGGAGCCGTTTTGTTTTACAAGGAAACCGATCTGCCGCCGGGAGTTTACGAGGTCGAAACCGTCGCTTACGACGCGCCAACCGACAAAGCCAGCGTCCGCCGTTTCAACATCGAAGTCCCAGACACAGACGAAAGCAAATTGCGATTGAGCAGCGTGGCGATCATTCAGCGAGCCGAACAGGCTCCCGCTGGCCAAAAAGCCGAAAGCTTTTTCCAGTTCGGAGAAATCATGGTTTATCCGAATCTGGGCGGAGCATTCAAAAAAGCCGCCAAACAGGTTGGTTTTTACTTTGTGATTTATCCGGCCAAAGGCTCAAAGCCGGTTTCTGAATTCACTCTGCAAGTCGCCCAAGGCAACAAACTGTTTGCCGATTTTCCTTTGAAGCTCGGAGCCGCCGACGCTCAGGGGCGAATCCCGTACGCCAGCGCAGTCCCGATTGAGAGTTTGTCGCCGGGAACTTACGACCTGAAGATCATCGTCAAGGATGGAGCCAATTCTGTCAGCCGTTCGGCGATGTTCACGCTGGAGCCTTGATGCTGCTGGATTCGCACGGCATTGGTTTTTCTACGCAAGTCGGGCGACCAGTTTTCATCCTGAAAGGATGGCGGAAATTAGCCGGTGGTGAGCGCAGCGTAACCACCGGGATAGAGTTGAGTTGAATTGCCAGCCCTGAAAGGGCGGCGGCCCCTGTCTCATCTGCCGCCCTTTCAGGGCTTGTCGGTCTTTTGCCGTCACTTCCGGTGGTTTCGCAAAGCCTCCACCACCGGCTAATTTCCGCTGCGCCTCCGGCGCAAAAACTTGTGTAGAAACCAATGCTCGGCAGATTGCGCTACCGTTTCTTCCAGACTGAGAATTGCTGCTGGCTGTATTGATAGAACTCGGAGTCAACGCATTACTGATACTCCTCAAAACCTTCAATTGGTTCGTCGAAATTCGGATGAATCGTCACC
>JBGAPB010000089.1:0-18537 GCA_044221525.1 Blastocatellia bacterium | reverse complement strand
AAATCGAACGCCGCCAGGTTCGCGCGTCTTCAGGATCAGCCAGACCGTATTCGTAATGCGGCGAATGTTCAGGGTGTTCAACCACAAAATCCTGCCAGCCTGGGCCGCCCATCGTCAGATCAAGTTTGCCGCTGACAGTTAACACAGCATCGCGTATGGCCTCGGCTTCCAGCTTGCGACGGTTCTGTCGCCACAGCAATTCATTCGAGTGCTGAGTGCTGAGTGCTGAGTGCTGGGTGCTGGTTTGGCGATAGGTCGCGCTCATGACGATCAGTTTGTGGAGTTTCTTGAGTGAACCGCCAGTGTCGCGGAATTCAGCCGCCAGCCAGTCCAGCAATTCCGGGTGAGAAGGTCGCGCGCCATTCAGCCCAAAATCATTCGGCGTAGTCACCAACCCCGCTCCGAAATGGTATTGCCAGATGCGATTGACGATGCTGCGCCAGGTCAACGGATTGTTTGGATCCGTTATCCAGTGAGCCAGCGCGGCTCGGCGTTCGCCTTCGGGCGCGTCTTTGGCCACGGTAAATCGCGCGGGTTGGAACGACAACATCGAAAGTGCGCCGGGCGTGACTTCGCGTCCGGGAGTTGTCACCTGACCGCGAGCCAGCAGATAAATCGGCCTGGGCTTTCCGCCGTTGGCTCCTGTGCCTATGAAAGTGCCGGTTCCGTAATGAACCATACCGGCATAAACGATTTCCGGTTTTGGGAATTTGGCAAGCTCAGCATTCAATTGCGTCAATTCCGCCGCGATGGCGTCACGCTCGGCGCGCTTTTCCGGCTTCATCGCAACATCCACTAATTGAGCGCGTTGCCTTCTCAGGTCAGCCAACTCTTTGGCGTTGTCGGGATTCTTTGCCGCTTCCGCGATTAGAGCGTCCAGCTTGGTGATTGCCTCGCCTGCTTCTTTGGCAGCGTCGCGTTCAATTACTCGTTTGCGTTCGGCCAGATCGCGCTGGCGTCCGTCCAGTTGGTTGAACCGTTCGGTCTTCGCCGCGTCGCCGACGAAGTATTTCTTGTCGGCTCGATCCAGCGCCGAAAAGACGGATTGCAGCGAGTAATAATCTTCCTGCGGAATAGGGTCGAATTTGTGGTTGTGGCATTGAGCGCAATGCACCGTGACGCTGTTGAACGTGCCAATTGTGTTGGCCACCATATCGTCCCGATCCAGGTGGCGAGCGATCTTGCCGTCAATTTTGGTTTCGGGCAGTTCCGCGTGGCCGATGAAATCCCAAGGGCCGGCGGCGATGAATCCCATTGCCTGATAACCGTCGCGCGTGCCGGGATAAAGCACGTCGCCTGCTATTTGTTCTTCCACAAAGCGGGCGTAAGGTTTGTCTTCGTTGAAGGCCCGAATGACGTAATCGCGGTAAGGCCAGGCGTTCGGGCGAGGTTTGTCCTTGTCGTAACCGTGCGTGTCACCGTAATGAACTACGTCCAGCCAGTGACGCGCCCATCGTTCGCCGTATCTAGGTGAAGCCAACAATTCATCTACCAGTTTTTCATAAGCGCGAGGATCGCGGTCGGCAATGAATTGGCGAACTCTTTCAGGCGAAGGCGGCAAACCAAGCAGGTCGAAATACAGACGACGGATCAACGTGCGGCGATCAGCTTCGGGCGAAGGCGTTAAGCCTGCTTCAGCCAGTCGCGCAGCGATAAACGAATCAATTGGATTGCGGATTGCGGATTGCGGATTGCGGATTGTCGGAACAGTTGGCTTTTTAATCGGCTGCCACGCCCAGTGAGTCTGGGCTTTGTTGAGAGTTTGGGCGGTAAAAGGTTGCGGGCGCTGTGCTGCAATCAGCACAAAAATCGCTGTCGCTGCAATCACAAGAAAACCAGTTTTGATTACGCTAACCATTTTTGACTTTCGATCTTTGCCTTTTGATTTTTCACAGATGGTCAATGATGACGTTGGTCATTGCCGAGGTTTTTGCGGAACCGCCCAGGTCTGGCGTCAGCACTCGGCCTTGATTGATGACGGATTTGACGGCGTCGCGTATGCGTTGCGCGGCTTCGAATTCTTCCAGATGCTCCATCATCATCGCTCCGCACAGAATCAATGCCACCGGATTGACTTTGTTTTGTCCGGCCAGTTCCAGCGCGGCTCCGTGTGCGGCTTCAAAGATGGCAACGTCGTCGCCGAAGCTGGCTCCGGGAGCCAGGCCGAAACTTCCCACCAACCCGGCGCACAAATCTGAAATGATATCGCCGTATTGGTTTGGCATCAGCAAAACGTCCCAGCCTTCAGGGTTGCAGGCCAGATGGTAAACGCAGGAATCAATCATTGCGTCATCGCATTTGATCCTGGGATATTCGCTGGCGACTTCACGGGCCGTGCGCAGAAACAAACCGTCGGTCAATTGCAGCACGTTGGCTTTGTGAATGATGCTCAGCCGTTTGCGCCATCGTTGAGCGGCATATTCAAACGCGAAGCGCGCGGCGCGTTCGCTGGCTTTTCGCGTAGTTATCTTGATGGCTTCGGCGGCGTCCGGGCCGACGGCGTGTTCGTAACCGCTGTAAAGGTCTTCGGTGATTTCGCGTATGACAACCACGTCCATCTTGGGCGCGTGTGACTGCACGCCTTCAAAAGCGCGCAGCGGGCGAACGTTGACGTAAGCTCCCATTTCGACTCGCAGCGCAGTGTTGACGTTTGAATAAACGCGCTGAGAATGATCGCTGTGGGAAACCAGAACCTTTTCGCCCATCTCTTCGATGATGACGGGGCCTTTCAGGGCAATGCGGTTCTGGCGAATTTTCTCAATGGTTTCATCGGGCAGCGGAGTGCCGAATGCTTTGACGGCCTGACCGCCAACCACGGCGAAATCCCACTCGCATTTGACGCCTGTTGCTTCGATGACGCGAATCGCGGCATCACAAACTTCCGGGCCAACGCCGTCGCCTTTGATGACTGTGATTTTGTGCATCTTCGGGAATGATGAATGATGAATGATGAATGATGAGTGATGAATTCCGCCGGTTCACCAATTCATCGTTCATCATTCTGACTTCATCGTTTCTTCAGCGCCTGCTGAATCGCGGCTTCGGCCAGCGGAACCATCAATTTGTAACCTTCGGCATTTGGGTGCAGCCCATCGCTTGCCAGATTGGCTTTCAGCATTCCTTTTTCGTCAACCGTCTTGGCGAAATAATCCAGGTAGATGTGACCGTTTGCTTTGCAATAAGCCTTCAGCCAGTCGTTGAGCTTCAGGATGTTTTCCGGCGAGCGGCGCTCTGAGACTTTGTTTTTGCCGTAATCGTGGATCGGCAGCACCGAAGAGAAAATGACCTTGATGCCGTTGGCTTTGGCCAGTTCTGCCATCGAAGCGTAATTGGCCGTAATCATCTCGATCGTCATCGGGCCTGTGTTGCCCGCAATGTCGTTGGTTCCGGCCAGGATGACGACGGCTTTTGGTTTCAAATCAATGACGTCAGGCCGGAATCGAATCAGCATTTGCGGCGTAGTCTGTCCGCTGATGCCGCGATTGATGTAAGGTTTGTTCGGAAAATACTCGGCCAGCTTCCAACCGTCTGTGATCGAATCGCCCATGAAAACCACTCGGTTTTCGTTCTTTTCTGGAGCTGGAACCTTTGTGTTGGCGTCCTTGTAACGATTGAGTTGCGGCCAATCCTTCATCCGATTTTGCAATCGGTCTAACTGTTGCTTCAGCGCCTCGACTGAATCGGGTTGCGGAGTTTGAGCCTGCGGTTGTTGCGCAAAAGCGCCAGCAGTCAAAACCAGTATTGAGAGTGAAAGGGCAAAGAAACGTAATCGCATTCGATCTCCTAATTGAAGAATTTTCAGGTCAAACCAGCATGGGTTGACACACGACATGGTCTAAATTGTTTAAGCGGTGTTTGAAAAACTTGATTGCCGGAAGCAATCGGAAACTAACATGATCCGGTTGGATTGGCGAGTGTTTGAGCGGTGGCGATTTCAAACAAGCCGGTCTCGCTTACAGGCAGAAGTCGGCTTGTTGGGCGGCCATTTTAGGAGTTGACGATTTTTACCGGGCGACGTTGAAGTAGTAAGTGGCGCTGTAAAAAACCGAAACGGGTTTGGAGTCTTTTGTCGGATCGCAGGCGCCGCTAAATCTTTTGCTGCCGCCAACTGTGCTGACTCGGTGAATGCTGATTACCTTGCCAAACTTACCGCCAGACTGTTGGACTGCTGGAACCCACAACCAGTCAATTGTGTCCAAAGAGTTACCTGAAGCCGCTTTGGATTTTCGTTTCGTCGCGTCTGGCGTTCCCGTCACTCTGCTGCTGCCATCCAGCGTTTCCCAGAATGGGCCGGCTGGCGTTCCACTGTGTCTGCCGACTTTCACACCGTTTTCGTACAAATCGGCATCCGGCCTGCCTGACCACACCGGCTTGCTTTCTTTGTTGAGTCCGCACGAGTAAGTCAGTGTTCCGGCGGCCTGCAAGGAGAAAGAATACTTTTCCGGTGGAGCATCTTTGGGAGCCTCAATGCCGCTCAGGTCTACCAAAGGTTTCGCATAGTCGCTGGCAGATTTTTGTTAGAAATTCTCCGCAGCGAATATCGAAAATCCAACAGTCAGAGACGCGAGTAAAGCAATCAGTGTCAATCCGATTTTTTGTCTTTTCATTTCGGGTTCCTCTTAGTTGCTCGCGGCCTTTGCAGGCGCTGGCGTAATGCTCAGTTCCGGCATTGGGGCGTAAACCGTAACGGTCTGGTGCATCACAACTCCGGCAGTCCGACCTGCCAGTTTGCTGTAACCTTCGATTTTGGGCAGTTCCGCCTGAAACTTTTCGTATTCCGCAAACGAGTCGAATGAATCCACGCCGAATGTGTTTATCCAAACTGCTGCCTTTCCGGTTCCACTTACTTCAGGCGTAATCCGCGCTTGAAACCCGCCACTTCATCCAAAAAATTTTCAGATAATCAGCGCACAGCGTTGAGCGTAACAGCGTTTCTGGACGATTTTGTTCTGAGATTGGCGGGCTGTTTAATTTTGATGGAGCAATCCAGCGCGGCGCAGGCGATTGAACCAAGTGTGAACAGCACTGAAAGAGCAGCGACAAGCGCCATCGCCGCCAACAAAATCAGATAAATCCCTTCGACCAATGAGTTTGAACTGTTGAAATTTGACGTAAACATGGTTTGTCTCCTTTGCTAATTTATTCCGCAGTTGTGTTCGTTCGACTGCTAAACCGTAAGTTACCGGCCAACTCCCTCCATTGGTTAAGGCGCAAAAGAAAATTGAATCCCGCCAACTTCACAAAAAAAGCCGGAGTCTGTCCAAATAGAAGTTTTTCTCTTTGGACAGACTCCGGCGCGATGAATTGTCCAAACACCTGCTTGGCGTTTAGTTGCTCATTGCTTTAATTGCGATCCGGACGGGGTTCGACGGTTTGCCGTCTACTGTCAGGACTACGTCAATGGTTTCTCCTAAGAATTGGCGAGCGGGCAACAACACGTTGACTTGATCCAGGCCGACAAAGCCGGCAGCCGCGAATCCGTCCTCGAACCGCGACGGGTCGAGCGGTCTGGCCAGGGCACCGATATTGGTCGTGATGGCTGATGGCTGCGTGCGATTGCGAATGCCAACGCCGTAAAACAGCAGGTAAACCACATCCCCATCCGGCCCCTGATCAATCGGTACCGGCACGAAGATACCTTGCGTCGCGTCGAAGCGTGAAACCGGTTCAAAGGTCTGCACGCCGTTGCGGATGCGCAAGACTACCGCCGCCGGCACGCCTTGCCCGCTGCTGTTGGCGGTGAACAATCCCGGCGCAACTTTGGCAACGTTGATTGTTCCCAAAGAGATTTGGTTATCTCCGTTGGTCACAGTCACCGAAGCCACGCCGACTGCCGTGCCGGGAGGAATCTGGTAATTGATCTGAGTCGGCGCGACGAAAAACAACGGAGATAAGCGTTCCGTTCCGGCGCTGTCTTTGACCTTGACCGTCGTCCCCGCCAGCGTGGTCGGCAGCGGAGTCGCAGAAGCGACTTCAACCTTTGTCGCCAGATTCACTCCGAAAGCCGCCACGATGGATTCCTGAGCCAGTTCCGCTCCGCGAAAACTAGCGGCGGAAACCGTGGTGACCGTCGGTATTCCGGTGAAATCCAGTGAAGACGACGCAGCGCAGAAAGTCCGCGAGAGAGGTGTGAATGTGAAACCGCTCTTGCTCGGTGTAACACTGAAAGGCTCCGCGCAAGAATGCGGAATTGACGAAATGTTCGAGTCCGTCCAGTTTCCATTGGCGTCGGTCCGTGGGCCGCCAAGGACGCCAGCGGAGTTTCGATAAGTCATCGAAACGTCAACGATGCCATTCCCCGCCTGATCAACAACTCGACCGGAAACAGTGTAGGTTCCGGCAGTAATAGACACCGTGTAGCTTTGCGTACCCGTGCAACCACCGGCATCGGTGACTTTAACAGCGAACGACAAACTCGTGCTGCCCGCTGGATAAGTCCCAGATCCTGTCAGAGCGCCTGTGGATGACAAACTCAATCCCGATGGCGGAGTTCCATCGAAACTGAATGTGTAATTCGGAGTTCCGCCAGTCGCGGTCAGAGTCTGGCTGTATGCCTGGCCTCTGACTGCCGCTGGCAAACTGGTTGGCGAGATCGTAATGACCGGACAGCCAATTGCCAGAGTGTAGGCCTGAGTGCCCAAGCAACCATTGGCGTCTGTGGCCTTGACCGTGAAGGCGAAATTGCCCGAAGCAACGGGAGTGCCAGACAGCAATCCCGTTGAAGCGCCAAGCGTCACGCCATTTGGCAAAGCTCCGGCGCTGATCGTCCAGGCAATTGTTCCAGCGCCGCCGGTCTGTGTCAGTTGCTGACTGTAAGGCTGACCGAGTTGACCGCTGGCCAGTGTCGCCGGGCTGATCGTAATCGTCGGACAGGGAACTTGGACGGTGATCGTCCCGCCGGTAAAGGTCGTCGTCAGAACATTGGCGTTGACGTCCGAAACTTCCTGCCCAACAGGTTGATTGCCGAAACCGATGGGAGTTGCTCCCGCTGGGGCATTACCGGCCACGGCAAAGTTGACGACCACCAATTGTCGCGTTCCGGCGGGAAATGACTGACCCGAAGGCAGCGCAACCACAATTCCCAGACGACCTTGCGCCACCTGATTGAGGTTGGCGTTCAATGTCGCCCCGGCTGCGCCGCTTCCCAGCGTAGTTTGCGGATTGCTGAGAATTCCGGTGTTGAAAGTTATGCTGAACCCCATCGCGGCTTCATTGCCTTGCGCGACCAGTTCGATTGGCACACTGGCGTTGCCGCCTGCGGTCGCGGTTGTGCTGACCACACGAATGATGCTGGGTGGCAGGGCGGGTGGATTGATTGTCACCGTGTAGCTTTGCGTTCCTGCACAGCCGTTGGCGTCGGTGGCCTTGACGGTAAAGGTGGAATTGCCTGCTGAGGATGGCGTCCCTGTCAGAACGCCCGCTGCCGACAGATTTAATCCCGCTGGCGCTGAACCCGCGCTTAAGCTGAAGGTGTAGGGCGATGTGCCGCCGTTTGCCGTCAGTGTTTGTGTATAAGCCACGCCTGCCGTTCCGGCTGGCGGGTTCGCTGGTGTGATGTTGATTGTTGAGCAGGCTGATTGCACTGTGACTGTGCCGCCAGTGAATGTCGTCACCAATTCATTGGCGCTAACATCTGACACTTCCTGCCCGACAGGTTGATTGCCGAAGCCTATAGGAGTTGCTCCCGCCGGAGCATTGCCTGCTACCGCAAAGTTAATGGACACCAGTTGCCGGGTTCCGGCAGGAAATGCCTGACCGGCAGGCAACGCCAAAACAATTCCCAGACGACCCTGAGCCACCTGATTGATGTTGGGGTTTAACGCCGCCCCGGCTGCGCCGCTTCCCAGCGTAGTTTGCGGACTGCTGAGAATGGCGGGGTTGAAAGTCAGACTGAATCCCATCGCGGCTTCATTGCCTTGCGCGACCAGTTCGACTGACACGTTGACTGCGCTGCCTGGAGTCGCGTTCGTATTGACCACACGTATGATGCGCGCTTGCGCGACGCCGGAACGGGTGGCAAGCGAACTCATACCTGCAAAAAACAGACTGAGCAGGCCGACCACAAAAAACATTCGTAAGCGTATTTTGGTAGTTCTCACGATAATTACCTCCGCTGAAAGTGATACCTGAAATTGACTAACTCCTGTGGGTTTTAACCACGGGGAACACGGGGATCACGGGGAAAACCAGGAAAGTAAGATTGGTTTTCCCCGTGTACCCCGTGCTCCCCGTGGTTGCCCGATACAGGCAATTGAAATCCGATCCAACTGGTCAGGTTAGCGAACGAAGATGCGAACTTTGTTGACCGTCTTGCCATTGACGGTCAGTCGCGCCTCCATAACACCACTGTTCTTCAGCGTTTGCGGAAGATGCAGCTTGACCTGATCCGAGCTTGCGGAATCGCCGTCTGCTTTAGCGGAAATCACTTCAGCAGCGTCTTCGCCTTCCGAGCCGATGATGCTGGCGCGAAGGGCATTTGACGTTTTGGCGTGCCGGGTTTCGGTGTCGAATAGGATCAGGAAAACCTGTTCCCCTTCGGTTGCAGCCTTCAGCGGGAGCGGGACGATGCGACCTTCTTCCGCGTCGTAACGAGACAACGATTCGTATTGCTGCGCTCCGTCAGATTCGCGCAACACAACCGCCGTCGCTGTCGTCCAATTGTCAGCTTTCGCTGAAACGTGTTTGGACGCGGCGTCTTCGATCCGGGCCGTGCCGAACGAGGTCGTGCCGTCACCACCAATGATCGTGATGCTGGCAAACCCCTGTGCTGTGCCTGCGGGAATCTGGAAGTTGACCTGACCCGGCGAAACGAACAGGAGCGGCGCAGAGCGTTCGATGCCCTCGCTGTCCCTGACCATTACTCGCGTGCCAGCCAGTTCCAGCGGCAATGGCTGGCTGTCAGCCAATTGCGAGAAGCTCGCCAAACCTTTGCCGAAGATCGCCGCAATTGCTTCGCTCGCAAATGCTTCGCCTTCGATACCGGCGGCGGAAACGACTGCTGCTGTTCTGGCGATTTCAGAACCCGTGTTGCCATTGCTTATGGAGTAATCGGCAGACAACGTGTTGCCTTCCACGTCTACCAGTTCACGAGCTACCGGAAGATCGCTGAAGCTGATTGCGCCGTTTGGCTGGTCGCCTTTGGCAGAACCGGCGATGCGTGCAAAGCGCACCAGCGCCAGTTGCCGTTGGCCTGCGCTTAACTTCGCGCCGGTTGGCATTGCCAGCAAGAAACCAATCCGACCTTCCGCAGCCTCCGTTTCGTTGACCAGCAGCGTCACGCCACGGGCATCGCGTCCGTTGACGGCTGCTACTAGTCGCCACACGTTCGGATCAAAGCTGAGGCTGAAGGCCATGGCGTTCTCAGTCCCTTGCGAACTGAGTTCGACGGCCAACACGCCCGCAGTCAACAGCGCGTCCTGTCTGAGGTTAATGGTTACAGGCTGACCGGCGTTTTGCGCGACCGGCTTGTCGGCCATTGCCAGATTTTTTTCCAGCTCGGGTAACAAATTGATGGGAGCCGTCGGGCCGCCTGCAGGAACCAGTTCATCCAAGCCAGCGGCATAACGCCCGGCCTGCACGTAATCGCTGACTGTGATTGCACCGTTGCCCAGCGTTGAGCGCGGAGCACAATCGGCACGTTGGAATTCACCGCCAACGGTGGGTGTATCCAGCCCGGCGGCGAAACGGCCGACCTTGACGTAATCAGTCACCGTGACTGAGCCGTTTCCGTCCGGAGCCGGAGTCACGTCGGCTTCGATCCCGCGTGAAATCGTCACCGTTCCCGCAACAAAACTGACGGGCAAGGCGGCGGCGGCGACGCTGGCAACTTCCTGCGCAACCGGTTGATTGCCAAATCCAATCGGAGTCGTGTTGGCGCTGGTGTTTGCTGCGATGGTGAAAGTCACAGCGAAGATGCGGCGCGTTCCCATGCTGAACGCCTGGCCCGAAGGCAAAGCCACAATCAGCCCCAATCGCCCGGAAGCGACCTGGCTGACGTTGACGTTCTGCGATGCGCCGTTGGCATCGCTGCCCAGCGCAACTTGCGGATTGCTCAACACTGAGGGGTCGAAAGTCAGGCTGGAGCTGATGGCGTTTTCATCCCCTTGCGAAACAAGTTCGATGGGAACAACAACCACTCCGCCCGGATTGCCACTTGCGCCCGCAGCGCGAATAACGCGCGCCGTGGTCGTTCCCGGACTGACCACCAGCGTATAAGGCAAACCGCTAACACCACAGTTATTACCGTCGCCGATGCTTACTGTGAACGTGAATGAACCTGCCTGAGTCGGCGTACCGGAAAGCGTGCCGTTCGGAGCCAGTACCAGACCCGGCGGCAGCGCGTTGTTATTCGTCATGAAAGTGACTGTGCCGAGTCCGCCAGTGTGCGTGAAGTTAGCCGTGAATGGCTGGCCGACTGTGGCAGTAGTCACCGATGGATTGAACACCGAAAGCGATTGGCAACTGATGACCAGCGTGTAAGTCGCGCCGATTCCTGTGCAGTTGTTGCTGTCAGTCGCTTTCACCGTGATCGGAAAGTTGCCGAACTGCATTGGCGTACCGGAAAGCGTGCCGTTTGTTGCCAGAGTCACGCCAGTCGGCAACGTTCCGCTGTTCAGGCTGAAGGTGATTGCGCCAACTCCGCCGGTTTGCGTGAACGTCCGGCTCAAAGCTGTGCCAATGACGCCGCTGGGGTTTTGCGGGTTTGTGACGGTGATTGTCGGACATTGATTGGCAGCGGCTCCGCCCCAGAAACCGCTGGAAGCTGAAAGACTGCCGCCGGTCATTGCACCGCCCGCCAGTCCCTGACCGATGGTTCCGTCCAACGACAACGTGCCGCCGGCGCTGGTTCCGCCGCCGCCCGGCAGAACGTTTTGTGGAATGGCCAACGTGTCTTGTGCCGGTTCGGCAGAAGTGTTGGTCGCCTGTTTGCCGGGCGAAACTGATGATTCAGTCGCGCGGCGTGTGCTGTGCATCTTTTCCTTGAAGCTGGCCGGAAGCGTTTCCCAAATCCGCTGAGCGGAAATTGAGACGCCGAACAAGGTCAACAATGAAAAGAGCAAAGCTAAGTGATAACGCCTGATTGGTGTCTTCATAACTTTTCTCCTGAGATAACGAAGATGATTGCCCTTTGCGGAATAACCCGCGAGTTTGATTGCGACTGTTTTGGGCAAAGTTATGGCTTCACCACCAGCACGTTGAAATTTTCTCCGGCAGTCATCTGGGAAAGATCGGTATGGATGATCCGCCATTTTCCAATTGCAGTGTTGTAGTCAATAAAGGCGGGCTTGAAGACACCGCGTCCGGGAAGAAGAACCGTCGTGACAATCAGGATCGCTTTTACGTCACCATTGGTGAGCGGATTGTCAATTATTGTTGTTCGAGCGTCAGTTGGGTCAATGTTGCCAGCAGTAACCTCATGGGTGAAGACTGCTGTGGGTGTATTGATTCCTGCGCCAGTCACCTTGATTCCGCCCTGATTGACTTCCAGCGCAGTGGCTGTAGCGGAACCGGATTTCAAAGTCAGCAATGATCCCGGGGTGTTTGTACCGATGCCGACGTTGCCATTCGATTGAAGCAGCATTGTGGGCGTTGCGGGGAAATCAGCGCCGTTCCAGATGGCCAGATTGCCTTGTCCAAAACCACTGCCTCCGCCTGTTGAATCGAGTGACCATTTCTTTCCACCGGTACCGATGTTGGAGAGTGACAGCAACACATTGTCTACGCCACCGGCAATGATCGGCGCAAAGAGAGGCGAATTTTGAGTGGTCACGACGTGCAGCGGGCCTGTCGGACTTGTCGTCCCGATACCGACATTACCGCTGTTGGTGATCGTCAAGCGGCTCAGATAGTTGGTATAGAAATCCAGGCCGAACTGATTCCCGCCAGCCGTGCGTTTTGAAGCAATGCCTTCGCCGGTTTGAAACCCTGTGTTACCGAATCTTAGTCCGCCGAACGAACTAAAATTGCCATTGAAAGTTCCGCCGAAATCCACGGTGATTTCCCTGCCAGCGTTCAAATCCTGACCCGCTGTTCCTACCTGGGAGATGAAAAAGTTGCTATTGGCTTGCTGCGTGGTCGTGTTCTGAATGTAATTCCCGCTGGTGGCAGGCAAGCTGCCGATCTGCGCGCCGGTCACGCAACCAGTACACGAAGCCGACAGATTGTCTGCTGTTGCGGCACTCAGGCTCTTGATGGCATAAGGCGTCGAAGTCACAGGCTGACGCGGTGTCAGCGTGGTGAAGCTGGCGCTTCCCGCTGCCTTTGCGCTGATTTCAGCCCAGCGATTGGCTCCCGGAAAGGCCGCTGCGCCAAAATCCAGTGTCACGGTGAAAACTCCGCCGCTGACCGCGACGCCGCTGAGCGAGTTGGTTGCCCCGATCTGAGTTCCTCCGGTCAGCGCGTCGAACAGTTTGACCTGCAAGTCATACGAGCCGTTGGCCGGATTGCCTGCATCAGTCAGACGACCTTGATAGGTGAACGATGTTGTTTGTGCAATTGTCGCTATTGAGCTGAGCAACAGCGTTGCCAGCAGCATGAGCATTCGCAGTGATTGCCCTTGAGCGAATGAAGCGAAACGAGTGTGGACGGTGCGATTCATTGTGTTTTCCTCCGTGGAATTTAGTTGTTTTGCGGAAAAGCCCTTGCTTACGCGCGGGTTACCGACACCTTTGACGATGAGCGGCGCGCTTCACTTCAGCGCCTGCCGTAGAAAGCGTCCGCCCTGTAAACACACCTCGCCCTTGCGAATCGGCGAATCCGTTTGCGGGAATCCGACCCGTTCTTCGTGTTGGCGAATTGTGTGGAACACCGAAAAGTTTTGATCGGGTTTTTCGGGTTGTACTGACTAAGGCGCAAACGGAATTTGAATCCCGCCAAATGAATTGAAGATTTTTTGATGGCTGCAAGTACCGTATCAGCGGCGGTGACTTATTTTTTCGCTTGGTTATGGCTTGTAAATGGCTCAGATGAATGCGTTGTGGTAGATTCGCGGCACAGTTGCGGAACGATCAACATCGTGAATAAATCAGACTCAATCCAATCAAGGCAGGTAAAATAAATGGCTTCTTCCACTCACGAAGTCACATTGTTGCTTCAAGCTTGGAATAATGGCGACGAAGCTGCACTGGCCCAGTTGATTCCTTTGGTCGAAAGCGAGTTACACCGTCTGGCCAGTGCTTATATGCGGGGCGAATCGGCCAACAATACCTTGCAACCGACTGCGTTAATGAACGAAGCCTGGCTGAGGCTGATTGATTGGAAAAATGTCGAATGGCAAAACCGCGCGCACTTTTTCGGAGTCTCCGCCCAAATCATGAGGCGAGTTCTGGTCGATCACGCTCGGCGGCGCAAAGCTTTGAAACAGGGAGGCGATGCCGTGCTGCTTTCGCTGACCAACGCCAAAGCCGTCGCCGATGAACAAACGGTTGATGTCATTGCGCTGAATGATGCGCTGAATTCTCTGGCCACTTTTGACGAACGCAAAAGCCGCATCATCGAACTCCGATTTTTTGGCGGCCTGACCGAAGAGGAAACCGCCGAAGTTTTGAAGATTTCTCTGCGAACCTTGCAGCGCGAATGGAACATGGCGCGTGCCTGGCTCTTTAGAACTTTAAGCCCCGCGTAGCTTCTTGCCACGACGCCAAGTGGATAGATTCCTGCAATCAATCGCAACCAACAAATTTTATTCAGGCCGTTCGTCCCATTTGGAGCGAATCTTCCTGAAGTGTTCGATCCTTCTGTCAATTTTGGCAATCTCTTTTGGGTAAAACTCCAACAGAGTGTCGCAGAGTTCCAGCATCCATTGTTTGCGTGAGTATTGGGGATTGACCATGACGCGATTGGAGTTCGCAATTTGAATCTGTCCCCAGCCTAACGCGCCAATCGTCAGGCAGTCCCAGTCGAGAAACTCAATCGGAATGAACGTCACATCTTCGATAACCGCATTCAAACCGGAAACGTTGTAGGCAATCATCAAGATAACGAA
The DNA here is from genome assembly GCA_044221525.1 of Blastocatellia bacterium. Lineage (GTDB taxonomy): Bacteria > Acidobacteriota > Blastocatellia > RBC074 > RBC074 > RBC074. The sequence goes on along the minus strand of JBGAPB010000089.1, from coordinate 4,553 downwards.
GTAATTTCGGTCGTCTTCGTAAAACCGCGCCAGCCTTTCAACTGAGGTCAGATTCGGCATGTTGAATCGTGTGTCCAGCCGATGAGTTTTGACATCCACCACGTGATAAAAACCATCGGCGTCTTCAAACGCCAAATCGGCCATCGCCTTGCGCGAAAAATCAGAAGAATAATTGCTGCAGATTTCGTCGCCGATGAGGGGCTGAAAGTTTTCCGCCAGGATTTCCTGAATGGCGTCTCCGGTTGCGCGTGTGCTGTTGACGGTACTGCCGGAAAGGAAGTCTTGCTGCTGATTGAGGAAGTCTTTGATTCTATCCCCAACTTCTTTGTACTTGCTGGTAGAAAACAGCGTGCTTTTCATTCCCGTCCCTCACTGTCAAAAAGCGAACCTGTGCCAGCCGCCATTTTTCTGACTTTAACTGCGCCTTTCTTTTGCTCGGCCAGTGTATTGCGTTCCCAGAAAACGCCATCGTGATAACCCTGAATCGAAAAGTCTTCTTCAGCCAGCTCCAAACGCTTTTCGGCTAGGCAGCAATAAAGCTCTTCCTGTTCAATTCCAACGAAACGGCGCCCCAGTTTTTTGGCGACAACCGAAGTTGTCCCCGAGCCCAAGAAAGGATCAAAAATCACATCACCTGGATTGGAACTAGCCAGAATCAATTTGGCGATTAGTTTTTCAGGTTTCTGCGTCGGATGCTCTGTGTTTTCCGGCATAGACCAAAATGGCACGGAAATGTCCGTCCACAGATTTGACGGATGAGTCAGTCGGAAATTTCCATCCTCGCCACGTTGCCAATCTTTAGGCACGCCATTGTCGCTGGTATAAGGAGCAATGACTTTTCGTTTAAGCTTCACTGCCTCGATATTGAAAGTGTGTTCAGATCCGGCTGTGCAAAACCATATGTCTTCGGAGTTATTTTTCCAGTTCGACAGCGCGCCACGACCTTTTTCTCGCTCCCAGGTGATTCGGTTCTGCACGACAAAATACTTTTCGGCGACTTGCTGAACTGCAGCCGAAGAGCGCCAGTCCGCGCAGATGTAAACCGAAGCGTGGCTTTTCAGAATTCTCGGCAACTGGCCAAGCCAGCTATCAATCCAGGCAATATAATCTTCTGTCGGCAAACTTTTGAATTGGCTTTGATTGAATATCTTGTCAAGGTTGTAAGGTGGGTCAACTATGAGCAAGTCAACAAAACTGTTGGGTAAGTGCGGTATCGCTTCAAAAACATTCTGGCAGATGGTTTGTCCGATCAATTTTTCGATCGGAGTTTGAGCATCCAATCGAAGCAAGCGTTGACTATACAACGAATGCTCTTCGGCAGTCAGAGTGATTGTTCGATTGCGTGGCGCTTTAGGTTTCATTTCGATTAATTGGCCAGCAAGTGGTCGAAGCCTTTTTTGTGTTCGCGGCACATTTTCTGGGAGGGAACTGCCTTGCCGGGGTTGCAGAGGCCAAGCGGGTTGAACACGTCTTTGACAGCCAGCATTGCGTCCAGCGAAGCCTGATCGAAGATCATTGGCATGTAATCTATCTTATCCACGCCTACTCCATGTTCTCCAGTGATTGAACCGCCTGTTTCTACGCAAAGTTTCATGATTTCCTTGCTGGCGGCGTGAACGCGGGAGACTTCTTCGGCGTTGCGTCCGTCGTAATTCAGGTTCGGGTGCAGGTTGCCGTCGCCCGCGTGGAAAACCGTTGAAAGCATAAGTTTGTATTTGGCTCCGATGGCGTAAATCCCGGCCAGAGTTTCAGGTAATTTGGTGCGAGGAACGACTGCATCCTGAACCAGCAAATCCGGGCTAACTCGGCCCAATGCGCCAAAGGCTCCTTTGCGGCCAGCCCAAAGTTTTTTGCGCTCGGTTTCGTCGCGAGCTTCGCGGACTGTGCGGGCGTTGTGTTGAAAGCAAATTTCGGCGGCGCGTTTGGCTTGAGTATCCAATCCAGCCTGCAAACCATCCAGTTCAACAATCAAACAGGCCGCAGCGTCACGAGGGTAACCGGCGGCGTATATTGAATCTTCGACGGCGTTGATCGTCACCTTATCAATCATCTCCAAAGCGGCTGGCAACATTCCGGCGGCGATGATTGCCGAAACGGCTCGGCTGGCGTCGTACAAATCCAAAAAATCCGCCAGCAAGGTAATCACCAGTTGCGGATTGCGAGTCAATCGGACGGTGACCTTGGTTGTGATGCCGAACGTGCCTTCGCTGCCGACAAAAGCTCCAAGCAAATCGTAACCAATCGAATCGGCTCCGGCTCCGCCAAAATTGACCACTTCGCCGGTTGGCAAAACCACCTCAAGCCCAAGAATGTGATTGGTTGTCGCGCCGTATTTCAGGCAATGCGGGCCGCCAGCGTTTTCGGCTACGTTGCCGCCGATGGTGCATGAAGTTTGCGAAGAAGGATCGGGCGCGTAATGGTACCCGCGCCCGGCAACGGCTTGCGTCAGCCTGACGTTTATCAGCCCCGGCTGAACGACGGCTCGACGATTGGCGTAATCAACTTCCAGGACTTTGTTCATCCGCGCCATTTCGATGGTCACGGAGCGTTCGCCTTTTTCGCAGCCGGTGGCAATCGCGCCGGAACTTAAACCTGTGCCTGCTCCGCGCGGACCGAACGGAATGCCGTTTTCGGAAAGGTATTTGACGATCCACGAAACCTGTTCGGTGTTGCGCGGGAAAACCACGGCCAGTGGGCGCGATTTGTGCGTAGTCATCGCGTCGCATTCGTAAACCATCAGCTCTGCGTCGTCGCTGGCGACGGCGTCTTTGCCCAGAACTTCGCGCAGCCGCGCAACGATCTTCGATTCCAGTTGTTCAGACATTGTTAGGATTCCTTTTGCGTCTTGAGTGACGATGTGACATTCGATTGGCGACTGCTAGAATACGTTCCTGACAATTCCAAAGGCAAGGAACCATGAATTCAATCGTACTTAAAGACAGTTTTGGCCGAGCTATCCGCGATTTGCGGATTTCCATTACCGACCGCTGCAACTTCCGCTGCTTTTACTGCATGCCGACCGAGGCGATGGAGTGGAAACCGAAGCCGGAGATTCTCAGTTACGAAGAGATCATCACTCTGGCTGAAGTGTTTGTTGGCTTGGGAGTCAACAAACTTCGCGTGACCGGCGGCGAACCTATGTTGCGGCGAGACCTGGAAAGTCTGGTCGAACGGCTCGGAGCAATTCCAGGCATTTCGGATTTGGCGATGACTACGAACGCGCACTTCCTGCGTGGTCGCGCCGAAGCTTTGAAACGCGGAGGCTTGCAACGCATCACCATTAGTTTGGATTCGCTGACGCCTGAACGGTTTTCGCTGTTGACCGGGCGCAATGAACTTCATCGAGTGCTGGACGGAATTGACGCGGCAATTGAGGCAGGGCTGCATCCGGTCAAAGTCAATTGCGTCATGATGCGCGGCATCAACGACGACCAAGCCGTCAGCTTCGCCGAATTCGCGCGCGCCAAAGGCGTTCACGTCCGCTTCATCGAATTTATGCCGCTGGACAACGGCAAAGTCTGGAAACGCGAAATGGTCATGCCCGGCGAAGAAACTCGCGCGCGTATCCACGAAGCTTTTCCGCTGGAACGGGTTCAATCAGAAAATTTGAGCGAAACAGCCAGGCGTTGGCGATTTGCCGACGGAGCGCCCGGCGAAATCGGCTTCATCAATCCGGTCAGTCAACCTTTCTGCGGTCATTGCAGCCGCATCCGTTTGACCGCCGACGGCCAGATTCGCACCTGTCTGTTTTCAAACGTTGAACACGACATCAAACGATTGATGCGCAGCGGAGCTACGCGTGATGACCTGATTGACTTCATCGCGGCTACTATTGAAAAGAAAGAAGAACGCCACCACATCAACGATCCGGAATTTGTGCAACCGCTGAGAACAATGTCGTGCATCGGCGGATAGTGAGGAAGCATGTCAGCAAGAATCAGTTCACAAACTTTACGAGAGAGGACAATAAATCAACGTGAGGAGGTCTTTGCGCCATCTCTGCGACGCTTTACTGTCGAAGAGTATTACAAGATGGTCGAAGCTGGCGTGTTGCACGAAGGTGAAAAGGTCGAGTTAATCGAAGGGGAGATCATTGCCATGAGTCCACAAGGGAGCAAGCACGCTTCAAGTGCTTCACGCGCAGCAGAATGGTTCTTTCTCAATTTTGCCGGGCGTTGCTGTGTTCGTATTCAAGCGCCGATTCATCTGGATGACTTGTCTGAACCAGAGCCGGACATTGTGCTGGCAGCGACCTCTGAAGACTATTACAGCGAGCATCATCCAACGCCGCCGGAGATATTGATGGTGATGGAAGTTTCATTCAGCACACTGGATTTTGATCGCAGGCGAAAAAGCCGCGTTTACGCCAAAGCAGGAATCCGCCAGTACTGCCTGTTAAATTTACAGGCGCGCGAGTTGGAGGATTATCGCCAACCGAGCACTGACGGTTATCGAAGCAAGCAAACTTACGCCGAAAACGAAAACTTTACTTTGGCGGCATTTCCGAAAACTTCGATCAAAGTTGCGGATCTATTGCCGCCGCTCAAGCGATT
>JBGAPB010000088.1:0-18820 GCA_044221525.1 Blastocatellia bacterium | reverse complement strand
AATTCTGGCAGGTCTTTGGGTGTGACGTTTGCCCAGTTGCGGCCACCGTCGCGCGTCAGATGAATCAAGCCATCATCCGAACCCGTCCAGATCATGCCGGGGCCGTACATTGAAGGCGCAACTGCGAAAATCGTCCCGTAAATTTCCGGGCCGTTTTGGTCTGTGGTAATCGGTCCACCGGAATCTCCCAGCGTTTTCGGATCGCCGCGAGTCAGATCGGGACTGATGCGTTCCCAATTCAAACCGTCGTTCGTCGTCCGCCATAAATGCTGCGAAGAGGTGTACATCACTTTCGGATCGTGCGGAGAAAAGACAATCGGGAACGTCCACTGCCAACGCTCTTTCAAATCGCTTGCTGGCATGCCGGAAAAGAACAACGGGTACACCTGAATGTCTCGCGTGTGGCCGGTTGAACGATCAAAACGCGTCAGCAAGGCTCCCTGACTGCCAGCGTAAAACAGATTCGGATTCGTCGGATGCGGAGCGATGTAGCCGGATTCGCCTCCGCCGACTGCGTACATCACATCGGCAGTACGGCCACGCCCCGCGCCCTGGCTGGAAACGCAAACGGTCGAGTTGTCCTGCTGAGCCCCGCAGACGTGATACGGAATGTCTTTGGTCGTGGCGACGTGATAAAGCTGCGCGGTCGGATAAGCCTGTCCCGTCCAGGTTTCGCCGCCATTGACAGAAACGTTGCTGCCTCCGTCGTTGCTGTTCGCCATCCGAGCCGGATTGTCCAGCGCAATCCACAAATCGTGATTGTCTCCGTGCGGATCTCGGATTGTTTTGTAGGTTTTGCCGCCGTCGGTGGATTTATAAAAGCTGGTGTTCAGAACATAAACCGTGTCGCGCGCTTTCGGGTCGGCGTAAATCCGCGTGTAATAAAACGCGCGTTGCCGCAATCGGCGATCTTCGCTGATTTTTTGCCAGGTAGCTCCCGCGTCGTCGGAACTGAACACTCCGCCGTTTTCGTTTTCAACGATGGCGTACACGCGCTTTCCGTCCGCGCCGGAAACCGAGACGCCTATTTTGCCAATGATCCCGCTTGGCATTCCCGACGCACGGGTGATTTCAGTCCAGTTTTCTCCGCCGTCTGTGGATTTGTACAAGCCGCTGTCAGCTCCGCCTGAAGACAGGCTCCATGGCGTGCGGAAGGCTTCCCAAATTGCGGCGAACATAACTTGCGGATTGTTAGGGTCAATTGCCAAATCAACGGCTCCGGCTTTGTTGCTCTTGAACAAAACTTTCTTCCAGCTTTTGCCACCGTCAGTGGATTTGAAAACTCCGCGTTCGTCATTTTGACCGTAAGGGTGGCCGAGCGCCGCGACGTAAACGATGTCGGGATTGGTGGGATGAATGCGAATGCGCGAGATGGCCTGAGTGTCGCCCAAGCCGATATGCTTCCAGGTCTTCCCGGCGTCCGTGGATTTGTACACACCATCGCCTTGCATGATGTTGCCGCGCAACTGTGTTTCTCCCATGCCGATATAAACGACGTCAGGGTTTGATTGGCTGACGGCGACGGCTCCGACTGAAGAGCTTTTCAACTGGCCATCGGTCACCGGTTTCCAAGTCGTTCCGCCATCGGTCGTCTTCCACAAACCTCCGCCGACCGCGCCGAAGTAATACTCAAACGGACGACTGGCGCTGCCCGCGACAGTCAATGAACGTCCGCCCCTATTCGGGCCTATGCTGCGCCAGCGCAAAGCGTTAAACATTGGTTGAGCCGATTTTTCAGTTTGGTTGCTTTGACCGCTGGCGCTTTCAAATTGCCAGCTTCCGGCCAAACAAAGCATAACCAATGCCGAAAACAAACTTATACGAAAAGTGAATCGCATGTGATGCCCTCCGAGGTTTGAGTTGTGTTGCAGAACTTTTTACGGCAAATCGGCCAAAGCCATTTCAAAATCCTCAGCCATGCCCGGATGGCCATGCTTTGTAGCAGCGGCAATTCCCTGCTGATAGGCCAGTCGTGCTTCCTCAAACTTGCCCAGTTTTTCCAAAGCCTGCCCTAATTTTCCATAGGCATTGCCTTGATCGTCGGCCTGGTTCAGATAGGTTTGAAGCTCAACGGCGGCTTCTTCAAAACGTTCCAGCTTCAATAATTCGTTCGCCAAACCGAATCTGACAGGTGAGTTGTTCGGGTCGGCGACAAGCATTTTTTTGAAAACTTCGATTCTTGATTCGGCCATTTGTATTTTCTCCGGGTTGAATTTGGATTCCGATGGAAGGCCGCGATGATAGGGGAGCCAAACCGACAGCGTCAAACTTGCACCTGACACCTGCCATACGGCTGGCTTATACTCACGCCCGCATGCGATCACACGAAAATCTAACAGCAATTTACGGCACACAAGCCTATGAACTGGAACAATTGATTTCCAAGGCTTCGGCTGAAACCATCATTCGCCAACCAGGTGAAAACCGCTGGTCAATTTTGCAGATCACCTGCCACCTGGCCGACGCCGAACTCCTGGCTTCTGCCCGCATTCGACGAATCATTACCCAGGATCGAGCAGAGTTGCGAGGTTACAAACAGGAAGTTTGGGCTGACCAACTGAATTATCAGCAGCGCAGGATCGAAACCGCAGTCGCTCGCTTCGCATTGCTCCGACGCGAAAACACTGAATTGCTTGCCGGTTTGCCGGATGCCGTCTGGGCTAAAACCGGACAGCACGACGAATACGGCGAGCTTTCGTTGAGACAGCTAATCGAAGATTATCTTGATCACACCGCAAAACATCTGAATCAGATTCAAAAATTGACTTCACCCAACAACCAATGAAAGGAACAATTATGGCAAAAACACAGGAAAAGCCCGCTGAAGCCAAAGAAGCAAAAATCAAGAAAGAGTCGTCGAAATCCAAAGACAAAAACAGTGGCATACTGGTTGGCCGTGTCAAAAAGGTCATCAAAAAATCTCGTCGCAAGATGGGCGACGAAAAATTTGAAAAACAGCTTAATCGCACCATAACCTTTCTGGAAGAATTACAGCGTCGAATTGCCGAAGCAGGGATTGGCAAAACAGAAAAGAAATCCAAACCTGCGTCTAAACCTGCAAGTAAAGCGAAAGTCAAAAAAGCTGCCCCAAAAACCAAACCCAAAACCAACGATCAATAATTTCGATGGCGATACTGATTGATTCTTTTCAAAACGGAGCGCGCGGCCCGATTCGTTACTGGCATCGGCGGTGCGGCCATCTTGTTTCGGATAGCTCGATCGAAGAGCTTCACGAATTCGCAGCTGAACTTGGATTGCGCCGCGAATGGTTCCAGATGAAATCCATACCGCATTACGACCTGACCGGCAGACTTTACGAACTGGCGATTGAACGCGGAGCGATACTGGTTTCTTCGCGAGAAATCGTCCGCCGAGCCGTCCGACTGGAAGCAGAAATCACTATAATCCGTGCAAGTGTGACAGTGTCCAGCAGCGATTAACCCCAAAATTGACAGTGTTTGAAACCGCGTGCTACCTTGCCCGCTCGTTGCACCACACAGTTGTACACAGGAGATTGGCCATTGAATTTCGACTCTCTCTTCACCGTTCCCATAGGCGATTTAATACTCTACTTCGTCGCATTCATATTTTCGCTTTCAGTTCACGAATCGGCTCATGCCGTTACCTCATACTGGTTCGGCGACGACACCGGGCGATTGCAGGGACGCATCTCGCTTAATCCAATGGTGCATATTGATCCGATTGGCACGCTGGCAATCCCGCTACTTGGCTTTATAACCGTGGCTTCTGGCTTGCCGCCGTTAATTGGCTGGGCAAAGCCTGTTCAAGTCAACCCTCTTCACTGGCGCAATAAGGATTTGGCAAACATCATGGTTTCGGCGGCAGGGCCAATCAGCAACCTGATTCTGGCCGTTATTTGTTTTGTCGTGCTCAAAATCATGCTTTTGCGCGGCACAGTTGTGCCTGGCTTTGGACAAGGCGGGCGCTTCAATTTAGTCACGCCGCTAATCGAACAATCATCCAGCTTGTTGATGCCAATTTGCACATTTCTAAGTGTAATGTTGTTGCTGAATGTGTCGCTGGCGGTTTTCAATCTGATTCCTATTCCGCCGCTTGACGGCAGCCACGTTTTGGAAACATTGTTGCCTGAAAGCTTTCGCCCGCTTTACGATCAAATAAAGCCATATTCTTTCTTCATCCTGATCGGCTTGCTGTGGCTGGGAGTCCTAAGCTACATCTTTACACCGGTGATGATCTTCGTCATAAAAACGCTATACGGCATCTGATAAACCGATTCTGGCAAACTCATGAAAAAACGAATCGTTAGTGGAATGCGCCCGACCGGGAAAATCCATCTGGGCAATTATGAAGGCGCGCTGAAAAACTGGGTCAAGTTGCAGGACGATTACGAAAGCTTCCATTTCGTAGCCGACTGGCACGCGCTTACCAGTGATTACGCCGACACCTCGAAGATCAATGAAAACTCCGTGGTCATGGTGACTGACTGGCTGGCTGCCGGCCTGGATCCAAACAAAGCCACGATCTTCGTTCAGTCGCTGGTTCCTGAACACGCAGAGCTGCACATTTACTTTTCGGCGGTGACTCCGCTGGGATGGCTGGAACGTGTTCCGACATACAAGGAACAGCGCGAAAACATTACTGACAAAGACCTGGGCAATTACGCTTTTCTTGGCTACCCGGTGCTGCAAGCGGCTGACATTGCAATGTACAAGGCTCATTACGTGCCTGTCGGACAGGATCAAGTCGCACACGTTGAACTGACACGAGAAATCGTTCGCCGCTTCAACAACTTTTACGGCGAAGTTTTCCCAGAACCTGAAGCTTTGCTGACCGCCTCGCCAAAACTGACCGGAACCGACGGGCGCAAAATGTCCAAGAGTTACGGCAACACAATCGAGCTTTCAGATTCGGCAGATGTGATTCAGGCCAAGGTTCGACAGATGATAACCGACCGGACTCGCGTCAAAAGAGTTGATCCCGGTCACCCCGAAGATTGCGATGTCTGCAAAATGCACAGGATGTTTGTCGCCGCCGAAGTCGCGGATCAGTTCGACGACGATTGCCGCAACGCTCGCATAGGTTGCGTAGACCGCAAAAAGGCGCTGGCCCAGGCAATGATTGATTACCTGTCGCCGATCACGGAGCGCGTGACTTATTACCGCGAACATCAGGACGAAGTCCGCGACATCATCATTGAAGGTTCACGCCGAGCACGCGAAGAAGCCGGTCGAGTAATGGGCGAAGTCCGACGCGCTATGAACATCTCCTGGGAATGAGGAAGAAATGTTGGACAGGATTGACATGATTTACAGGATGAAGAGCTAATCGTGCTGCCAGTTTTCCAATCCAGTGAATCCTGTAAATCCTGTCTATTCTTCTCCGCACCATGAACAAATCATGACTGAAGAACCCAAATTCGGAAGCTTCAATCCCCAAGTCGAATATCGCCGCCGCCCCGGAGTTTATGCCGTGATCTTTGACGAACGTGGCAGATTCGCTTCGGCCAAAGGGTTGAAATCCTTCTTCCTGCCCGGCGGCGGAATCGAAGACGGCGAATCGCCCGAAGAAGCTCTGACACGCGAAGTCCACGAAGAATGCGCCCACGAAGTCGTAATTGGCCAATTCCTGGGCAGCGCGATTCAATACTATTCAGAAAAAGACGGCAGCATCCATTGGGAATTTCACTGCTCTTACTTCGCGGCTGAATTCGGCTCACCGCTGGACAACGAACCTGAACACGAACTTTTTTGGTTGGAGTTGAGCGAAGACGACAAGCTGGCCTTTGATGTTCATCGGTGGGGAGTCGCTCAATCGGGTCAGTACCGCGACTGGTAGGAAGCGGATAAAAACAATGACAGAAGCAAAAAACAAAAAGAAAGCAGCCGTGGCTTTGCTGGACGAAGCGCCGGAGCAGAACGAAGACGCGCGAAACGACAGTTATCGCGTCAAGCTGGAAGCCTTTGAAGGGCCAATGGATTTGCTGCTTTACCTGATCAAAAAAGACGAAATCGAAATCAAAGATATTCCGATTGCCGCCATTACCGAACAGTATCTGGAATATCTGACCCTGATGCGCGAACTGGACATCTCCATCGCCGGGGATTTTTTGGTGACAGCCGCAACGCTGATTTACATCAAATCAAAAATGCTGCTGCCGCCCGCGCCGAAAATCGAAGGCGAAGAAGATTTAGACGACGACCCGCGAACCGAACTGATTGAACGGTTGCTGGAATATCAAAAATTCAAATCGGCGGCTCAGATGCTGCATTCGCGCGGAGAAATCGAAGCCGCCAGCTTTACGCGCGGCGCTCTGGAAACTGACAAAAGCAATCCTGAAGTCTCGGCTACGGTATTCGACCTGCTGCGGGTTTTCCGCGAAATCTTGAAGCGCGCCGAATCCGAAGCCAAGATGGAGATTCAGCGCGAAGAAGTCACGATGGCTGAAAAGCTGGCTCAGATAAACGCCAGGCTGGACAGCGGCGAAGAAATAAACGTCCGCGAATTGTTTGAAATGTCGCGGACAAAACGCGAACTGATTCTTACTTTTCTGGCGTTTCTGGAACTGGTCAAAGAGTTCAAGATTCATCTGACTCAGCGCGAACTATTCGGCGAAATCTTCGCGCGCAAACGCACCGGGCCAATTTTCCTGCCCGAAGCAGAACCAGAGACGGCGACTGAATCTGAAGTGGAAATCGTTGGCGACCAGAACCTGACACAAGAAACCGAAAACGAGGAGTCAGCCGATGACGACTCTGCCCCAAATGAATTAACCGAATTATGAACGAAGAGATTCAAGACACAGAAATCAACGAAGAAGAACTGACTGCCGAAGTAGCCGAAGCTTTATCTGTTGAAGATGAAACGGTTGCCGAACAGGCTCTGGCAGAAGCATCGCCCGCCGAAGAAGAACTGGCGACCGAACAACCTGTGGCAGAAGACGAATTTCCCTCGGAGCTTGATTTGTCCGACGATGAAATCACCGAAGACGAAATCGGCTCTGACGAAGCTCCGACAATGGAAGTCACGGCAGACTCTGAAGTCGAGGCCGAAGAACAGATCACAGCTACCAGCGAAGAATTGAAACCAGTGATCGAAGCCCTGCTGTTTGTCGCAGACGAACCGCTGCCGTTCAAACAACTTTGCAAAGTGCTGGGCGAAGTCCCCGAAGAAGACGTTCAAGCTGCGCTGAATGAACTGGTCGCCGATTACGAAGCCCGCAACAGCGGTTTGGACATACGCGAAATTGCCGGAGGCTGGCGGCTTTCGACTCGTCCGCAAAATCACGAATTCATTCGCAAGTATCTGAAGTCACGCCCATCGGCGCGCTTGTCTTTGCCTGCGCTGGAAACCTTGGCGGTGATTGCCTACAAACAACCGATCACTGTTCCTGAGATTCTGGAAATTCGCGGAGTCACTTCGTCATCGGCAATCAAGACCTTGCTGGAAAAACGTTTGATCGTCACCAAAGGCCGCAAAGAAACCGTAGGTAAACCAATGCTTTACGGGACTTCCAGAGAGTTTCTAATCCAGTTCGGAATGAAAGACTTGAGCGAATTGCCAAGCTTTGAAGACTTTGAAGACCTGACGCAATAGCCAGAGCGCGGACGTTACCGTCCGCAGGCTGGTTCGCGGACGGTAACGTCCGCCCGTCATCCAAATGTAGGAAAACCGCTTCGGGAGCACCTCTTGACGCTTACCGGCACGCTGACTAGAATCCGCCCTTCGTTCAGCAACTACTAAAGCTGGACGACGGCAATCCGCAAACAATCCTGAATAAACAAATCGGAGGCAGACTTGATCGAAGTTGAGCATCTGACGAAGAGCTACGGGCAGGCACGCGCTGTCAACGACATCTCCTTCAAGGTCGAAAAGGGAGAGATTCTTGGTTTCCTTGGCCCGAACGGCGCGGGCAAAACCACAACAATGCGAATCCTAACGGGTTATTTACCGGCGACGGGCGGAACTGCTCGTGTCTCCGGTTTTGACGTGTTTGATGATTCGATGGAAGTCCGCAAACGCATAGGCTATTTGCCGGAAACTCCGCCGCTTTACCCTGACATGTCCGTCGGCGATTACCTGGCGTTCGTCGCGCAGATCAAAGGCGTCGCCAATACAGACGTTCCCAATCGCGTCGCTGAAGCCATGCGGCTGACCAATCTGACCGAACGCAAAGACTGGCTGATCAAAAAGCTCTCGCGCGGTTTCAAACAACGCGTTGGCATCGCCCAGGCGGTCGTTCACAACCCCGACGTAGTCATCCTGGACGAACCGACGGTCGGACTTGATCCAACCCAGCGCAGCGAAGTTCGCAACCTGATCAAAGGTCTGGCAGGCGAACACACCATCATTCTTTCGACACACATTCTTTCTGAAGTCGAAACGACCTGCGACCGCGTCATCATTATCAACAAAGGGAAAATCGCCGCGATTGACACTCCAGAAAATTTGACTTCGCAACTGAAAGGCGGCGAGCGCGTCAAGTTGGTGGTTCGCGGCGAAGAAGACAATTTGCGCGGCGCTCTGGAAAAGATCGAAGGCGTCAGCAAAGTCGAACTTGAACAGGTTGAACACGGCGGCGGCGTCAGCGCGCTGGTCGAAAGCGAATTGGGACTTGACCTGCGTGGCAAGCTGGCGGCAACCGTCATCGGCAGCGGCTTCGAGTTGCTGGAACTGCGCGCTGTGTCGTTGAGCCTTGAAGACATCTTCATGCAACTGACGACTGAAGAGAAAGAAAAACAAGATTGATGATTTTGGGTTTTGAATTTTGGATGAAGCAACAAGCTTTGCCTGAAATTCAAACGCTGAATCTGAAATCCAAAATTCAAAATTGAGAATCAATTATGAAGGGAATTCTGGCGATATTTCGCCGCGAAATGGGCAGTTACTTTGTGTCTCCGATTGCGTACGTCGTCATCGGAGCTTTTCTGGTCGCTGCCGGACTTATCTTTTGGATCATTCTTTCCAACGTCATCCAGTACGCGGCGATGGCGCAGATGCGAGGCGCTCAACAGGGCGCGCCTCCGCCGGACATTGACGTTCCGGTGCAGGTCATTCGCAGCTTCGTCGGCTTCATCGGCTCTTACGTACTGCCGATTCTGACGCCCATGCTGACGATGGGTATTTACGCCGAGGAGCGCAAACGCGGAACGATGGAAATGCTGATGACTTCGCCCATCACCGAACTGCAAATCGTGGTTGGCAAGTATCTGGCTTCTCTGGCGTTTTTGTGCGTGATGCTGGCTCCGACGCTGATCTATTACTTCATCGTTGGCATATACAGCGATCCCGCTCTGCCGTGGAAAATTGTTTGGTCTGGTTACCTGGGATTGTTCCTGCTGGGAGCCGTGTTGCTGGCAATCGGAGCGTTTATTTCTTCGTTGACCGAAAACCAGATCATCGCCGGCGTAGTCACTTTCGCCCTTTTCCTGACATTGCTCTTCATAGACATGTCGGTTGGAAACGGCACCGGCACAATTGCCGAGATGGTCAAATACCTTTCGATCCTCCAGCATTACCAGGAATTTTCGCAGGGAGTCATTGATACGACGAACATCATCTTTTACCTATCCGGCGTGGTGCTTGGACTGTTCCTGACGCTGCGTTCGCTGGATTCAATGAGATGGAGAAGAGCATAAGATTGGTGGCTGGTGGTTGGTGGCTGGTGGTCGGTTAAATCCGACAGTTACCGCCAACCGATCACCGACCACGAATCACCGACCACCGAAAACCTATGAATAACAATCGTCAAGAGATCATCAAACTGGCTGGATTCGTCGGAGCGGCAATGCTTATCGCCGGTTACGTCAGGCACACGATTCAGGAAATCTGGGGGCCGTGGAACCTGACGCTGTTGATTGCCGGTGGAGTTTTGTTGCTGGCTTCGCTTGCGCTGAATTTCAAAGACATTATCGGATTTTTCCAGGGTCGTTCCGGGCGTTTAGGCGCGAATATGGCGCTGCTGACCGTTGCTGTTCTCGGCCTGGTCACCATCGCCAACTTTCTTGGTTATCGCCATCACAAACGCTTTGATTTGACTTCTGAAGGTTTGTACTCGCTGTCGGATCAAACGAAGAAAGTTCTGGCCGGTCTGTCGAAAGACGTCAAGATTCTGAAATTCGACAAGCAGAACGACCAGCAGTTCGCCGACCAGATGGCCGAATTTAAGTACCTGTCGAACAAAATCAGTTACGAATGGGTTGACCCACAGCAACGCCCGCAAGTAGCGTCTCAATATGCAGTAAAGGCTTTTGGAGAAACTGTAATTGCCTCCGGCGGTCGCATCGAACGCCCAACGGCAACCGACGAACAGTCGCTGGTCAACGCCATTCTGAAAGTCACACGCGAAACCTTGAAGACCGTTTGTTTCAGCGAAGGCCACGAAGAGCAAACGCTTGCCACGACTTACAGTCAGGCCGAAGCCAAGCTGAAGGGCGAAAATTACCAGACCAAAACTGTCACGACGACCAAACAGATTCCGGCGGAATGTTCGGTTCTGGTCATCGCCGGGCCTAAAACCTCGTTTCTGCCGCCAGAAGCTTCAATCATCGGCCAGTATCTGGACGGCGGCGGCAAAGTAATGGCGCTGCTTGATCCTGAAACCGATCCGCAGCTCAACGATGTTTTGAAAAAATGGTCAATCGAAGTCGGCAATGATTTCGTGCTGGATGTCAGCGGCGTCGGCCAGATGTTCGGCGGAGGCGTAGATGCACCTCTGGTAATGAATTACGGCCAGCATCCAATCACCGAGCGTTTTTCACGTTCAATGACCATCTTCCCTAAAGCCCGCTCGGTAAAGGTCACGGCCGCTGGCGGTTCCGGCGTCAATTCAACAACGATCCTGACCACTTCGGAAAATAGCTGGGGCGAAACCGAACTCAAAGCCGGTGTCGAACCCAAATATGACGAAGGCAAAGACACCAAAGGCCCTGTCACCTTGGGCGCAGCGGCCAGCAAAAACCTGGGCGAAAACAAAGAAGCCCGTCTGGTTGTCATAGGCGATTCAGATTTTGCCTCGAATCAGGCTTTCAAGTTCCAGCGCAACGGCGATTTGTTCATGAACTCGATCAACTGGCTGGCTCAGGACGAAGACCTGATTTCGATCCGCCCAAAACAGGCTACCAGTCGCAGCGTGACCATGAACGCCGAACAGCAGAACACCTTCTGGTGGATTGTTGTACTCGTTATGCCGCTGGCAGTCATCGGCGCGGGTATTTATTCCTGGTGGAAACGTCGTTAAGTCAAAAGTGCTGAGGACTGAGGGCCGAGCAAGATCGAACTCAGTCCTCAGTCCTCACCCCTCAGAACTAAACTTATGAAACGCAGTACTCTTCTTTTACTCCTTGCCGCTATCGTAGGCGGTATCGTCATTTACTTTCTGGAAATCAAACCCGGCACGCCGCGCGACGACGGGAAGGACAAGCCTGCTGAAACAGCCTCAAAAGACGCCGTCAATTTCAAACGCGAAGACATTGCCGCCATTAGCCTGACTCGCGGCGGAGAAACAGTCAGCCTGGAAAGCGAAGGCGACAAGTGGTTGATTAAACAACCGGTTGCAGCCGCAGCAGATGATACGGCGTTGAATTCGCTGATCGGCGACATAGTAAGCGCGCGCATCGAGCGCGAGTTCGCCAATCCGTCGGCGGATGCCTTGAAGGAGTACGGTTTGGCGACTCCGGCTGTAAAACTGGAAGTTCGTTTGAAAGACGGCAAGACGCATCAAATCGAACTTGGCGGCAAAGACCCGCTCGGCTCGTCGGCTTACGCCCGCTTCGACGGATCGAAAAATGTTGTGCTGACTGGCGCTTCGTTGTTGACCAACGCCGACAAGCCGCTGAAAGACTGGCGCGACCGTTCCCTGCTCGGCGCTTCGGAATACGATCTGACTTCGCTGAAAGTGACCAACGAAAACGGCAGCTTCGAGCTTGGCAAAAAAGGAACCGAATGGGCGATCACTTCGCCAATTTCCGCCGATGCTGAAGCCAACGAAGTCAACAGCCTGATTGGCGATCTGACTTCGGCCAAAGCCGCGGAGATCGTCAGTGAAACCTCTGAAGACCTGCCCAAATACGGTTTGGACAAACCCAAAATCTCTGTTTCCGCAAAAACTAACAACGGCGATAAAAGCATTCAGATTGGAGCGAAAACTGAGGAACAGTATTACGCCAAAGTCGCCGGAAGCACCCAAATACTGAAAATCGAATCGGCGCTTTACGACAAACTCAACGTCAAATTGAGCGCGCTGCGCAGCAAACAGTTCATAAAACTCAAACGCGAAGACTTGACCCGGTACGAACTCAAGAACGAGCACGGCAAGTTGGTGGCCGAAGCCAAAGGCGACAAATGGATCGTCGTCGAACCAGCCGACAAAAAAGACAAGGAAGCTCAACCCTTCAAACTCTTCACTCCGTTTGAATCCAGAGCCTCAGAGATCGTGGAAAAGGTGACTCCGGCAATTAACTCCAAGTTTGCCAAACCGGCTGCCGAATTACGTTTGACGGATAAAGGCGGCAAAACGACCGTCATCAAAATATCGCAACCCGATGGCGAAGACTTGTACATTCGCATCGAAGGCCGACCGGAAATTTACAAGCTCGGCAAGACGATGCTGGAAAGCTTCAACTTCAAGATCGAAGACGCTATTCAGCCGTAAAGTTCAGAGTTCACGCTTCAGCGTGTCGTTAGCAAACCATGCACGCTGAAGCGTGAACTCTGAACCGTAAGCCCGTGCTTCAAACTCAGCAAGGCGCAAACGTAAAGACAATCACTCCAATCACGAACCACAGCGCCGCGTAAATCATCCCGTAGCCGATAAACTCCCTGAAGCTGACGCGAGCGATTCCAGCCACAATCATCGCCCAAAACGGAGTCGTCAGATTGCCCATGTGATCGCCTATGCTCAGAGCCAGCAATCCGCGCTGAACCGAAACGCCGACAGCCATCGCTGCTTTTGAAGTCACAAAACCCTGAATCGCCCACTGCCCTCCGCTGGAAGGCACAAAGAACGAAACGACGGTTCCCGCAATCGCAGCCATCAATGGAAAGGTGTACCGAGTCGAAACCGCAGCAATGATCCCCGCCATCTTTTCACCCAAAGTCGTGAACTGAATCAACCCGGCGACTCCTGCGTAAAGGTGATAAATGACGACAACTGGCCAGGCCGACAAAATCGCGTGCTGCAAGGCTTTGGTGAATCTGTGGACGTTGCGATGCAGCAAAAAGGCCAGCAACAGAAAGACTGCGTTCAGCGAGTTGATGTCCAGACTGTTGCGTTTGGTGATGAAGTGGTACCAAAGCCACGCCGCCACGGCCACACAAAAAACCAGGGTCACGACCGAGCTACGCTCCATACGCTCGGAGAAGTTTTCTGCGCTTTCTTCGGTCATGACTTCAGGCTCAGCCAGCTTGTTCGCTTCAGGAAAAGCCGACAGCGGGCGCATGGCTTTTGGCATCAACCAGCAACCAACAGCCATCAGCGCAGTCATGAAAACGACTTCATGGATGATCGAAGCTGGCGCCCAGATCGTTGATTTCAATGGCAACACGCCAATTGTGCTTTCCAGAAAATGACCCGGCGTAGCCATCAACAGCGGGGCGCTGGCCGACAATCCAAATTGCCAGACCGCGTTCGCCGCCCAAACCGAAGCCAGCAGAAACAGAAAATCCACCTTGATGTTTTTCTTCTCGGCTTCGCGCGCGAAGAAGATTGCAATGATCGGCCCCAACGCCACTCCCAAGCCCCAGTAAAAATACGAAAGCGCACCGTTTAGCAGCACCGCTCCGATGACTACCTGATTGGTTGTTTTCGGCATACGGGCCAAAGCCGCAACCATTCTTCTGAACATTGGAGACTGCCCAACCACCGAACTCAGCGTGATGATCAGCGTCATCTGCATCGTGAACGGCAACAGCATCCACAAGCCTCTATACCAGGCGTCCATCGTCGTTGAGAAAGAATTGCCAACTGCAATGGCTCCACAAAATAAAACTGCCAGCAAGAAAATCGCAGCGGTTATGGCATCGGGCACAATTCTGCCCATTACTCGCGCAAAGCGGTCAGCCCAGGATTCCTGAATCATTCGTTATTTTCCTTTTGATTGAAAATTGAAGGTCAGACTCGTCGTCGGATTCTTGAACAAGCCCGGCGGAAAGACAATACTCCGCTTGTCGAAAAACCATTTCACAAAAGCATGTAGCCCCGCCTTCAGGCGGCACAGGGGCGCATTCAAGCAAACTGTGAAGTCATCACTTGAAAATTATTCCGCCTAAAGGCGGCGCATGACTTTCCGCCTGAAGGCCGGACTACGAACTCAAGGAGATCGAATGAATCGCCGAAACGTTTTGAAAACCGGTTTGGCTGCGGGCATTGCTGGAGCTTCTGAAGTCTCTGGATTTAGCGCCACCGCCGAAGCCAATCACTTTTACGAACTGCGAACTTACCAACTGCGGAATGACATTCAACCCGCCAAGATCAACGAATTTTTCCAGAGCCACTTTTTGCCGCGAATGCAAAAGCTGGGCATTGGGCCGGTTGGTTGCTTCAATGTTGTAGTCGGTCAGATCACGCCGTCGCTGATTTTGCTGATTGATTACAAGTCGCTGGCAGAGATGCAATCAACGATGGCGGCCACCAACGACAAAGAATTTCTGACTGCGTGGCGTGCGTTTGAGACCTCCAGCGACATGCCTTATGTGCGGTATGAATCATCAGTGCTGAAAGCTTTCGACTCTCATCCGAAAGTCGAACTGCACCCAATCGTCGACAAACAACCGGCGCGACTGTTCGAGCTTCGCACCTATGAATCGCGCAACGCCTTCACGCTGCGAAACAAGGTCGAGATGTTCAATCAGGAAGAGATCAAGATTTTCCGAGCCTGCGGAATGCTGCCAATCTTCTTTGGCGAAGGAGTGATTGGGACTCGGCTGCCTTCGCTGACTTACATGCTGGGTTACGAAAACATGGCAGCGCGCGACAAGACTTGGGATGCTTTCAGAGCAAACCCCGACTGGGCGCGAGTCAAAACCAAACCGGGCTGGACTGATCCCGAAGCCGTGTCTAATATCCACTCGTCGTTTCTGCGGCCAACTCCTTATTCGCAGATTCGATAATTTTGAGGTAAAGCTTTTCAACCAAGTAACACGAAGTTTCACCAAGAAAAGCTAAAGAACAGCATTGTCATTGATATTTCTTAGTGTCACTTCGTGTATAAAAGTCGCTCCCTCAAAGCCTGCGACACAACATATTTTCCGGGAGTCATTATGCAGCCCTACTCCTTTGCCAAACCTATCTGTTTGCTGGTTTTCTTCGGCCTGTTTACAGCTCCGGCACTGTCGCAAACTCGCCCATCAGAATTGCAGCGCGATTTGCGTCCGCGCAATTGCTCAATTTACGGGCGAGTAACGATCAACGGTCAGCCGGCGGTGAATGTCCAGATTTCCATAGCCGAAGCTCCAATCAACCGGAACCAACCGGAGCTAATTCGCCAATCTCCTGACGGATCAATCGGCAAAACGGTTTTCAGCGTTAGAACCGACACCGACGGCAGGTACCGCCAGACCAATCTTCCAAACGGACGATATGTTATTCGGGCAGCATCAAGAGCATTTGTCGCTGCTGATGGTAGTCAGGAAGGCAATGAGCCGAAGACCGTGACTTTAGACCCGGGTGAATCACGCGATAACCTGGATTTCGCGTTGGTTCGTGGCGGAGTCATCACAGGCCAGATAACCGACTCCGAAGGACGTCCTGTCATTGCTCAATCCGCTCTCCTGTTTCGAGTCATTCCGCAGCCTAATGGACAGCCACAAATTCAACAGGCCCGTGGCGAATTCGGTGAAAGTCAGACTGATGATCGAGGCATTTACCGTATCTACGGTTTGCCACCTGGAAATTACGTAATTGGGGCTGGCGGGAGCAGAGATTACTTTTCTTCAGGTAAATACGCACAGACGTTTTACCCGGAAGCCTCAGACGAAAAACAGGCCAAGATCATTCAGGTCAAAACGGGTGAAGAAGTCACTGGTATCAATCTTCGACTGGGTTCATCCGGCAAAACGTTTGAAGTTGTTGGCCGCGTCGTTGACGCCGAAACTGGCAAACCCGTTCCGAATGTGGATGTCAGTTGCCAAAAAGTCTCTGACGAACAATCTGCCGAAGATTCGGAAAGCAATGGTTCGGGGAGAACGGATCGGCTTGGCAATTTTCGCATCACAGGTTTGAAACCCGGAAAGTTCGGAACCGCCATTCACGCCCCCTGGCAGGAAACGATTGATTTTTATGCCGAGCCAGCAACTTTTGAAATCACGGATGGCGATGTTTCAGGCGTTGAAATCAAAGCCGTTCGCGGTGGCACTATAAGTGGAACCAGCGTCATCGAAGGTTCAAATGATCCGTCTGCAAAATCAAAACTGGCCCAGGCACAGCTTTATATTTACGCCGATCCCGGCGAAGAATCCGGACAAATCAATCAGCCAAGCTCTCGCCATTTCACCTTGCTCAAACCAGACGGCACATTTCTGGTAAAAGGTGTCGCCCCTGGCAACGTATCAATCAATGTGTATATGACCAGAGACCGCTCACTTTCTCTGCTTCGCATCGAACACGCTGGCGCTGTGATTGAAGAGTCATTCAAAATCACAAAAGGCGAAAACGTCACGGATGTGCGGCTGGTCTTTTCAATGGGCACAGGCGCAATTAACGGCCAGGTGCAAGTCGTTGGCGGCCGGCCTTTGCCGGGTGAATCTACCGTCGTTCAGGCAGCATTGGCTGGCAGCAAATCAGGCGCAGCTTTTCATGCCACAGTGGACGAAAAAGG
This sequence comes from Blastocatellia bacterium, assembly GCA_044221525.1. Classification (GTDB taxonomy): domain Bacteria; phylum Acidobacteriota; class Blastocatellia; order RBC074; family RBC074; genus RBC074. The sequence continues at coordinate 2,027 of JBGAPB010000088.1, read as the reverse complement.
TCGCTTCAATTTCTCCAACTTACCGAATGGTGATTACGATCTATTTCTGCTCAGCTTTGTTCGGAATGCCCCCGGCCAGTTCAACAGGTTGACGCTGGCCAAAAAGCGAATCTCCATTGCCGCGGGCGCTGAAATTTCCGTGACACTTCTTTACGACCCAAATAATCCGATCAAGGAGGAGCGATGATGAAAACCACTTGGCGATCATTTAGGCGTACCTCTATTGCCGCAACTTTGGTCATCGTAAGCTCAACTTATCTGGGATTGTGCTGCAGCCTTGCCTACGCTCAATCAAAACCTGAAGGCGCTCTCAGCGGGAGAGTCTTGCTGGAAGACGGCCAACCAGCAGTCGGAGCCAGGGTTGAAATTTCATCAGTCGGACTTCGTCACGGCGACGAACAAACCGTTCAATGCGACGAAGCTGGCAGTTTCAAACTGAACGGCCTTGCCCCGGGTTCATATTCGATCACGGCGACTGCCCCTGGATACGTTACGGCTGACGATCTTTCCACACGGATTTATCGCCTGGGCGAAACTGCGACGATTCGTTTGGTCAAAGGTGGAGTGATTACCGGTCGTATCACTGACTCGTCAGGCGAACCATTGATTGATGTTTCAGTAAAAGTTCAACGGCTAAGGGATTTGAACGGCAAGAAAGTTTCCCAAGGCGAAGACTCAACGCGGAGTGGCCGCCATCAAACAGACGACAGGGGGATTTACAGAGCCTTTGGTTTGTACCCCGGCGTTTACATTGTCGCCGTTGAATCAAGTTGCGCCCAAAACTGGTTTTGGAGCCAGGGAGACAATGAAGTTCCGACTTATTACCCCATGACGACACGCGATGCCGCGCTGGAAATTACCGTTCGCCCAGGCGACGAAGTTTCTGGAATAGACATTCGCCATCGTGGTGATACAGGCCACGCCATCAGCGGAATGATTTCCGGGGTGACGGAATCCTCTCAAACTTACGGCAGCCCCAGCCTGACATTGCTGAACGCCGCAACCAAAGAAGTCGTCAGCTCCACTTCGGCGAACCAATCAAAAGTCTTTGTCTTTTTCGGCATCCCCAATGGCGAATATGAGCTTTATGCGCGAATGCTTGGCGACAATGAGATAAACGCCGCCGGCTCCGCTCCGCAACGAGTTTCCGTCAAGGGCTTGGACGTCACCGGATTGAACCTGCGCCTGACGACTTATGGTTCAATCAGCGGGCGCGTTCTTACCGAACCAATCAAAGCTGGCGAAACAAAGTGCGAAAGCAAAACTCCGCCATCAATCGAAGAAATTTTGTTAAACGTGCAAAGCGATCGTCGCAATGCTCGTTCGCTCAATACAATTCTGGCTGACGCCGATGAAGCAAACGACCAGGCTGCTCCAAACGAAAAAGGCGAGTTCACACTGCCCAACCTGGAACCTGATGGTTATCGCATCGAAGCTGATCTGCCCAACGAAAACTGGTTCGTTCGCTCGGTGACGCTTCCAGCCAGCGGAGCCGCCAAAACCAAAACCGACGCCGCGCGTTCGCCGATCAATCTGAAATCCGGCGAGAAAATCTCCGGCCTGGAAATCACTCTTGCCGAAGGCGCAGCCGCTTTGTCTGGCCGTATCGTTCCGGCCAAAGAAGGCGGGAACCTGACCGCTCGTTTGCGGGTCTTTATGATTCCGGCTGAAGCGACTGCGGCAGACGACCTGTTGCGATACCGCGAAACTGTGATCGAAAAATCTGCCACGTTTGAATTCAAACACCTGGCGCCAGGCAAGTATCGCTTGCTGGCGCGTTCCATTCCCGACACCGAAAAAGACGCTCCACGCCCTGCGGCATTCGACTCGACCGAACGCATCAAACTGAGAAAAGAAGCCGAAGCCGCCAACAACGAAATTGAATTGAACTCCTGCCAGCGCGTGAAAGATCACGTGCTGAAATTCTGAAATGTAGCGCGAATCTGTCCAGTTCGCGCTCTACTCAAAAGACGCATTCGAGGTTGGCAGAAAAGCCTAAGCCTTTAGTTTTCCGTGATTGCTCTGCC
>JBGAPB010000087.1:0-19003 GCA_044221525.1 Blastocatellia bacterium | reverse complement strand
GTGGCGTAAAGCTTCGGCGCTTGCATCAGTTTGTCCGAAGCCAGAATGTTGATGAAACCGTAACCTTTGTCGCCGGTTTGCATCATGTCGTCCATGTTCAGCGCAGGCTCACCCAGGAATTTATCGCCGCCTTGTTGCTCCAGTTCCAGCAAACGGCGTTGAATTGCGCCCACACTGGCGGCTGAAACGTTGCCGTATTCAGTAGTCAGCGACTTGGCGTTTTCGGCAACGAATTGCAGCATCGAGCGCAAATCTTTCAGGTCTAACAACAGGTAGCCATTATCATCGGCAACCTTGAAAACCAGCGAAAGCACTCCGCCCTGAGTGTCGTTCAGATTCAGAATGCGAGTCAGCAGCACCGGCCCCATTTCTGAAATCGTAGTCCGCAAAGGATGCCCCTGTTCGCCGAACACGTCCCAAAACATGACCGGAAAGGCGGTGTAATCAAAATCGCTGAAGCCGAATTGTGCGGCGCGTTCGGCAACTTTGGGATTGTCTCCGCCAGGTTGACAGATTCCGGCCAGATCGCCTTTTACGTCGGCCATAAAAACCGGTATTCCAAGTTTGGAAAAGGATTCGGCCATCACTCGCAAGGTAACGCTCTTGCCGGTTCCGGTTGCTCCGGCAATCAAACCGTGTCGGTTGGCCATTTTGGGAAGCAGATAAATTTCTTCGCTGTCTTTGGCGATCAGAATAGGGTCAGCCATAACTTTTCCGTCCTTTTGTGAATGAAATCGAGTTTGTGGGAAATGACGCCGGGCAGTATCCAACTAAAATTCAGACAGGTCAAAACCACTCTTTCGCCATGACCTCAGCGGTTCACATCCAATATATCTGCCAAATTTAGTCGCTTGGCTGCTTCGCTCGGAGCTTCCTATGCCGCAGCAACTGGGCTAGACTGAAGCCATCCGATAAGTTTTACCTTCTTCTGCATTAGTCTCCCCTGCTTTTCATTCAACGAAAGGAGGACGGTGTGACATTCAAAGTCGGCCAGAAAGTCGTTTATCCAAATCAAGGCATTGCCATTGTCGAGCAAATCGAGCCTCGCCAAATCAACGGTGAAGAACAAAATTTTTATCTGCTGCGGCTGCACGCCAACAATTCGCTGGTCATGGTTCCGACGCGTAACGCCGACGAAATAGGTCTGCGCTCGCCAATTGCCAAACGCAAATGCGATGAGTTGTTGGGAATACTGGCAGCGGATTTCACGACTCCGCCCACTGATTGGAAAGACCGCTTCAAGGGATTTACCGACGCCATGCGCGGCGGCGACCTGTTTGCCGTCGCCGAGGTTCTAAAGACGCTGACTTATCTGAACCATCTCAAGCCGCTCTCATTCCGAGAAAAACAAATGCTGGAACGCGCCCATTATCTGGTGATTAGTGAATTGGCCACGGTTTTCCGAAAAGCCGAATCCGCCGTTGCACCCAAAGTCGAAGAAGCTTTGGAACAATCTTGCCGCACTCACACTACATCCCTTTCACAGCATAATTAACCTGGGAAAAACTTTCCTCAGCGCTTTGCATACAACCTGATTGACTAATAATCGAAATCCTCAGACTATAAAAACTGGAGGCGAGAGAAACATGTCTAGTGGAAAAGTTGCGCTCTATCTGCAAGATGCGCATTCCTTGCAAGACGGAATCAAATACGCGCAGTACGCCGAAAGCAAAGGTTTTGAAGCCGTTTGGCAGGCCGAAAGCCGTTTGGTGCGCGATGCGATTGTGCCAATGGCGGCATTTGCCGCGACGACCGAGCGCATCAAGATCGGCGCAGGAGTCATTAACAACTGGACTCGCAACATTGGTTTACTGGCGGCGACCTGGTTGACGCTGGATGATCTGGCTCCCAACCGTATGATCTGCGGCATAGGCGCTTGGTGGGATCCGCTGGCGGCAAACGTCGGCATCGAACGGCGCAAACCTCTGCTGGCAATGCGCGAAACGGTCGAAGTGTTGCGCCGATTGTTGCGAATGGAAAACGTCACTTTTCACGGTGAGTTTCACCATGTCACAGGCATTGAGCTTGACGTGGTGCATGGCCGCCGCGAACCGCGCAACGTGCCGATTTACATTGGAGCTACGGGCGACAAGATGATGGAGTTAACCGGCGAAATCGCAGACGGAGTTTTGCTGAATTATTGCGTGCCGCCCGAATACAATGACCGCGCGCTGGAATTGCTGGAAGCTGGCGCGAAAAAAGCCGGACGAACGCTTGATGAAATTGATCGCCCACAGTTGGTGGTTTGTTCTGTTGATCACGACCGCAAAAAAGCCATCGAAGCGGCAAAGGTATTGCTGACACAATACCTGGCGCAGCAGCCGCACATCGCCAAGGCTTCCGGCGTCAGCGAAGACATCGTCAAACAGGTACAGTCCATTCTGACCTGGCCTGCGACCATCGAACAGATTCACGAAGCGATGAAGTACGTGCCCGACGAATTCGTGCTGAAGATTTCAGCGACTGGGACACCCGATGAAGTCCGCGCCAAAGTCGCCGAATACCAGCAGCGCGGTTGCACCTGTCCGGTGCTCTATCCGATGAGCGACCCATATTTGATGATTGATACCTTTGCAGTTTGAATTTATCTATCCACGAAGGTACACGAAGTTTCGCGAAGGCTTGAATTCATCTTAGTGGTTCTTCGTGTTTCTTCGTGGATAAAATTTTGGAGGAAGTTGTAATGTCACGAATTGTCAGATGCGGTCTGATTCAGGCCACGAACGCGGAGCCAGCAGAAAGCTCCATCGAAAAGATCAAACAAGCGATGATTGATAAGCATGTGGCGATGATTGCCGATGCTGCAAAGCAAGGCGTGCAGATCATCTGTTTGCAGGAGTTATTTTACGGCCCGTACTTTTGCGCGGAACAGAATCCGCACTGGTACGGTTTGGTTGAACGCATTCCTGATGGGCCGACGACAAGGCTGATGCAGGAAATTGCCAAACAACACCAGATGGTGATTGTCGCGCCGATTTACGAAGAAGAAATGACCGGCGTGTATTACAACACGGCGGCCGTGATTGATGCCGACGGCACGTATTTGGGCAAATACCGCAAGACACACATTCCGCATTGCCTGCCGGGTTTTTGGGAAAAGTTCTACTTCACGCCTGGCAATCTTGGCTTCCCGACCTTTGAAACGAAGTACGCGCGGATTGGCGTGTACATCTGTTACGACCGACACTTTCCCGAAGGCGCGCGAGCGTTGGGCTTGAACGGTGCGGAGATTGTGTTCATCCCTTCGGCGACGACAAAAGGGCACGCCGATTATCTATGGGAACTGGAACAACGCGGACACGCCGTTGCCAACGGTTATTTCGTAGGCACGATCAACCGCGTCGGAACAGAAGCTCCCTGGAATATCGGCGAGTTTTTCGGCTCATCGTATTTCTGCAACCCTGACGGACGCATTCTGGCCAAAGGCAGCGAAGACAAAGACGAACTGATCGTTGCCGATTTGGACTTGGACGAAATCCGCGAGGTGCGAACTCACTGGCAGTTTTACCGCGACCGACGACCGGAAATGTACGGCGCGTTGGCCGGAATGGACGGCGTGAAAGGCTAAAGAATGAAAACGCCTGAACTGATTTTGAAAAATGGCTTGGTTGCTGACGGCACGGGGCGCGGGCTTTACCCGGCAGATGTGGCGATTCGACGGAATTACATTCTGGCGATTGACGCTCCGAATTCACTCCACGCCATGGAGGAGTTGAATTGCAAAGGCCTGATCATCGCGCCCGGTTTCATTGACACGCACAGCCATTCGGATTTGCGCGTGCTGATGGAGCCGGAACTGCCGATGAAAATCCGGCAAGGCATTACGCTGGAAGTTTTCGGGCAGGATGGAATTTCCGTCGCTCCAATTCGCACTGCGGATCAACCTCAGGTCGCGCGTTCGCTGGCTGGGCTTGACGGCGATTTGGGCCGCGCCTGGGATTGGCAATCGGTGGCCGAATATCTCGCGGCAATCGAACGCGCCAAACCGGCGATTGATTGCGCCTATCTGGTTCCGCACGGAGCAGTCCGGCTAAGCGTGATGGGCATGGAAGATCGGCAGGCGCGGCCTGAAGAAATCGCGGTGATGCAGGAACTGATCCGCCAATCCATGCGCGAAGGCGCGTTGGGGCTTTCAACCGGATTGATTTATCCGCCCTGCTGTTTCGCCGACACGACTGAACTGATTGAGCTTTGTCGCGCTGTAGCCGAATTCGATGGCATCTTTGTTTCTCACATGCGTAGCGAGAGCGATTACATCGAAGACGCCATCGCTGAAATGATCGAAGTCGGCAAACAGTCCGGCGTTCGAGTTCACATCTCACACTTCAAAATCGCTGGCCGAGAAAACTGGAGCCGCATTAACGGCGTGCTAGCGATGATCGAACAAGCGCAAGCAGAAGGCATTTGCGTCACTGCGGATCAATATCCTTACGTTGCCGGTTCAACCATGCTCGGAGCTATTTTGCCTCCGTGGGCGCACGCTGGCGGAGTCGAAGAAACCTTGAAGCGGCTGGCCAGCTCAGAAGAACGAGGCCGAATGCGCTCAGCCATGCTAGACCGGTCGCCTTCTCACTGGGACAACTTCTGGAAATGGTCTGGCCCTGAAGGCATAGTCATCCCTGACATTCCCTCCGGCAATCATCCTGAATTCGTTGGCAAAAATTTGTCGCAAGCTGCCAGCCTGAAAAACCAAACCGATCAAGTCAGTGAAGCCGACGCCGCCAATTTTGCGTTAGACCTGTTGCTGGCCGAACGAATGGGCGTTGGCATGATTTCCTTCAGTCAATCGGAAGACGTGGTTTGCAAAATTATGCAACAGCCTTACGTCAACGTTTGCACCGACGGGTTGCTGGGCGGCAAACCGCATCCGCGAGCTTACGGAACCTATCCACGAATTCTTGGCCGGTACGTGCGCGAACAAAATCTGCTTTCGCTGCCAGAAGCCGTTCACAAAATGTCCGGCCTGGCGGCTGATACTTTCCAGCTTCGCGGGTACGGAAAAATCCAGGATGGCTTTAAGGCGAACATCGTCGTCTTCGATCCGCAACGAGTGATTGACTGCGCGACGTTTGAAGATTCCCGGCAATTTCCCCAAGGCATTGAGCACGTCATAGTCGGTGGCGTCCCGGCGATTCGATACGGCCAATCGTACCTGCCAGGAACCGGCAAAGCTGTTCGGCGCACTGAAAACGACTGATGATCAACCAACCTGAATCAACCAACGATTCCACTAAAAACAAACGAAGCATTTTCAACGCGCTGGCGATTGACCTGACGCCGCTGCGAACTTCGCGCGATTTCCGACTGTTGTACGCCGGACAGTTCGTTTCAATGTTCGGTTCGGCAATGAGTTACGTCGTCTTGCCAGTGCAAATGTATCAACTGACGAAATCAACCCTTGCGGTTGGCATGCTGGGCATTGCCGAATTTGTGCCGATGTTTGTGATGGCTTTCGTCGGTGGAGCCTTGGCCGATTACATTGACCGGCGGCGATTGATATTAATGGCCGAAGCCGCGATGACCATTTGCTGTTTTGTGTTGATGGCGAATGCGCTTATGCCCGGGCCGCGCATTTGGGTTTTGTACCTGATGGCTGCGTTGTTTGCCGCGCTGCTTGGAGTTCATCGCCCGGCGATTGAGTCTTTGACGCCGCGATTGGTCGAGCCGGAGCAACTTACAGCGGTTGGCGCCCTGACCAGCTTTCGATTCAATTTCAATTTCATCGTCGGGCAATCGCTGACCGGAGTCATCATTGCCAGCTTGGGTGCGGCGGCGGCCTTTGCGATTGACGCGGCGACCTTCATCGTTTCGTTGGCGATGTTGTGGCTGATGCGAACCGTGCCTCCACCTGAATCTGCCGAACGCCCAAGCTGGCAAACAATCAAAGACGGCTGGCTATATGCTCGGCGGCGACAGGAACTGCTTGGCACTTACCTGATAGACATCAACGCCATGTTTTTCGGCATCCCGGTGGCGCTGATTCCGGCTATTGCTGAAACTTACGGCGGAGCATCAGTCGGATTGTTTTACGCCGCGCCTCCGGTTGGGGCGCTGATTGTCAGTCTGACTTCGGGCTGGACGGCGCGAATTCACAAGCACGGTCTGGCGGTGACGATTGCGGCTACAGTTTGGGGCATTGGAATCATCGGATTTGGCCTGGTAAACAGTTTGTGGTTGGCTCTTGGGTTTCTGGCGTTGGCCGGAGCGGCGGATATGGTCAGCGGACTGTTCCGCATGACGATCTGGAATCAAACAATCCCGGATCATATCCGAGGCCGACTGGCAGGAATCGAAATGATCAGTTATTTGACTGGGCCATACCTTGGCAACGCGGAGGCTGGCTTGGTCGCCAGTTTGTGGGGATTGCGATTTTCTGTAATCTCAGGCGGCGTGATGTGCGTCATCGGTTCAGGCGTCCTGGCGTTGCTGCTGCCGAAATTCATCGGCTACGATGGGCGAGAGGGCATGGCGCGGAAAGAAGCCGAAGAAGCTGCGCGAGCGGAAGAAATCAAACTCAACAATTGAATCGGAGATACGATGCAAACAAGACAACTTGGAAACAGCGATTTGCAGATCACGCCTTTGGGCATTGGAGCCTGGGCGATGGGCGGAGCGGGCTGGGCCTTTGCCTGGAGCCAACAGGATGACAATGACTCCATCTCGGCGATTCACGCCGCGCTGGACGCCGGAATGAACTGGATAGACACGGCGGCGGTTTATGGACTTGGACATTCGGAAGAAGTTGTGGCCAAAGCCCTGGCTGGTCGAAGTCAAAAGCCTTACGTATTCACCAAATGCGAACGCACCTGGAACGCCGAACGCCAGATCGTCAAATCGCTCAAAGCCGACTCGATTCGTCAGGAATGCGAAGCCAGTTTGAGGCGGCTGAACGTTGACGCAATTGATCTTTACCAAATCCATTGGCCGGAACCCGACGAAGACGTCGAAGAAGGTTGGGCGACTTTGGCCAGGCTGAAAGAAGAAGGCAAAGTCCGTTGGGTAGGCGTTTCAAACTTCAACGCTGAACAACTTTGCCGAGCGCAGAAAATCGCGCCGATCACTACACTGCAACCGCCTTACTCGCTGATCCGCCGCGAAATCGAAGCTGAAGTTCTGCCGTTTTGCGCCGTCCACAACGTCGGAGTCATCGCTTATTCGCCGATGGGTTCGGGAATGCTGACCGGAGCAATGTCGCGCGAGCGAGTTGAAAATCTGCCTGAAGACGATTGGCGACGCCGCAGCCCTCAATTTCAAGAACCGTTGTTGACCCGAAATTTGAAAATTGCCGACAAGCTGAAAGAAATCGCCACGCGGCATCATCGTTCGGCGGGCGAAGCTGCGCTGGCCTGGGTGTTGGCAAATCCCGTTGTCACAGGAGCAATTGTAGGCGTTCGCAACGCTGAACAAGTTGGCGGCATCATCGGTGGAATGGAGTTTCGATTGGGAGGCGATGAAATTGCCGAACTCGAAGTTTTGTCTCACTCAGTCAAAGCGTGAGTCAGAGTCAAAAAGACTGTCACCAATCAAGTCTCACAATGTGACGTTGAGAGTCTGACAAAGCCCGGTGCGATGATAGCCATGTGGCTTGTTCGCTTTTTTAATCAGGCCAAGAGGCACTTGGATTTAGTGCCTTGAAGAAAACCTCCTGCCTATTCGATTAATAGCGTACTTCTGGCAAGCCAATTGCTGGGATTTGCACGGCAAGATTTGGATTCAATTTGCGAGAGTTGATAACCCGCAGAAAAAAACGAGAGTTCAGTAATTCCACCTCGTGATTTTCAAGCAAGGCTGCCAACTCCAAAGGCGCGGAGTCCGGCAGTACCTACTCCGCAACGCTGGGTAATTTTTGAATCATTACTGCCACACGCCCAAAAACAAAAACCGCAGTTCAGAGTAAAAAGCTTTCCATAACTTTTTCACTGAACTGCGGTTCTTTCAGATTCCAGTTTTCACCGGATTTCATCATCTTGTCCCAGGTCACTTCAGTGCCCTTATAAGCAGCCATGCGGCCAAGGATTGTCGTCAGCGTAGTTTCCGCACCTTGTTCGCACTGGTTATCAAATTTGCCTGATTGAATGCTTGCAACCAATGCCTTCATCTTCGTGCCAACTGCAGCGTGCAGATCAACTTTTCCACAATCAATTTTATCCGCGACTTTCTGGCCTTCTTCAACTTGATTCAGGCTGATGGTTGCCGGGCCGCTTTGCAATGAATCTGAGGCGCCTTTCGAACCAAAGAACCGCTCACCAGATTGGCGATAACCCTTGTTCTTGAACTGATTCGAATTAAAGCTGATGTGAACATCGCCCGGATAGGTGTAGGTCAGGATGAAATGGTCGCTGCACAGGTAATCAGCCGGTATGCCGTCCACCTGTTTCCGCAAAGCGCGCCCGGACGTCCCGGTTGCTTTGATCGGAGTGGTTTTCATTGCCCAATTGACGATGTCCAGAATATGAATGTTCTGTTCGGTGATAATGTCGCCGGACAATGCGCGGTCAAATACCCAATTGCGAATGCGGGCTTCCAGATCGGTCATACCGGGTTTGTTCTGACGGCCAAGATCGTTGGTGTAATAAAAAGTCTGTCCCAACACAATGTCGCCGATTTCTCCATTGTGAATGCGTTCAATCATTCCGCGATAACCTTCGTCATAACGCTTCTGAAACCCGACGTGCATGCTGACTTTGCCATTGTACTTTTTGCCGATGTTCATCACTTTCAAACAGCCGGTAACATCGGTCGCAACAGGCTTTTCGCAATAAACGTGTTTGCCCGCACTAACTGCTGCTTCCAGATGATCCGGGTGGAAATACGGCGGGCTGGTGACCAGCACCAGATCAACGTCTTTGGATTGCACCAGCTTTTCGTAAGACTTGTGGCCTTTGAACAAATTTGCCGATGGAATCGCAGGGCGGCCTTTGGCCACTGACTGTTTGTCCAGATTGGCGCGGGTTGAAAGCACACGGTCTTCAAACATATCCATCAATGCTGTCACGCGAACGTCCGTGTTGTTCAGAAATTCTCCACCGTCATAATTGCCGCGACCTCCGCAGCCAATTATTCCCAGTCCCAGCGAAGAATTTGCGACCGAACCAAAAGCCGTTTCCGGCGAAACGATCAATAACCCTGCGCCTGCGACTGCGCCGGTTTTGACGAAATTGCGTCTGGATACTGATTTCTCTGTCATGGTGTTGAGTCCTCCGAAAAGTGATTATGATTGAAAAGTTGGGTTATGAACCCGTGATGTCTTTCAGCAATTTGAAGAACGCCTGCTTGCGTTCGGTGTTAATGCCCCAATTAACCGGCGGGCATTGATACCCGTCGCGGTAATTGCTTTCCCCGGGATCGAAATATCCCCACGAAGCATAAGCGCCGACGGCTTTCAGAAAATTGTTCGCCGGTTTGTCGAAGTCGAAATGATCATCTTCGTTGAACAAAATCGGTTTGGGGCTAAACCCGTCAACCTTGCGCGTCAGTTCAACCATTTCAGCGATGCGGTTCGGTTCTTTGACTCCGTTGCCGTGCAGCAGCAAAAAGTCTGCTTCCGAAACCAAGTTTGGTTTTGGAATGCTGCCTCCGTTGTAACTGGCACTGACCAGCAAACGGTGTCCATTTCGAGTCATTGATTTTGTCAGTCTGATCAATTCGTGAATGCGATCAGCCCGGATAATCGGTTGATCATAGCTGCGATTGTCGCACTCGTTGGCGATTTCGACCAGCACGTTGCGGTAATTTTGAGCCAGCAACCAGTTCGTAGTGTCTTTCACCGCACGAATGACCGCCGCTTCATCGCGCAGCCGCTGATCCTGTCCGAAGTAAAAATATCCGACGATGGCGACCATGCCGAGTTCATCGGCTCGATTCAAAATTCGCTCAAGCCGCGACAGGTAATCAGCGCGAAGCGAGCCGTCGGCTTCAAACGCGCTGTTGTGCCAGGGCTGATCTTTGGAATATCCCTGCGGGCTGCCGCCTTGCAAACAGATCGTGAAGCTGAGTAAACCGTTCCGCCGCCATTCCGGCATCGCGGCAATGAATTCGCGCGTGTTTCGCTCAGCGTCCCATTTGCCCGTGTCAGGATATTTCCAACGCGAAATGGTTTCAGGATTTCGGTCGTCGAAAATGCCCTGCACCATACGCGAATTCAACAACAAGCCTTCGATCTTCATGCCGTTGAAATTTCGCCCGGCGTACGTTGGTCGCCCGTTGATGAAAAACTGCTCGCCGCGAATGCTGACCGTCGTGCGACGTTTCGGAGCAGCATCAGCAGATACGGCAATCGCAACAGCCGGAAGTAATCCAATAAAGTTTCTTCGATTCATCATCTCTCAAAAAGACTCTCCACGAAGGACACGAAGCAAGCAGAAGAGAAGAACTCGATTTGGTTGAATCGAATTCTTCTCTTTTTCTTCTTCGTGCTTTCTTCGTGTTCCTTCGTGGATGAAAATTCCTACCACCCAATCGCGCAGCCGTCTTTGCGCGGGTCTGAGCCGCCAAACAACGCGCCTGTTTTCGGATCAATCAGAATGGCCTGATAGCCGCCGAACATTCCCGGAGCCATGGTCAGTTTATGGCCTTTGGCTTCCAGAGCTTTTCGCACCTCGGAGCCAATCGCCGATTCCAGCGCCAGGCCGCTTTCAAAATGCCGAAACCGAGCTTGTTCGCCAGCCTGTTGAACGTCCATGCCGAAATCAATCAGGTTCAGCAAAACCTGGGCGTGGCCTTGAGCCTGCATATCTCCGCCCATCAATCCAAAAGTCAGCCACGGTTTGCCATCGCGGAAAACCATCGCCGGAATCAAAGTGTGAAACGGACGTTTGCCGCCTTCCAGTTTGTTCGGATTGTTTGGATCAAAAGAAAAACCTGCTCCGCGGTTGTGCAACACAACGCCGGTGTCACCCGCCACCAGACCGGAACCGAAGGCGCTGAAGATGCTTTGAATAAACGAAACTGCGTTGTGATCTTTATCCACAACGGTCAGGTAAACGGTGTCTTCACCTCCGCGTGAACTGGGCGGCGTGTCGCTGCCCGCTTTGCCCGCGTCAATCTTTTTGCGAAGTTCAGCGGCGTATTCTTTCGACAGCAGCTTATCCAACGGAGCTTTGTAAAACGCAGGATCAGCAATGTGCCAAGCTCGGTCAGCGTAAGCCAGCTTTTTGGCTTCAACCAGCAGGTGCAGGTATTCCGCTGAGTTATGGCCGAGGCTTTTCACATCGTAACCTTCCAAAATGTTCAGCATTTCCAGCACGGCCAAGCCCTGATTGTTCGGCGGCAATTCGTAAACCGTGTGGCCGCGATAAGTCGTGCTGATCGGGTCAAGCCAGTTGGAAGTGTGGTTGGCGAAATCTTCGGCAGTGTGCAAACCACCTTGCGCCTGAGCGAATTTGACGATCTTCTGCGCGATTTCGCCGGTGTAAAAAACGTCGCGGCCTTTCGCGGCAACCAGCTTTAAGGTGTTGGCCAGATTTTTGTTGGTGAAGATTTCTCCGGCGGCCAGCGGCTTTCCATTCGGCAAAAACGTAGCCGCGAAATCGGCATTGGCCTTGTATTGATTCGCGTTTTCCCAATCTCCGGCAATCACGTCCGTCACCGGAAAGCCGCGCTCGGCGTATTCAATCGCCGGTTGCAGAACTTGGCTGAGCTTCATCGTGCCGTATCGCTCCAGCAGCTTTACCCAACCATCCACCGCGCCCGGCACGGTCACGGAATGAATTCCGTCTGGCGGAGTTTTCGTGAAGCCACGCTTTTTCATCTCATCAATACTGATGGCTTTTGGCGAACGCCCGCTGGCATTTAGCGCCTTCAACTCTTTTTTCTTTGCATCCCAAACCAGCGCGAACAGGTCGCCGCCCGGGCTGACCATCATCGGTTCGACTACGCAAAGCACCGCGGCGGCGGCGACGGCAGCATCAACTGCGTTGCCGCCTTGCTGCAAGATGCGAAGTCCTGCGGCAGAAGCCAGCGGCTGGCTGGTCGCTACCATCCCGTTCATAGCTCGCACAGCGGAACGGGTTCGCCCGCCGCCTTTGGCCGGTTTGTCACCGATGGAATTTTGAGAGTTCACTGTAATCACCGAAACAAAAAAAATGATCGTCAGGATCGTAGCTACTTTGCGAAGCATAATCGTCCTCAGCGTGAAATTACTTCTTTGATGATTCGACCCGGAAAGAAATGAGCAATCGCCTTCCTATTTTTGCGCGGGTGTTGAGTTGATCTTTGCGAATGAAGGTTTCGCGCCGGAAGTCTGAAGCTTTTTGGCTACGCGTTCGTTTTCCGCCATGACGCGCAGCAGATTTTCGCCTAACACTTTCTTCACATCGGCTTCGGAATAACCCCGCTTCAACAATTCATAAGTGATCGTCGGCAGCTTCGTCACGTCTTCCATTCCCGGCGGCAGCATCCCGTCAACTCCGTCGAAATCAGAGCCAATGCCTACGTGATCAACACCTGCAACTTTGATCGCGTGATCGAAATGATTTATCAGCATGTCCAGAGTTGCAGTATCGGCGGTCTTGGTGGGCATCGCGTCGCCTGGTTTGGCGTAATCGGTGTTGATAAAGCCATTGTAAAAATTGACCATCACTACGCCGCCGTTTTTGGCAACTGCTTTCAGCATATCGTCAGTCAGATTACGCGGCACATTGGTCAACGCCCGGCAGGAAGAGTGCGAGGCGATAACCGGCGATTTCGTTACTTCGATCACATCCCAAAAGGTTTCGTCGCCAACGTGCGAAATGTCCACCATCATCCCCAACCGATTCATTTCGGCGACAACTTCGCGGCCAAAATCGCTTAACCCGCCATGGCGTTTTTCCGGCGGATTGCCAATCCCACCTGCGGAATCTGCCCAGTTGTTCGTGTTGGTATGCGTCAGAGTCATGTAACGAATGCCGAGTTTGTAAAACTGGCGAAGCGCGGACAGACTGTCTTCAATGGCGTGGCCGCCTTCTATGCCCATCAAAGCCGCGATCTTTTTGGAACGGTGAATGCGGCGGATGTCGGCAACGGTAAAAGCCATCTGCAAACTTTCAGGATACCGTCGAGCCTGTTCGTAAACTCCGTCAATCATATCCAGCGCGCGTCGGGCAGCGCCGCCTTCTTTGGCGTACTTGGCGGCGACGTAAATCGAAAAGAACTCAACGTTCAACCCGCCTTCTTTCATCCGCGGAATGTCAGTCTGTATTTTTCCGCTGGTGTCGCGCGCGCCCATATCAAAGTTTTCATCTGTGATTGGCGAAGTAATGTCGTTGTGAGTATCAACGACTATGCTGGCGCGGTGAAGTCGGTTGGCGCGCTGACGCAATCTGGCTTCGGCACCAGTTCCACTTTTTGAAGCGGTTGATGTCTTGGCGGATTTGGAACGTTTTTTGGTCTGAGCATTAACCGCCGGTAGAGCAGTCATCCCGCACAAAGCAACAAACAAGGCGAGAAGCAAAAAGCCTTTCTGCATAATTTTATCCTTTCAGTTTTCGGTGAAATTGATTTTGAAGAAGCGAGGAGTATTTTGTTCGGGCTTCTGTGATTACGCAAGCTGCGGCTTTGGCGCAGTAAATTGTGAACTGTTACAATCTGAATGCGCCCAACCAAGCGCACCGAAAAACAATCACAACTTCAAGGCAGTTTTTGACCAGCTATGATCAAAGCTTTAAGGCATCTCAATTCAAGAGACAAATTGGCGCTGACGGTTTTCTTTTCATTGGCACTGTTATGCACGCTCTATTTCGCTTCGGGGATTCTGGTCACGTACATATCGTCATCAGCTGCTCCGATGGAAATGTCGAAAGACGGAACCGGCTTCACCCTTCAGGTCGCCGGTTTTCAAAGCAGGGCGTCTGCCGAACGATTGGTTGCGGAATTGAAAACTCAGCACAATCTGGCCGCTGAGATAACTTCAGATTCGACCAGTTCTGGTTATCTGCTGAAAATTGGGCCACTGACCAAACTGGAAGGCGCCGATTATTTAAGAGACGAACTGCTTAAATCCGGTTACACCAGCGTTAAGATCGTACAAAACTGTGCACCTGGAATTGCCGATTGCAATCCTACTCAACTGCCCGCCACATCAAACAAACCCGCTGGCAAAGGAAAATAAACCAACAATGAAGAAGCCCTCTTTCGCGCCGAACAGCTTGATGCGTCATTCGGCAATGGCCCTATTGACGGCTGTTTTGTTGATACTTTCTTTTCCGAACTTCGAACTGGATTATCTGGCCTGGGTGGCCTTGGCCCCACTGCTTTCAGTGTTGGCACAGGGAGTGTCTTTACACCGGGCCGCATGGTTAGGCTGGCTGACGGGAGTTACCTTCACGTTTTTTGCCGAAAACTGGATTGCCCATTCAATGGTTTACTTTGGCGGCGTGGCGACGGCCGTGGCCTATGCCGTGGCATTTTTCTTTGCCTCTGTGTTGGCATTGTTTCCAGCAGCGTTTGCTGTCGTGATGTCGCTGCTGATTAAACGCTTCGGCAAATTCGGTTGGGCTGCAGTTGCGTTCGCGCCTTTTGTCTGGGTAGCAACCGAATGGTTGCGGCCAATTGTCACGGGCGTGACCTGGAACGCGCTGGGTGTTTCTCAGGTAAATTACTTTTTGGTGGCGCGCCTGGCTCGATATGGAGGCGTTTATCTGCTCAGCGCCGAAGTCGTTTCAGTCAGCGCTTTGCTGGTTTTGTTGCTTCGGTTCAAGGAACGAGGCGTAGCTCGCGCGGCGGCTTCGTTGACTGTTCTGGCGGCAGTGACATTGTTATTCCCAATGATGAGTCAAAAGACAAATCAGCAGCCGAACGCAATCAGCTTGGCTTCAGTCTCTGTAGTGGGAGTTCAGCCCAACCTGCCGCCCGATTCTGATCAATCGTCTGAGACCTTTAACCAGGATTTGGAAAACAACATTCGTCTAACCAAAGAAGCCATTGCCCGCACACCTGACAAATCAGCCGACATCGTTATTTGGGCAGAATCTCCGCTGGCATTGTTTTACGAAAACGATTCAGCGTTGCGTGAAAGGCTGGACAATCTGGCTGTCGAAACTGGCAGTTATTTCATCCTAAACACAGTCACACGTGATGATTGGCGTTACCACAACAGTATCCATGTGCTTACGCCTGACAAACCATCAGTCGCCTTGCCATACAAATCGAAACCAATGAAGCGTTATGACAAAATCCGGTTGGTTCCTTTTGGCGAATATGTGCCATTCAAATCCGTTTTGGGCAAAGCTGTCGAGGCTTTTGCGACTTCAGGCGTCGGCGGCTTCACGCCCGGAACCGCACCGGTAGTAAACACCTTGCGTCTGACCACGGAACGCGAAGGAATCATCAGCGCTGACAATGCTGATAAAGCCGGGGCCATCGAACGAACAACGAACTTCGCCCGCGTTGGCGCGTTCATTTGTTACGAAGCTGCCTATCCCGATCTTGTTCGTAGCTTCGTCAAAAACGGGGCAACATTGCTGGTCAACGTTTCCAACGACTCCTGGTTTGGGAACACAGCCGGAGCGCGCCAGCATCTGGCTCACGCTCGTATGCGAGCCATCGAAAACGACCGCGATCTGGTGCGCGTCACGAACTCCGGCATCAGCGCGCTAATCACCGCCGACGGAAAGGTCATTGACGCGATGCCTTCATTTCAAACAGTAACTCAATATTGGCGGGCGCGGTTGCGGCGAAGTCTGACGTTTTATTCCGAGCACGGAGATTGGTTTGCGATTGGCTGTTTGCTGATATCTGCTTTGGTTTTGGCGGTGTGTGCAGTCAAGAAGTTTTGATTGAGTTGGTTATTCAAAATGAAGAGAGCATTGCTTCGGCAAATACCTAAGCAATGCTCTCTTCTCCAGTTTTCAGTTGTTTACAAAGTTACTTTTTCGGTGGAACGATAGAATCTTTACAAGCCTTCGCCACACGGAATTTCACGACTGTCTTGGCTGGAATCTTGATCTCTGCGCCGGTCGCTGGATTGCGTCCTTTGCGTGCTTTGCGGTGAGCTTTGACCAGTTTACCAATACCGGGCAAAGTGAATGCTCCGGCTTTTTTGGTTTGCGCGACAGCCACTGCGGCGATCTCGTCCAACACTTCGTTTGCGCCCTTTTTCGACATACCGAATTTTTCAGCGACATGGGCCGCCAACTGGCTCTTAGTCATCAATTTTGCTGCCATTTAGTTTACTCCTTTTAAGATGGTTTGATTTTAAGCCGTGTTTACAACATCGCCCAAGATTGAGCATTTTCAGATGCAAACCGACCGTTTCTGGTGAACACCGAAGCCAACATTGCAAACTCCGGTCTGCCTTGAGTCACTGAGGTAAATGTTCGAGCAAAAACTCGCTTGGTTTCATAGCTTCTCGCAATCAACCAATCAGAATGATTACTGCAAACTTTCCTTATCGTGAACACAGGCAAAGAGGATAAATTGTTATCACATTATATTGTGCCAAAACGGGCGGGAGTATACCGTAGCTGGTATAAAGGCGCAAGACTAAACTACTGTCAAAACTCATAAAAGACCTGATTTTTCAGGCTAAATATGAGATTGGAAGCTTTGCGCCCCTATTAACACTGGCTTTTCGCATCCGAAGAAGCCTAAATCGCTTGAATCATCAACTAACAGGGTTGCAGAATACATGTGCGCAGTTCGGCAATATAGAGGATTGCCAAATTGCGCGTAGATAGTTTAGATTCTCCTCGCTCGTGACGGGCATCTAGCCAGCATTAGCTGTCATTGTCACGCATCGCAATTTCTCAAACCTTGAGAAGCAATCATCAATTAAGCGCAGAATTCGATTCTGCTGCAAATTTTTCACGGAGGATTACGACCGTGCCGTTATCTGCTTGCCCTGCATGCGAAGCTGAAATTCATGTTGACGAAGATGTCGACAAAGGTGAAATCATTAACTGCGAAGAGTGTGACTCCGCTCTTGAGGTTGTCGGGCTTGACCCTATTGAACTTGACCTAGCTCCGGAAAATGAAGAGGACGACGACGATGACGATTATTGACGCTTCGTGGTTTCTCCTGGAATTGGGCTGTTGGGCGCAAGATAGCCTGTGCGACTGACTCTAAGCTTGGTTCCTGTTCGAGTGATCTTCACGTTTAGATCGTGAGGCTTGCCATCACGTTTTTCTGGATAGTACGCAAGCGCATAACTAGCTCTAATTTCTTCAGCTAAAGCCTTAAAAATTGGCGTGAAGTCTTTGGCGTTAGCGGCAAAATCAAGCCCTCCGGTTGAAGCAACAACTCGCGTAGCGTCTAGTGGTGTGATGACTCGCTCAGTAAGCTGAGTAGGTGAAAGTATGTAAGACGGAAGTGTTATGGAATAAACCGTCACACCTGCCGCAGTTGCTCTGCGAATCAATTCGTGGCGATCAATTATACTAGCCGAATCAAAGCCATCACTGATAACAATGACGACTCGTCTAACGGGGCGGCTCTTACGAGCGCGCGGCGCTTGCCGGGTTAGTATGCTTATGGCTTGGTCTAGCGCATCATAAATCCTCGTCGAACCTTCGAAACGATCCGCTTTGGCAAAGGCCCTTTCCAGTTTGCGAGGGTCATCGGTAAACCCCTGTAAAACCTTGACTTTGTAATTGAAGGCTATAGCTGCAAAAACTGATTCGCCTTGCATCAGCTCAGTAAACTTCATTGCTGCATCGCGAAGCGTTTTTGTTTCTTCCGGCTTTAGGCTGCCTGACAAATCGAGTGCAAACACAACTGCCAAAGGACGTGACAAGGCGGCTTCGTCAGTGACGGCGAAAAAATCCAGTTTTTTCAGGGATCCATCTTCAAAAACCTGAAACTCTTCAGGGCGCAAATCCCGGACATAATTTCCGTTCTTATCAGTGACGGTGACATCAATGGTGATTAAATCGGTATCAATTCGGATGGTCATTGGGGGCTGAGAATTCGGCTTATCGTTTTTTTGTGCCCAAGCCACAGGGCTGATTCCAATTGTTAGCCAGGATATTAGGACGACGATCATTGAACGTAAATTCATCATAGAGTTGTTATAATCCCGCCAGATCAGATGGAGCAAACTAAATCCGGCGTGAAACTATGATTCCAAAGTTCGGAGATTTTATGAAGCTGACACTTGCATACGTGCTGACCATAAAGTTGGTTCTTCTGTTTTCACTTACTTCCACTTTTGCGCAAACCGGCGTAGTGAAAGGCAAAGTAAAAGAGAGAGATGGAAAGGCTTTAGAGGGAGTTCTGATTCGGGCAACAAATCCGAAAAACAAAACCAGCGTCCGCGAAACCAAGAGCGATAACAAAGGTGATTTCGAATTCGTTGATTTACCGTCCGGCGATTATTCATTCTCACTTGAGAAAAAGGGTTACGTAACTTTCCTGTCGCGCAACATATCGGTTATTGCCGGTGAAACTCTCAAATTGAAAACTGTGATCGAACTGAAACGCGAAGAAGCTCCGTACTCTTTAATTCGCGGCGCAGTATTTTACGGGGCAGGTTACTCAATGCCGAATGCATCGGTCACAATTGAGCGAGTTGATGGTGGAGGAAAATTCAAACAATCCAGACAATCAATTGAGGGGGGCGAATTTAGTTTTCGGATAAAGGCTGAAAAGGCCAAATATAGGGTGACTGCTTCCGCTAATGGTTTTCAATCGGCCTCGACCGAGGTTGAGATTGAAGGCGATGAAGTCAGAAATATAGCCTTGACCTTGCAACAGATGAAATAGCCAATCAGACGGCAATACAAAACGCGGCAATGGAGTTTCTAATTTCCATTGCCGCGTTTTTCGTTTTCATACTCTCGCCGAAGTGGGTCATTGATTCATCGAAGAGAGGAACTCGTTATTGGACTTCGATTTTTCCAACCGATCCAGGACAAGCTCCATTTGCTCAACTGGCGACAGCGGGTTTAGTACACGGCGTAGAACCCAGATGCGATCCAGGTCTTTCCTCGGAATCAGCAATTCTTCTTTGCGTGTGCCCGATTTCTGAAGATCAATCGCCGGAAACACTCGCTCATCTGAAAGCTTGCGATCAAGGTGGACTTCCAT
>JBGAPB010000086.1:0-19542 GCA_044221525.1 Blastocatellia bacterium | reverse complement strand
GACCCAAAAACAGGCGAATCTTTCATCGAAAAGCTGCGCGCAATGATTCCCTCTGATCTGACTGACCGAATAGTTTTCAAAGGCATGATCGAACACGCGCAGTTGCCCGCAATGATGGCTCAAGCTTCGGTCTGCACATACCCGTCGCACATGGAAGCGATGCCATTGGCTTGGCTGGAAGGATTGGCAATGGGCAAAGCTGTTGTCGCCAGCCAAACCGGCCCCGGCCCAGAAGCCATCGAAGACGGCGTTTCCGGCTTGCTGTGCAATCCGCACGAACCGGCTTCGATTGCAGAAAAGATTATTGAGGTGTTGAAGGATGAAACATTACGGCGGCGGTTAGGCGAACAAGCCCGGCAACGCGCCGTCAACCTCTTTTCTGTCGAAGCATTGGTCAACCGCAACGAAACGTTTTATTCCGCCTGCAAAACCAACCGATGAGATTGGGCATCGCCACAACCTGCCAGCACATTTTTCACGAAGGCGAATGGTGGACATACGAACCATTCGTTCTGGAAATGAATGTCTGGCATGAGTTGTTTGATGAATTCGTCGTCGTCGCTCCGCTGGATCAAGGGCCGCCACCGAAGTTCTGGGCGCCGTATAAAAACTCTGGCGGCATCAAGGTTATTCCTTACCGTCGCGATCAAGGCAGCGGAATGAACCAGGAAGCAACCCGGCTTTCAGAAATTCCGCGAATGCTTTACGCCCTGACCAAAGCCGCGCTCAGCAGCGACGCTTTCCATCTGCGTTCGCCATCCAGCATTTCCCTGCTGGCTTCGCTGGTGTTGCCGTTATTGCAGCAAAAGCTCTGCGCCAAGTTCGCGGGTCAATGGACTGGCTATCCCGGCGAACCGCGCAGCGTGCGCTGGCAACGTGCGATTCTGAAATCGAAATGGTGGCGAGGGTTGGTGACGGTTTACGGCGAATGGCCGGATCAACCGAACCACGTCGTGCCGTTTTTCACCTCAGTGCTGAACGCGCAGCAATCCGCGCGAGCTGTGGCCGCAGCTAAGAACAAAACTGCAGACAATTTGTCGAATCGAAATTTGCAGCTGCTTTTCGTAGGCAGATTGTCAAAATCCAAAAACGTTCACGCCGTTATCGCGGCCATCGCTCAACTTAAAGCCGAAGGCATAACCATCGAATGCGACATAGTAGGCGACGGCCCGGAGCGCGAAGCCCTGGAAAAACAAGTCGCCGAATCGCAACTGCAAGCTCAGGTGAGTTTCGCGGGTGGAGTGGATTTCGATGGAGTTCTGGATTTTTATGAACGCGCCGACGTGTTGGCGTTGATTTCAGAAACCGAAGGCTGGCCAAAAGCGATTGCCGAAGCGATGGCTTTCGGACTGGTCTGCGTCGGCTCTGATCGCGGATTGGTTCCATGGATGTTGGGCATTGGTTTGCCGGAAACTCGCGGATTGGTAATTCAGCCGGGCAACGCATCGGCGCTGGCAGCAGCTTTGCGGCAAATCGCGGCTGAACCTGCTGAATACTTTCAACTGGGACAACGTGCCGCGACCTGGAGCGCCAATTATTCTCTGGAAGGTTTGCGCGAAGCTTTGCGCGAGCTGCTCAGCAAAAGCTGGCAGATGGAAATCGGCGACAAATCAAAGTGAGGTTTTTAGACAGCTTGAAAAATCGTTCATTTCCGCCTCAAACGCTGGCCGTTGCCGTTGCGCTTTGTTCACTGGCGGCGCTGCTGATCTTTTGGCAAGCCGTGCCCTTCTGCCGCTCAAGCCAATGAAAACAGCGATTACCTGAACTTTTTACGAACCCGTCGCGCAAAATCTCGCTTCCGGCAAAGGGTTGGTTACAAACGCCGGCTTACCAGCGATTCTTTATCCTCCGGCGTATCCATTGTTGTTGGCAGCTTCATTCAAACTGGCCTCGTGGTTTTCGCTGTCGGTTGAAACGGCAAATTTGAGTTTGACGCTGGTCAGTCACTTGCTGGCTGCTGTCTTTATCTTTTTGCTGGCGCGAAAACTCTGGGGAGACATTGGCGGAATTATTGCGTCGCTGGCAGATCAATTATCCGCCGATCCTGTGGCTAACCAAACAACCAAACAGCGAGATTCCATTTATGGCGATCTTTACGGCAGCGTTTGTTTGCTGTGGACGGCTTACTGGCGGCGAGCTGGCTGGCACTTTTACGTGTTGGCCGGAATGCTGGCTGGAATTGCCGCGCTGATTCGCCTGATCGGTTTGGGAGCGATGGTGATGATGAGCCTTGGTTTCATTCTGGCTACGCGCGGTCAAAATTTGCGATTGCGGATGACGCTGGTTGTTCTGTTGCTGTTTGGGAATTTGCTTGCGATCCTTCCCTGGCAGGTGTGGGTTTATGCGCGAACGGGCAAAGTCGTCTTGCTGAGCGGCAATCTGGTTCCCAGCATTCGTGACGGGCTGCGCTTTGCAGTCAATTTGAAAAAATACCGTCAAGCCGTCTCTGTCCCCGAAGACGTGCGGGCCATGATGCAGCGGATTGACGGTCGCTTCAACGAAATGGATTCCCTGTCAGCCGTGGCGAAAGTCGTGCGAGACGAGGCTGCTCCTCAACCGATGGCGCTGGTCAAACTGCTGTTAATCAAAGCTGCTCGCAGTTGGTACGCGACAGACAGCGGACGCCGTGGGGTTTGATCCTGCTGTTTCAATTCGTTTATCTGGGCCTGGTTGCAGTTGGAGCCTGGCGCGCCTGGAAAGCCGGCGGTCAGCCGCGAGAGTTGTTTTTCGGAATTGCGCTGGCATTGCTTTATTTCTGGGGAATGACTGTTCTGACGCTTTCGATTTTGCGTTACCTGACTCCGATCATTGGGCTGTCGTTTGTGCTGTTGCCCGGATTATGGAAACGCCTGGGTACGCACACGCCATTGGGTACTAACCCAATAGACGTAATGCACATCACAGACACTCTGGACGGCGGCGGAGCCGAACGAATGGCTGTCAATTTGGTCAACCATCTGCCGCGCGACAATTATCGAGCCTATCTTTGCACAACTCGCCGTGACGGAGTTTTGGCCGAACTTGTCAGCGCAGACGTTGAACGGGTGCGGCTGGAACGAAAAGGCAGGTTCGACCTTCAAGCGATTTTCAAGCTCAGAGGATATATCGCCGACCACAACATTCGACTTTTACACGCGCACAATACTTCACTCTTTGTTGCGCTGGCGGCGGCGGCGTTTCCTTCATATCCGGCTGTTGTCTGGCATCACCACACAGGGCGTTACGCACTGGAAGACAAAGCCGCGCAAATTTATCGGCTGATCGCGCGGCGAATCAGCGGAGTAATTGTCGTCAATCAGGCTCTGGCTGAATGGACAGAGCGGCGCTTGAAAATTCCAGCCCGTCAAATCCGTTACATTCCAAATTTTGTCGGAGAAACGAGGGCAACAGACCAGAACATTGAACTGCCGGGCGAAATGGGTAAGCGAATAATCTGCGTTGCCAACATCCACCCGGATAAGGATCATTCGACGCTCTTTCGCGCGATGAAGCTGGTCGTTGAGAAAATTCCTGATGCTCATCTGTTGTTGGCTGGCGAAGCGCGAGACGCGAATTATCTGAAAACAGTGACCGCTGAAATGGTCAAGCTTGGTTTGGTTAAAAATGTCAGCTTGCTTGGGCAACAGAAAAACGTCCCTTTGGTTCTTGGCGCGTGCGACATTGGCGTGATGAGTTCAGTGTCAGAAGGTTTGCCGATGGCTTTGCTGGAATACGGAATGGCAGGGTTGCCGGTTGTGGCGACGGATGTGGGCCAATGTGCTGAAGTTCTGGGCAAAGGCAGCGCAGGAATCATTGTTCCGCCCGCTGAACCTGGAAGGCTTGGCGCGGCACTGACCTCGCTGCTTGAGTCTGAAGAGTCGCGCCGCGAACTCGGAGAAAAGTTTCGCCAACGAGTTCACCAGTCATACAGCGCCGACGCCGTCATCTCAGAAGTTTGCCGGATGTACGAAGAGGTGTTACATCTTGCCAGCGATTCAACCGCCCCGGAAAAGCAGGCGAGCCAGAAAAGCGGGAGCAGTAAATGATAGATCGAACTTTTGTTATTCCACTCAATTCAAATATCCCCGGCAGTTTCCAGCCCAAACAGTTACAGCAACCGCTGATGCGTGTATGGGGAATTCCGGATTCAAAAGCAGTTCCGGTGCTCCTGTTGTTGCATCTGGCGCTGGGGCCGCTGCTGGTTTTTGCTCCTGCCCTAGCCGCTCTGCACGTTGGAGCCGTCACTTTGCTTGGAGTTTGGTGGTCGGCGCTTTCGCCCAGAACTGACCATATTATATGGGTTTGCGCTTACATTACCGGCGCTGAAGTTATGTGGCGAATGGCTGGTGCGCCGATCTTTTGGGAATATGGCAAATACAGCGTCATTGCTTTTCTGCTGCTGACAATGATCCGCACCGGACGATTCAACGGCGCGTTTCTTCCGTTTCTTTTTTTCGCGCTTCTGCTGCCGTCCAGCATCTTGCCGACGGTAAATATGGGCACAGACGAGTTGCGAAAACAGCTTAGCTTCAATCTGTCTGGGCCACTGGCTTTGGCGGTCTGCACCTGGTTCTTTTGGCAAATCACTATTTCAGTCGAACAGTTGCAGCGCATGTTTCTGGCTTTGATCTGCCCGGTGGTTTCAATCGCTTCGATTGTGTTGGTTGGCATTCTGGCCAGTTCGAAACTCAGCTTCAATAACAGTTCAAACTTCGCCACCAGCGGAGGTTACGGCCCGAATCAGGTTTCGGCTATCTTGGGTTTGGGAGCGCTGGCGGCTTTTCTTTGGATTTTCAACAAGAGCGTGCCGCGCACCTTGAAGCTCACCTTACTAATCACCACTTTGTTTTTGCTGGTGCAAAGCGCGCTGACGTTTTCGCGAGGCGGTTTATATGCGGCGGCGACGTCGGCAATTCTGGCTTCGCTCTACCTGATTCGTGATCGTAAATTGCGAGCGCAATTCGCGCTTGGTGCCGTGGCGGTATTTGTCCTGGTAAATTTCCTTGTGCTGCCTCAGTTGGATGAATTTACGACAGGGGCGCTTTCCAAAAGATTCAGCGACACCAGAATGTCTGGACGCGACAAGATCATTCTGGAAGACATGGAAGTCTTCAATGACCATCTACTTTTCGGTGTAGGGCCGGGCCAAGCCAAACTTTTTCGGGAGGGACACAACAAAGCAGCGGCCCACACGGAATTTTCGCGGATGCTGGCTGAGCATGGAGTGTTTGGATTGGCGGCGTTGTTGCTGATGATTGGATTGGCGTTGCGCCATTTCCGAAAGGCGCAAACGCCTCAAGCCAAAGCCATTGTTGTCGCGCTGACTGTTTGGAGTTTTATGAGCATGGCCTCAGTCGCCATGCGAACCGTTGAACCCGCATTCCTGTTTGGGTTGAGCGCAGCAACATTTTTGTTCGCGGAATCAAACGGAGAGCGTTCGCCTTCGGAATTTGCCGACGACTATGCTCACAGATGAATCGCGCAAACAGACGCCCGCCTTACTGCCAAGGCTACTGATGGTTTCCAGCTTCCTTTCGCACAAAGACGGAAGCCATTCCGTCGCCGAAGACTTGGCCAACCGTTTGCGCTCCGAAGCCGAAACCATTCTCTGCGTTTCGTCGCAGCGTTCGGCAGTGCTTCGCGGATTGGATATGGCCGCAACGACCTTTTTTCAACGCAACGATTACGACGTGGCCATTGTAGGGCTGTACAGCGGGCGAGCTTTTCTGTGGGGCGAAGCGGTTGCCTGGTTGCTGGAAAAACTTGCTCGCCCGTTTGTGATTTCGCTCCACGGCGGCGCGCTGCCGGAATTCGCCAGGCTTCATCCAAATCGAGTCGCCAAGACGCTCAGCAAAGCGGCGGCTGTGACTGCGCCTTCAAGTTACCTGGCCGAATTGATGCAGCCGTACCGAAAAGACATTTTGCTTCTGCCCAATCCGATTGAAATTTCACGCTACGAATTTCGGCTTCGTGAACAAGCTCAACCGAAATTGGTCTGGCTCCGTTCATTTCACCAGATTTACAACCCTCAACTGGCTGTCAAAGTTGCCGCAGAGTTGCGTGACGAATTCCCAGCCTTGAGCTTGACGATGATCGGCCCGGACAAAGACGATGGCAGTCGGCAGCAAACTGAACTTGCAGCCAAAACCCTTTTTTCTCCCACTAAGACACACGAAGAAAACACGAAGTGGGAAAATCAGAATTCTGCTTTCCTTCGTGACCCTTCGTGTGGCTTCGTGGATGAACCAGTTTTGTTTACCGGCGGCGTTGCCAATTCTGAGGTTCCGACCTGGTTGAATCGCGGTGACATTTTCATTAACACCACCAACGTGGATAACGCTCCGGTGAGCGTGATCGAAGCAATGGCTTGCGGATTGCCGGTCGTCAGCACGAACGTCGGCGGCTTGCCTTATTTGCTGACCGATGGTGAAGACGCGCTGCTCGTTCCACCCAACGATGCCGAAGCGATGGCCACAGCAGTTCGCCGCATTCTGACCGAATGTGGACTGGCCGAACGACTTTCGCGCAATGCACGGCTCAAAGCCGAAAGCTTCGACTGGTCAAACGTCCTGCCTATGTGGAGAAACCTAATTGGGAAGATTCGATAAGCTTTACGCCAAATTGCCGGTCTGGGCGCAGCACGCCGCAGTCAGCGGCTTCGGGCTGTATTGGTATTGGCAACGATTCGGCGGCGATTACCAAACTTCGCTGAATGACTTTCTGAGCCGCGACCGATTCAGCCAAGACGAATGGCAAACGTGGCAACAGGCGAAGCTCAAAGAATTGTTGAGCGCATCGGCTGAACACGTTCCGTATTACCGCGACACCTGGAACGAAGCCGAAAAGAAAGCAGCGCAAGCCGGACGTTTGCAAGATTTGCCTCTGCTGGAAAAAGACCCGATTCGCTCCAACCCTCAGGCTTTTTTACGGAGAGACTTGAACATCAAAAAGCCGCTGACATTTTTCACCAGCGGTTCGACCGGGACTCCTATCGTCAGTTTGTGGACTGCCAAAGAGTTGCGCGCCTCGATGGCCGTGCGCGAAGCTCGGTCGGCAAACTGGGCCGGCGTGTCGTTCACGGTTCCGCGCGCAACTTTTTCAGGCCGTATGGTTGAACCTGACCCGCTGAGCAAAGGGCCGTTTTATCGGTTTAACATCGTCGAACGCCAAGCGTATTTTTCGCCATTCCACCTGAGACAGGATACGGCGCGTTTTTACGTTGAAGCGTTGCGAACACATCAAATTCAATGGCTGACTGGTTACGCGGTTTCTTACTACCTGCTGGCGAAATTCATTCTGGCGGAAAATCTGCGCGTGCCTCCGCTAAAAGCCGTCATCACCACCAGCGAAAAAGTGACCGATGAAATGCGTGGAGTGATGGAATTGGCTTATGACTGCCGGGTCTTTGAAGAATACAGCACAGTCGAAAATGTCCTGTTCGCCAGCGAATGCGAAGCTGGACGTTTACACGTCAGCCCGGATGTCGGCGCGGTTGAAATTCTTCGACCGGACGGCAGGCCCTGCGAACCTGGCGAAGTCGGCGAAGTCGTGGCTACGAGTTTGATGCATTACTCGCAACCGTTCGTGAGGTTCCGACTGGGCGATCTGGCGGCTTGGGACGGCGAAGCTTGCTGGTGTGGCCGTGCGATGCCGGTCATCAAGGAAATCGTCGGGCGTATCGAAGACGTGGTCACTGGTCCGGACGGACGCCAGTTGGTTCGCTTTCACGGCATCTTCGTCAACCAACCCAACGTCCGCGAAGGCCAGATTATTCAGGAAACTCTGAACCGCATCCGCGTCAAAGTCGTTCCGACCGAAGCGTTCAACGAAGCCGACATCGCCGACATCATCGCTCGCGTGCAGCAACGATTGAGCACCGAAGTCGAAGTCATCGTCGAACCGGTCACGGAAATTCCACGAACCAAGTCTGGCAAATTCCAGGCAGTCGTTTCTATGCTTGGCAAAGCTCCAAACACTGACCGCAATGGATAATTCCCAAAAACTTTCTTTTGTCACAGTTGTCATGCCGGTCAGAAACGAAGCCAGTTATATCGTTCGCAGCCTGGCTGCGGTAACTGAGCAGGACTATCCGGCAGAGCGAATGGAAATTATCATCGCCGACGGAATGTCCACTGATGACACGCGGCAAATCGTCCAATCGTTTCAAGCGCGCTTTGCCAATATCAAACTGATAGATAATCCCGGCAAAATCGCTCCAACTGGTTTGAACCGAGCGACTGAAATGGCCAAAGGCGAGATCATTGCTCGCGTAGATGGCCATTGCGAAATCGCTCCGGATTACATCAGCCGCGCGGTCGAGCATCTGCAAAACGAAGAAATTGATGGAGTAGGCGGGCCGATCGAAACCATTGGCGAAACCGCGATGGCAGAAGTAATTGCCGCCGCCATGAGTTCCGCTTTTGGCGTAGGCAATTCAGCGTTCCGCACAGTCAAAGACAAAACGATTTTGACAGATTCAATCGCCTTTCCGGTTTACACGCGCTCGATCATCGAACGTGCTGGCGGTTACGACGAGGAGTTGGTGCGCAATCAAGACGACGAATACAACTATCGCTTGCGAAAGCTGGGCGCGAAGTTGCTGCTGGCTGCCGACGTGCGGTCGCGCTATTACAGCCGGGGCACGATGCAAAAGCTTTTCAAACAGTATTTCCAGTACGGATTTTGGAAAGTTCGCGTGTTGCAGAAACATCCAAGACAAATGTCAGTGCGCCAATTCATTCCTCCGGCGTTCGTTATGTCTTTGCTATGTTCACTTTGTATTGCGGCAATTTCTTGGGTGGGTTGGTGGATTTTTGCCGGAATAATTGGTTGCTATCTCACGGTGAATTTGTTAGCTTCGGCTCGCATCTCACTTAGCAGTAGCCCCCGCCCATTACAGTTTTTCCTTTTACCAGTCGTGTTTGCCTCGCTCCATTTGAGTTACGGTCTGGGCTTCCTAATCGGGTTCTTGAAATTCGCTCCCCGCTGGCAGTTTCGACAATGAACTCGCAGGGCAATTTATAAAACTCCCCTCGATCATAGAATTTAAGCTGTGCCCCAGCGAGCAATTATGGTTAAGCAAGAAGTGTTGATGGTGCCAAAACCCATTGAGGAACCATCGAAAGCAATCTCCAAATCGAATTCAAAATTTCATCAGGTGACAATAAATTCAGTGACGGCCAGAGTCCTGGCTCTGTTCCTGGCAATGGTGGCGATATTTAACGCCCCTGCGTTGGTCGGACGGTTGTTGGCCGCGGCTGCGCCACCACGAATTGATGTAACGACCTCTTCGTTATCAACAACTTCCATTGGGTTAAGCTGGCAATTGGTCAATGTCTCCAACGCCAGTTCGGTGCAAATTTCACGTTCGTTGTCGCGGGATGATGGTTTCGTGGTCATCCGCACCGCGGCGGCCAATGCCACCTCTCACACCGATGTCGGCCTGAATCCCAACACAACCTACTTTTATCAGCTAAAGGCAATATCCACGTTTGGCGGTCAACAGGCATTGTCTGATGTGGTCTCTGGAAAAACGTTTGCGGGAACGCCAACCCCAACTCCGACACCAACCCCAACTGTAACGCCTACGCCAACTGCCACTCCGACTCCGACTGCAACTCCGACGCCGACACCAACACCGACGGGGACGCCATTGCCCTCCCCGACGCCTTTGCCGCCGGGGAATCTGCCTGGAATTTATGTAACGACCAACGGCTCACCGACTGGCGATGGAACTCAAGCACGCCCGCTGGACATTGCAACTGCGCTGGCTTACGGCAAAAGTCCGGCCAAACCCGGAGACACTATCTGGATTCGCGGCGGCACTTATAAAGCCAATGAATTCCGAAGTTCCGTTCGCGGCAATGAAGGCGCGCCAATCACGGTTCGGGCTTATCCTGGCGAAAGAGTTACTCTGGACGTTCCTTTGGATGCCTGGGCAGTGTTAATTCCTGAAGGCCCTTGGACGAACTTTCAGGGCCTGGAATTGACCTGCTCTGATCCTGACCGCACAAAAACTCGCCCGGCTGGCGTGAATGTTTACGGCCCGAACACCAAGTTCATCAACCTGATAATTCACGACACAGGAGTCGCCGCTGGAATGTGGACTCCGGCAACTGACTCTGAAATGTACGGCTGCATCATTTATCGCAACGGCTGGCAGGCTCCGGTCGGAGATCGCGGCCACGGTCACGGCATTTACGCCCAGAACGAAACCGGCGTGAAATCCATGACCGACAACATAGTTTTCAATCAGTACGGTTACGGCATTCACGCTTACACAGAAAACGGCGCGATCAAAGGTTTCCACATCGAAGGCAACACTATCTTCGGCAACGGTTCGCCCGCTTACCCGTCTGGCAGCGATTACAACAACATTCTGATCGGCGGGTTGAAACCATCTGAACGAGTCGAGATCGTCAACAATTACCTTTACCATCCACTGAGCCTGCAAAACACAACGAACCTGGGTTTGTATTACTCAGCCAAAAACAACAAAGACGTTGTGTTGCGCGACAACTATATGGCCGGAGGCTCTGTGGTCGGATGGATTCAGGAATGGGAATCGGTCGTGGCCACTGGCAACACATTCATCGGGACTCAAAATCTGGTGACTCTGGGTTTGCCTGTGGGCACTCCAA
Organism: Blastocatellia bacterium; assembly: GCA_044221525.1. Taxonomy (GTDB): domain Bacteria; phylum Acidobacteriota; class Blastocatellia; order RBC074; family RBC074; genus RBC074. The sequence continues at coordinate 8,923 of JBGAPB010000086.1, read as the reverse complement.
GTTCGGCCTACAACTGGAATAACAACAGCTACCTGGCGGCAACCGCCACATCAAACCCTACGCCGTTTCTTTACAGCGGTGGAGTCGGCTTTACCCCTTACAACTTCAACAACTGGAAACAATCCAGCGGGTTCGATTCCGCCAGCCAGTTCACCATCAAATCGAACGGACAGCCCAGCGGCGTCAAAACTTTCGTGCGGCCAAATCGTTACGAAAGCGGGCGAGCCAACATCACCATCTTCAATTGGGACAAAAACGCATCAGTGGATGTTGACCTATCCAGTGCTTTAAGCCAGGGAGCGCGTTACGAAATCCGCAACGTCAACGACTGGTTTGGCTCGCCGGTTGTGACCGGAACTTTTAACGGCCAACCGGTTCGCATTCCCATGACCAGCGCCGACCCGGTCTTCGGCGCTTTCGTAGTTTTGCTAACTTCAACTGCAACTGCCCCACCTCCAGCCCCAACGCCAAACCCGACCCCGACTCCAACACCCAAACCTCCATCAACTCCGCCCCCAACTCCGACTCCAACACCAACTCCAACTCCAACTCCATCTGGCAATACTCCACCGACATCAACCACAGCGATTCCGCTTGAAGGCGAAGAAAAGCTGTTATTGGAGTTGATAAGTCAATACAGACTTCAACGCGGACGCAGCCCATTGGGAACAAGTGTTAGCTTAACCAAAGCCAGCGACTTTCTGGCGCGGGACATGGCAGCAGGAAATTACACAGACGAAATTGATCGGCAGGGACGCGGCCCGACTGAACGCGCTTATGATTACGGCTTCCTAGGCGGAGCCGCTCCGATCAACGAAGGCGCTTTGGTCGCCGACGGAGGCTCAGAAGCCCAGACAATTTTCAATGGTTGGAAGGCCTCGCCATTCGGCAGAGCTTTATTGCTAACGCCTGAATGGAAAATTGCAGGCGTAGGTCGTTCGTTAAATTCGGCAACCAACCGTTGGCATTGGAACGTTACTTTTGCGGCTTATTGGGATGAAACGATTCGGCTCCCCGGCGAAGACGAGGATGGACGGATTGACGGCAACGAGTTGATTCGCACTCGCCCGCCGGCGGCTGCTTTGTTAGAGGCCCATCGCTTCAGTGGTTATGGGGACGACGGTAGCTCTTACAACCCAGTTCATTGCGACGAAGATGTTTATCCGCCAGTCTGCTGGCACGATCCTCCACCGGGCAACACTCGACTGGATGAAATATCGCTATCTGATTATTTCGTGGGATTGTGGAAGGCGATGTATTCGATCAACTCAATTGGCATTACTCACGCCAATTACGATGGATGGGATAAGACAGGTTATTCAATGGAGCTTCAAATCAATCCTAGCGGCACCTGGATTATGAGAGGCTACAGAAGCAATCAGGTTCCGCCTTCGGTTGAATCCGGCACCTGGAATGTGACGCACATCGCCGACCGAAACGAAGAAGTCATCAATTTCATTCGGGCAGGTTCATTACCGCGCGCAACAATTCGCGCTCACGTGACTTCAGGCCAACTGACGCTTTTCGCTCTTGACGGCGGTGGCCTGATGAAAAACTTCCTTCGCGGAGTAAATGCCGACGACGACAACAAAGATGATCCACAGGTGATCTTTGTGCCGAAGGAATGACCCGGGCAAAAAACCGTGAGCCGGGGCGATTCTGTCGTCAGTTCGCCCCGGCTTCTATTCTCCCGGTCAATTCATTGCCACAGCAGCCATAGTCATAAAAGCGTTAAACTCATCAGCCAGATCGCCGTCACCGCTAAGTCTCTGCATCAGAATCACTCCGACCAGTTCCTTCTTCGGATCAATCCAGCCGTAAGTCTTCCACAAGCCGCCGTGCCCGAAAGTGCCGATGGAATTCAAACGAAACATGCCCTCGATGTTCCGCACAACCGACCAACCCAAACCATAACCTACGCCTGGCGAAAAACCCGCTTTCAAATCTCCAGTGTGATTGCCGGTCATCAACTCAACCGAATGCCTGGTCAAAATCCGCTTGCCGTCAAGAACGCCGCCATTCAGCATCATCTGATAAAGCCTGAACAAATCCGGCGCAGTTGAATATAAACCGGCTTCAGGCGCCGGATACTTAGCTCCGACACGAAATAGATCAACGTCGGCTTTCGTCAACTTGTCAGCCTCAAGTCCATAAATCGTCGCAATGCGGTCGCGTTTATTTTCTGGCACAAAGAAATGACTGTCGTTCATCCCAAGCGGCTTAAAGATTCGTTCAGCCAGAAAATCTTCATAACTTTTACCGGAAACGATTTCGATAATGCGGCCCAGCGTGGCTATCCCCATGTTGCTATAACCCCATTTGGTTCCCGGCTCGAAATCCAGGTAGCGCGTTGGAAAAGCTTCGACGGCTTCGGCCAAGGTGCGATCGCGTTTGGCAAACAGATCCTTGAACTCTTCGGGATAGCCTCCGCTCATTCCAGAAGTGTGGGTCATCAAATCACGTATTGTTATTTTGCGCTTCGGTTTGCGGATTTCTTCAACTTCGCCGTCGCCTTTTTCCCGAATCTGCAACTTGGCAAAACCCGGCAGGAATTTTTCAACCGGGTCGGTAATCGCCAGCAATCCCTCTTCGGCCAAAATCATGACGCCGATGCAGGTAATCGGTTTGGTCATTGAAGCGATTTGAAAAATCGTGTCTTCCTTCATTGGTTTATGAGTTTCCAAATCCTGAACGCCAATTGCTGAAAGCTGCACGACTTTGCCACGATGAGCCAGCAAAGTGACCATGCCAGCCGCGCGGCCTTTGTCCACAAACGATTTCATACGTTCGGGAATTCGCCCCAGTCGCTCCGCGTCAAAAGCGGGCGGAGCTTTTTGAGCAACGGCTTCCGGTTTAACGCGCTGCTTCTTTTTCGTTTGAGCTGCTGCCACCGAGCCAAACAACAAACTTCCGGCCAGAGTTAATGCAATAAGTCTTTTCATTTTGTAGCCCTGATGCCGTGATACTTCACGTCCACATTGAACTTCCCTGCCCATTTTTTCGGCACTGGTTTGCCAACCGCCCAATGAATGCCGTTGACGACCAATCGCTGAAACGATTCAACCTGAAAATCTTCGGGATGCCCCATCGTCGTGACAAAGACTTTGCCGCCGACTTTGTTTTTCCAGGTCCAGGCAACCGGGTTTTCGACAGCGTCTTTTTTCTCAGAATCAACAGCTCGGCCAATCAACAGTTGTTTGGCGTCCGCTGGCGGATAAGGCAGAACGTGATAAAGCCACGAACGGACATGAAAGCTTGGAGCAACACCGGTCAAAATCGGATCGCTTTCCGCCGCGGGATTGATGCGGACATCCGTGCTGGATTTGTGGCCGTAATGGTAATGGCCGTTTCCCCACCCTGGCGGCCCGCCAATGTAACCGGGCGCAAAGGAATTCCAGACTTCCATCGGATGGCCTTTGGGGTAATTGAATGAATGTGTGGTGGTTCTGAAAGCAACTACTGGCCGTCCGGAGTTCAAATACTTGCGTATGTGTTCCACTTGATCAGCGGGCAATCGCCGCCAGCGAAGAAAGAAAACAGCGAGGTCGGCTTTGGCCAAAGCTTCCAGACCCGGGATATTCTCTTCGGCATTTTCGTCGGGCGAAGATTTCAAAACCGTAGCCTGCATTCCGTAATTCTTTTCCAGTTCGGCGGCCAACAAGGGAAAAGTTTCTTCAGACCCATATTCGTGGTCACCGGAAACAAAAACTATGTTAGGCCGTTTTGGCGGCGCGGCGAGTAAAGCCAACGACAAAAAGGTTGCGACAAAAACAGCACAGACCAAAACCAACTTACTTTTCATTGATTCGAGACTCCTTGCTGAAATTTCGGTGGAGCTTGAAGTTTATGGCAGTGAGAACTTACGCGCAAAGCTTCCCCGATAACTGAACAACAACTAAAAATGATTTTGCGGTGTCGCTTGACGAATCAGGACTCGGTCAGTAATATCCGCGCTTCGTTTCAGAGACACGAAAGCGTCAACAGATCATTGGAATCTCTGAAAATCGCTCTTGCGACCCGTTCGTCTAGCCCGGTCCAGGACATCGCCCTTTCACGGCGGTAACACGGGTTCAAATCCCGTACGGGTCGCCAATGTTTTCTTCCATCACTCCATTCAACTAAGCCACTGCAAGTAAGATACACTGGCCGCAAAATGATTCTGCGGCCTTCGTAGCATCAGATTGTTTTGTTTCGGCACAAACACTTCTAAGTGTTTGTTGTCGAAAAGCATTTATGATTGCAGGCGCAGTTGAACTGCTCTTGCGCCCCCGCAGTTTTACAAACTTATGGCGCAACAAGATATTCAAGACACAAAATCGGCAGTGAGGTTTTCCCCGCCTTTTGCCAATTATCAACTCGATGCGGCATTCGACGAGATGTTTGCCGTGGAGGCTGAGCCTCGCTCGCAATATCAGGCGCTATATCAACGCCTGCTGGAACTTGTGCCAAGCGAGTTGAAACAGCGCCAGCAAACTGCCGATATTGCCTTCCTCAATCAGGGAATTACTTTCACTGTTTATGGTCACGACGCGGGCACGGAAAAAATCTTCCCATACGATTTGTTGCCGCGAATCATTACTGCCAACGAATGGACGACGCTGGAGCGCGGCCTGGAACAACGCATCACCGCGCTAAATTTGTTTCTGAAAGACCTTTACCACGACGAAAAGATTTTGAAGGACGGAGTGATTCCGCGTGAACTGGTTTACAGCTGCAAACATTATCGCCGCGAAATGCGCGGGCTGCGTGTGCGTCGGGACATATACGTTTCTGTAATTGGCACCGATCTGGTGCGGTTGAATAATGGCGAGTTCGCCGTGTTGGAAGACAATCTGCGAGTGCCCAGCGGAGTGTCGTACATGCTGGCCAACCGGCAGGTAATGAAGAAAGTCTTTCCAGGCTTGTTCAGCAGTTACAACGTTCAACCGATTGACCATTATGGCCAGGCTCTGCTGGCCACGTTGCGCGCTCTGGCTCCGCCTAATCGCCCCGACCCGACAATCGTTTTGCTGACGCCGGGGGTGTTCAATTCAGCTTATTACGAACACACTTTTCTGGCCCGGCAGATGGGCATTGAACTGGTCGAAGGCCGCGATCTGATCGTTCACGACAACATAGTTTATATGCGGACGACCGCCGGATTGCGGCGTGTGGATGTAATTTACCGCCGGATTGATGACGATTTCATTGATCCTTTGGCTTTCAGGCGCGATACGATTTTGGGAGTAGCCGGTTTGTTCAACGCTTATCGAGCAGGCAACATTGCGCTGGCCAATGCAATCGGCACAGGCGTAGCCGACGACAAAGCAATGTACGCTTACGTGCCGAAGATCATCAAATACTATCTGGATCAAGACCCGATCATTCCGAACGTCGAGACCTATTTGTTGGACGATAATAAACAGCGGCAACACGTAATCGAAAATCTGGACAAGTTGGTTGTCAAAGCGGTTGGCGAATCTGGCGGGTATGGAATGTTAATCGGGCCACACAGCACCGCCGTAGAACGCGAAGAGTTCAGACGCCGAATCATCGCCGATCCGCGAAATTACATCGCGCAACCAACATTGGCGTTGTCGCGCGCGCCCTGTTTCATCGAAGGTCAGGTCGAAGCGCGCCATGTTGATCTTCGCCCATACATTCTTTACGGCGAAAAAGTAACCATCGTGCCCGGGGGGTTGACGAGGGTTGCACTCAAAAGAGGCTCGCTTGTCGTCAATTCGTCGCAAGGCGGGGGCAGCAAAGATACTTGGGTTCTATTTTAGGGCTGAGTTCTGAGGACTGATTCAAGGCAAGAATCCCATTTCTCAGAACTCAGCACTCAGCACTTTTCTTATGCTTTCAAGAGTCGCAGACAGTTTGTACTGGATGAGCCGTTATCTGGAGCGTGCCGAACACACGGCGCGACTAATGGATTTAACGCTCAATCAGGCGCTTGACCAGTCTCCGGAAGTCGCAAAGCTGCGCTGGCAATTGCTGCTGGCTAGTTTGCGTTCCCCAGTGCCTGAATCGCTGGATGCTTATCCACTAACTCAGTTTCTGACCTTCGACACTAAAAACAAAGAGTCGCTGGTTTCCTGCATTAGTTCCGCGCGTGAAAATGCGCGTCAGATTCGTGAACAGATCAGCTCTGAAATGTGGGAGCAGTTGAACCATCTTTATCTGGATGTGCGGCGCTCCAATATCAATTCGATCTATGCGCAACCGCATGGGTTTTACGGTCCAATCAAGGAAGGATCGCACCTGTTTCAGGGCATCACCGACTCTACACTGATGCGTAACGAAGGTTGGCAGTTCATTCAACTTGGCCGTTACATCGAACGGGCCAACGCAACGGCGTCGCTGCTGGATGTTCATTTGCGTCATCTGTTCAACCAACCCGGACAGATAGAACGCGGTCTTGATTTCATTTCCTGGGTCGCATTGCTTAAATCCTGCACGTCGTTCGAAGCATACTGTCAAACATACACCGCCGATCTGCGCCCCGAACGGATTGCCGAATTTTTGCTGCTCAACCCGGAACTTCCACGTTCGGTTCGCTTTGCGACGGATGCGGTGCAGACTTCGCTCGAAGCTCTGGCCAAATTGAGCGGCGCGCGAAAAACAGGCCGCGCTCAACGACTGGCCGGAAAGCTGCGGGCGACATTCCTTTACGCCCAAGTAGACGAAATCATCGCCGACGACATTCACGCGTTCCTGGAAAACATACAGCGTCAGTGCGCGCAAATTCATACGGCGATTCAGCAACAATACATCTCTTATTCAATTGATGCGGCGTTGGTGTCCTGACCGTCACTTTCCGCAATTCAAATATGTTTTACTCAATTCGCCACATCACCAAATTCATATACAGCTCGCCGGTTTCGGAAAGCATTACCGAAGTCCGCATGCAACCTCGCAGCGAAGCGAACCAGCGCTGCGTTAAGTTTGAACTGACGACACAACCTCGCGCTCGCGTTCAAGGGTATAAAGACTATCTAGGCAACGTTGTTCATTACTTCGATATTCCGGGTCAGCATGGCCAGTTGAAGATCACCGCCGACGCTACAGTCGAAATCACTCCTCCGCTGATATTGCCCGAAGCATTGCCCGACGATTACTGGACGACTCTGGACGCCACCAAAGTTGGCGGTGAGCATTGGGATTCTGTGGCCCCTAGCGAATACGCGACAAAAACCGAACTCCTGTCTGAGTTAATCGCCGAACTGAAAGTAGAACGGCGATGCGATCCGCTGTCGTTGATGCGCGAAATCAACACGGCGATTTTTGATAAGTTCGATTACTCGCCGCAAACCACTTCTGTGGATTCGCCAATTGATCACGCTTTGGAAGAACGCAAAGGAGTTTGCCAGGATTTCGCGCACATTATGATTGCCCTGTTGCGTGAGGTCGGAATTCCATGCCGTTACGTCAGCGGCTATCTTTTTCACGGACATGAGCATCACGACCGCTCGGCGGCTGACGCCACACACGCCTGGGTAGAAGCTTTTCTGCCGGAATTCGGCTGGATCGGGTTCGACCCGACAAACAATTTACTGACCGGCGACCGCCACATTCGCACGGCCATCGGACGCGATTACGCGGACGTGCCGCCCACACGCGGTGTCTTTAAAGGCTCCGCGCAAACAGAACTGAGCGTAGGCGTGCAGGTTTTGCCAACCGAAGCTCCGCTGCCGGAAGAAGAAACGATATCAATGACAACCTGGATCACTCCGCCGCCGACGGCTGAAGACGATTACTATCAGCAGCAACAACAGCAACAACAATAAAAGAGCATGGAGCACCGCCTTCAGCCGGCTGCCTGAAGGCGAGACTCCATGCCATTTTCAGGAATCCATCAACATGAGCACCGAATACAAATCATTACGAGTTGAAAAGCAGTCAGGAATTGCCGAAGTCATCCTGACCGGCCCAAGCAAAGGCAACGCAATGGGGCCAGATTTCTGGCGAGAAATGCCTATCCTGTTCGCTGAACTCGACCGCGACGAAGAAATTCGAGCCGTCATAATCCGAGGCGACGGCGGTAACTTCAGCTATGGATTGGATTTGGTCGCCATGACCGGAGAAATAGGAGCCAGCGGAAAAAACCTTGCCGCCGAACGAACTCGGCTGCACCACAAAGTCCTGGAAATGCAGCAAGCCTGTAACCGCGTCGCCACTTGCCGCAAACCCGTCATCGCAGCCATCAACGGTTGGTGCATCGGCGGAGGCCTGGATTTGATTTCCGCTTGCGACATTCGCGTCGCTTCCGCCGATGCCAAGTTCAGTTTGCGCGAAGCCAAAATCGCCATCGTCGCCGACCTAGGCAGCATTCACCGCCTGCCCGCCATCATCGGGCAAGGCCACACAAGAGAGCTGGCCTACACCGGCAAAGACATTGACGCCGCCCGCGCCTTACAAATCGGCCTGGTCAGCGATATTTACGACACACCCGAAGCCATGCTCGAAGCGGCCAGAACTCTCGCCGTCGACATCGCATCCAACCCGCCTCTGGTCGTCCAAGGCGTCAAACAAGTCATGAATTACTGCGCCGACAAATCCATCGCCGACGGCCTGGAATACGTAGCCGTTTGGAACTCGGCCTTTATGCACTCGCTGGATTTGGTCGAAGCCATCACGGCTTTCAAAGAACGCCGCAAACCCGACTTCAAAGGCCAATAGCATTTGAGCAAGGCCGAACGATTTCCAATTCGCTCGGCCTTTTCACAAAGAACAACCGGACATTTCATCTTGGCCGCTTCATCCGCCACATCCTATAATCAGTCAGCCTGAAATTGCAGGCATCCACCGGAGGTCTAAATCTATGATCGGAGTTTCCATCGAAGGTGTCTTACGGCAAGTCGCGCAATTACCGCTGACTGAACAGCAATTACTAAAGCAATTGCTCAATGATCGCGATTCACAAGCGGCTTCCTACCTTCAG
>JBGAPB010000085.1:0-19922 GCA_044221525.1 Blastocatellia bacterium | reverse complement strand
CGAATTGTTGAAGAACCGTTTCAGCAAATAACCGATGACGGTTTTCTGCGCCTGCTGCCGATCAACCAGCGGTTTGTAAATGAAGGCTCGTCCCTCCTTCTCGTGAGTGACGTAACCTTTCTGTTCCAGAATACGCATCATCGTCAGCACAGAACTGTAAGCCAGTCGCTCTTCGGGCAGAGCCTCGACGATGTCCGAAACCGTCGCTTCTCCTTTGTCCCAAAGCACGTCCATCATCTCCAGCTCGACTTCCGTCAGCGTAGGCGATTTTCTGCGAGCCATCGGCTAACCTCCATTCCTGTCGTTGTTGAATTGACCTATCGTTTGAATTTTTGAACTACTAAAGAATTCGTTTGCAAGATAAGCTCGCCCCCAGCAAGCTGTCAATTAAAAAATTAGTTGTTAAACAAAAAGGAGGCAGAAAAACTTTGACTCGACCAAGCCTCAGTCAGAAATTTTGGAAACAAGCTGGCTTTCTTGGACGAGTGGGAGCGAGCGGCTACAATGCGCCGCCGACATTCACCTGAACGAATTTTCAGTGTGCTGGAAATTCAACCACGGGGAACACGGGGCGCACGGGGAATAATCAACCTGTCTTTGCTGTTTCCCCGTGATCCCAGTGCTCCCCGTGGTTCAAATCTGTTTTCTCATTTCAAATTGCTATGAAACTAAACGACAACACAAACAAAACTGTCTTTGATCTGTTCAAACTCGAAGGCCGCCGAGCGCTTGTTACCGGTGGAGCCAAAGGGCTTGGCCGCGTAATGTCCAAAGCTCTGGCCGAAGCCGGAGCCGATGTCGCCATCGCCAGCCGCACGCTCAGCGATTGTCAGCAAGCCGCCGCTGAGATTGCCGCTGCAACCGGTCGCCGCACCGCAGCTTTCCAGGCTGATATGACCATCTCCGCCGACATTGACCGCTTGAAGGCCGAAATCGAATCCGGCTTCGGAACTATAGACATTTTGGTCAACAACGCCGGAATCAACATTCGCGGAGCCATTCAGGATTTAAGCGAAGCCGATTGGGACGCCGTCATGGCCGCCAACGTCAAAGGCCCGTTTCTTTGCACGCGGTAAGCGCCAGCGTAAAGCTAACGCACGCGCCTTTGGCCCGGCGATGACCGAACGCGGCTGGGGACGAGTTATCAATCTGGGTTCGATTATGTCCGTGATTTCGCTACTTGGCGTTCGCCACGCTGACCAGCGGCAATCGTGGAATGACAAAAACTCTGACGCTGGAATGGGCGAACAAAGGCGTGACGGTCAACGCGATTTGTCGGGTCCGTTTGCTACGGAAATGAACCGGCAACTGCTGAACAGTCGGCGAAACATCAAAGACTTCGTTTTACGCGCATCCCGGCTGGCCGCTGGGGCGAACTCCACAATTGCCGGAGCCCTCGTCTTCTATTTCCGGACGCGGCTGGTTACGTCACTGGTAGTTCACTGTTCGTGGATGGCGACTGGACAACTCAGTGATGGAACCAGTTGATGGCCTTTGACGCTTTGCTCTCCGGTTTGAAGACTAGGTTTGGGTGGAAGGAGCGATGCTTTGCACGTTATCAGCAAAAAGAGACTGCGCGAATTTTGGAAACAATACCCCGATGCCAATGCCGCTTGATGCCTGGCGGTATCGAATCTCCAAAGAAAGCTTCTTGGCAATCCATTACAGCCAAGGCCGTCTTCCACTATGCCGATGCGGCTTACGACTGCACGATCTTCAACATCGGCGGGAACAAGTTTCGTTTGATAGTGGAGATCAAGTACGACAGGCAGGTGATTTATGTTAAACACGTCCTCAAGCACAAAGACTACGACAAAGGCGCGTGGAAAAAAGACTGCGGCGGTTAAGTTCGATCCGACGAAGTATCGCAGGCTGGTGTCGAAAGCGATGCCCGTTGTTATCGAAACCGAAGCAGAAAATGAACGCCTGCTCGCGATTGTCGAATCCATGATGCGCCGCGATCTATCGCCGGAAGAAACAAAGCTATTCGATCTGCTGGTCAGGCTGATTGAAGACTTTGAAGAGCGCCATTACCCGATGGGGCAAAGCTCACCTACTGAAACCCTTCAATTTCTAATTGAACAAAGAGGCCTGCGCCAACGCGACATTGTTCACCTCTTCGGTTCCAGCGGCGTCGCTTCAGAAGTCATCAACGGCAAACGCGCGATCAGTAAAAAGCTGGCCAAGTCGCTGGGCGATTTTTTTCACGTCTCGCCCGACTTGTTCATCTGAGGCTGCCACAGTTTCAAGAAATATGGGCGGACACAACGGATCAGAAAAGCTGAATTATGCCTGAATCAAATCTCAATTTGCCCACTTCATTGAACAGTGCTGCGGAGGTATGTCGCCGATTGATACCGCAGCAATACTGGAAGGATGTAATGGAATCACTGGGCACATCAATTGAGATTGCCCATCAGTACGGGGCAGACCGTTGGGGTATACGACTGGCCGCTGACAGCATTATGTTGAAGGTTGGTCTGCACGAAGTTCTCCAGGTTGGTGAGTGGGACTTACCTTTCCATCTCATCGTGGATAAAAATACGGTTCCTCTTGGACTACGCAATCGTCCAGAACTCTGGTTTTATCAAGGGGAGGATCGTGATGGAAACCCTATTGCAACAGGAGTCTATCCATCAAATCCTGGATCAGAGGCATGCAACATGCCATTTGAGATGGTGAAGTATGCATACCAGCAATTGTCTGGCTCTCACATTGAAATAATCTCTAGGGCCGTAAAAAGGCCTAAACACCCATCCACTCGTGCAACTCACTCACCGGAATTGATCCAATTTATTAGCGAGGAACTTGGGCGACCCCTTCCTCAACCTAAGTATTGGGATACATTGGGTGAAAATCGCCTTCCGCTGATAGCCGAGGAGCTTCCTGATGATGAACTGTTCACTGAGATGGCGCGGCGCGGCAGAAGTCAATGCGCACAGAAAGAGATCGTCGTGCAAGGCAACTCTGTATCAAGCATTATGGCGCACGATGTTGTATCTGCGGGTTTTCCTTCGAGGAAGGTTACGGTGCAGAGGCGGCAGGAATCATTCACGTGCATCACATCATTCCATTGTCAGAGATCCAGGAAAGTTACCAGGTTGATCCGATAAAAGACCTACGCCCAGTCTGTCCCAATTGTCATGCTGTTATCCACTCGACCAAACCGCCACGCCCCATCGAGCAAGTAAAAGAAATGACTCGTTAGTGAAGCAGGAAAGAGACTGAATCCATGCTAATCGTAATGAAATCTGACGCGACCGGGAGCGACATTCGGCGCGTAGTCGAAACAATTGAATCCTTGGGCTTCAAGGCGCATCCGATGCCGGGGGCGAATCGCACGGCGATTGGGTTGACGGGCAACGATGGCTCTGTGCCGACTGATCCTTTTGTTGATCTGCCCGGCGTAGCCGAATGCGTTCGCGTCACCAAGCCTTACAAGCTGGTCGGGCGCGATCTGAAGCACGACAAGTCCGTCATCAAAATTGGCGAAGCCGAAATCGGCGGTGACGAACCCGCGATCATTGCCGGAGTTTGCGCCGTTGAATCGCGCGAACAGACTCGACTGACTGCCCAGGTCGTGGCCGAAATGGGCTGCAAATGGTTTCGCGGTGGAGCTTTCAAGCCGCGCACTTCGCCTTATGCCTTTCAGGGTTTAGCCGAAGAAGGCTTAAAGATTCTCTCCGACGTGCGCGACGAATTCGGGCTGCGCATCGTTACCGAAGCCGTGGACGAAGCCGCGCTGGATTTATGCGAACAGTACGCCGATGTGATCCAGATCGGCACACGCAACATGCAGAACTTCAGCTTGCTCAAACGCGCCGGGCAGGCTCGCAAACCGATTTTGCTGAAACGCGGGATGTCTTCGACGCTGGAAGAGTTTCTGCTGGCGGGCGAATACGTCATGTCCGAAGGCAATTATCAGGTGATTTTGTGTGAACGCGGCGTGCGAACGTTCGGCAGCCATTCGCGCTTCACGCCTGATTTGTCAGTGATTCCGGCAGTGCAGCGGCTGTCGCATCTGCCAATTATTTTCGATCCCAGCCATAGCACAGGCAATCGAGAAACTGTGATTCCTATGTCTCGCGCGGCCATCGCAGTCGGCGCAGACGGCATTCTGGTGGACATTCACCCTTACCCAGAACGCGCTTTATGCGACGGGCCGCAGGCTCTGTTGTTCGATATGTTCAAAGGGATGGTGGCCGAGTTGCGGGCGATTGCCAAGATTGTCAAACAGCCATAGCGGCGATTGTTGGCAATTGAATCACACCCTTATTCGACGGTGAAATTGATTGAGCGTTTGGCGCTGGCTTTGACGTTGCGGTCAATGACAACCAGTCGCAGTTCGTATTCGCCCGGCTCGAATTTGTCCAAAGTGAATCGCGCCATATAAGCCAGCCCGGCCTGATTTTGAGCAGTTTGAGCCTGGGCGGATTGGCCAGGCTGAGGGTCTTGTGCAGGTTGTTGGCTGTCTGTCAGAAAGTTCTTCAGCGGTGTGGCCAGTATCAGTTTATTGCCGGAATAAATCTGAGTTTGGATTGCCAGATCGGTTTTACCTTTGGCGTCTGCGACAGAGTTGTAGGCAAAGATCAGGAAATCGAAGCTGGTGCCGATTTTGAACCGGCGGTAAACAATCGGAGGCCGCATTGAAGCCTGTTGCTTGGGTTTGTCATCGGCTTTTTTACTGGGATCAACAACCGATCCCGTCACCTGATCCGGCAAAGGGAAAAAGATGCTGCTCAGCGTCAGTTGTTTTTGGTTGAGGTCTGGAATATCAAACCAGTTTGAAGCAGTGCCGATTTGCGCCCCTCCGTCATCGCGTGCAACCAGTCGGAGTTGGTAAAACCCTGGTTTTAACGAAAGGTGTTTGACGTAAGTAATTCCGTTTTTCATCGCCTCGTCGTACGAGCTTTGTCGCAGATTCATGTTTAGCGTTTCAACAAAGTTCTGGTCGGATTTGCCATCTTCCTTATAGATCACTCCCACCAAATCCAGTTTGGCTAAATAACGCCCGCCCGCCTGACTGAAATTCAAAGCCGAAGCTTCTATGTGCGCGACGACGTCGGTTTGAATTCCATCTTTAGGCGTGTTGATAAAGGTGACGGCTGTTTCGACAGGGACTTCGCGGCGCTGAAACAGAGAACCGAGTCCGGAGACGATCTGTTTTTCGGCCACAGCTTTTGCTTCGGCGGCCAGTTTTTCCGGGGTTTTCTTTTTATCTTTTTCGGCGGCTTTGGCCAGATCGCGTTCGGCTTTTTCGGCGGCTTTGTCGTCCGGGGCAAAATAACCTTTGCGAGTGCGAACCTTCAGATCGGGACGCGAAGTCAGGCGAACTTCCAGTTTGCGAAATCGCCCATCGCGGTATGAAACCGTGGGTTCAAAGGCCAGCAGGTAATAACTTTCCGTGTCATCCAGCACTCGCTGCAAACCCAGATTCAGATCGTTATTGTTGAAGATCGCCTTGCCTCCGGTGTCCTCGGCCAGGGCAAACATTCCGTCGCGGTCGGCTTCGATGGAACTGTATTCGATTCGTGATCGCGCTCCGGCTAAAGCGCCGGTTCCGAAAAAGCCCGGCGACGAAGCATCCATACTGTCAGGCATAGCCACCAATCCGCGCGCATCCAGCGAATAAATCACGACTCCGGCTTTTGTGGCTGCATCGGTGATTCGGCGAATGTTGTCATGAACTCCGTTGCGCCCCCCGCCCAGCAGAAATCCATCCGACAACAACACCATCACCTTTCGCCCCGGCAGAGCGCGCAAATCACGAACGATGTTTTCCAGGGTTGAAAGTGTGGCAATCGTCAAATTGTTGTTTTCCTGAATTATCATCCTGGCGCGGGACTGAGATTCTGAAGTCGCCATGCGGCGATCTATATTTTGTCTGGCCATCAATTCCTGCACAGCCAGTTCCAGCGCGTCGGTATCGCCATTGTCAATCAACTCTGCTTGATAAGGGGTTATGCGCGGAACGTCGAAATTGTTGGTAGCGGTTTTACCAGCGGCATTCAGTCGGGTGACGGCGCGCCGCAAAGCTTCGCGATTGGTGGTGAACTGCTGGAACATGCCTACTTGTCCGCTGGTTGTCACAAAAGCGACTTGATCGCTGACGCCTATCTGCTGGTCAATGAATTTAGTCAGCGTTTGTTTGGCCAGCATTAGATTTCCGGGCTTCAAGTGAATGTCATCCACGGCCATTACCAGATAACGCCCGGCACTGATGGTTGGTGAAATCTGAGTTGTGGCTGTCGCCGTTGTTTTGTTGTTTGAAGCTTTTGGCACAGTTCTCAACCAGTTTGCCTGTCTGGTCGCAGTGCCGACGGAAAAGTTAGAGATGGCTTGCGGCTTGCCGTCTTCAAATATCTGAAAATCTTCCCGCTTCAGGTCGCTGACCAATTTGCCCTGCTTGTCGGTAACGACTACGTCAATCTGCACAAGCTCGGTTTCGATTCTCAACGTCGCAGGGTCTTGAGACTTCTGAGCTTCTTTGTTTTGCGACTGTGCGGGTCGAATGTATGTAAAACAAGTCAGCGTTAAGAACAGCAGAGCGATGGAAAAATACTTGCCTAAGCGGAGATTCATCATGACAATATCCAGTGGAATAGTTTTCTATTGGTCGCGTATTTGTTGATCGGACTTTACAATCTTAACATCGTTGTCGCGTCAGACTATGGTTGAACGAGTATTTCGCCGGTCTGTGCCGGGTTTTTCGGAACTTTTCAGACCGCGAACGGGTAACTTTGGATGCCCTTAAAAGCATGTAGTACCGCATTCAGACGAAACGGGCATGACAGCCGAGACCTTCCGCCTAAAAGCGGCACTACGAACTGAAGATTCCGGCTGAAGCCGGTACTACGAACTTAATTGAAGGAGTGATACAGCAATGAGAACTTATCAAATTAGCGCAAAGCAATTGATCGTGCTTGCCCTGGTGACTGCGGTTTTCGCCTCGGCATCGGTACTTGTTTATGACCGCTTCGGATCAGATTTGCTTGGCCGGTTGGTCGGAGCCAAAACCGACAAGGCAGCAGTTGAACCCGCAAAAATCACAGAACTGACAGACCCATCGGTTGCCAGCGACGAAAAGAACAACCAGGAAGTTTATGCCGCCAGCAGCCCTGGCGTCGTTCACATTACTTCAACGGTCATCGTTCAGGATTGGTTCAATGCCTACCCGCAAGAAGGAACCGGTTCCGGTTCGATCCTGGATAAAGAAGGCCGCATTCTGACCAACAACCACGTCGTTCAGGACGCCGAAAAGTTGGAAGTTAGGCTTTCAAACAACAAAACCTACCCGGCCAAAGTTCTGGGCGCAGACCCTGACAATGATCTGGCTGTCATAAAAGTCGAAGCGCCGCCAAGCGAACTGAGCGTCATTCCTCTGGGTACGTCGAAGAGCCTGTTCGTTGGGCAGAAAGTCTTGGCTATTGGCAATCCCTTCGGCCTGGATCGAACGCTGACCACCGGAATCATCTCCGGGTTGTCGCGCCCGATCCGGTCAGAAATGACAAAGACTTTGATCGAAGGCGTGATTCAAACCGACGCCGCCATCAATCCTGGAAATTCAGGCGGGCCCCTGCTGAATTCTCACGGCCAGTTGATCGGCATCAACACAATGATTTATTCGCCGTCAGGTGGCTCGGTAGGCATCGGCTTCGCGGTTCCTGTTGAGACGGCCAAGCGCGTGATTGATGACATTCAAAAATATGGCCGAGTTAGAAAAGCTCGTCCCGGCGTTAACTTCATTCCGCTGGCAAACCTGGGCGACCGGTTTATTCGCGCGGTTGAGATTCCGGTCAGCGAAGGTTTAATGGTTATCGAAGTTCAATCCGGCGGTTCCGCAGAACGCGCAGGAATAAAAGGGCCGACTGAAACCGTACGTTATGGCCGTTACCAAATTCCGATTGGCGGCGACATTATTGTGGCTATGGACGGCCAGAAAATTGCGAGTCGAGACGATTATGACCGTGTGCTAAATAACAAAAACGTCGGCGACCAGGTTCAGGTCGAAGTCATGCGAAACGGACGCAAGGTCAGCCTGGCTATGACTTTGGACGAAGGGCCACGTTCTTCACGTTCGCGTCTATAGAGTTTTCGACTCATAAAATTGGCATAGCGCGGCGACAAGCCGGTGTTTTGGCAATTGATGAATTGCCGAAACACGCTTGTTGCCGCGTTACTGTTTTGGGTGCAGGTTGGACGTTTGACTTTGCTCAGAGCCAGCGGGCATTATCCCGCATCGTTTTTTCAGCATCATTACAAGGCACATTTTGTTATGGCAGAAGAAAGTCTGGCACTGACAGCGACGCTGAATCAGCTCGCCGAGCTGGATGCTTACAATTATTGGCTGTATGAACAAATCGCGGGCGCGGTTGGTCGCCGCGTGCTGGAAGTCGGTTCGGGAACCGGAAACATCACTCAGTTTTTGTGTGCCGGAAAACGCCAGGTAACTGCAACCGATGTTGTGCCTGCTTATCGCGGCGAACTGCAACGGTTATTTGGCGACAGTCCCAATGTCCGCGTTGGCAAATTCGACCTGACGGCCAAACCGGAGCCAGAGATGGTTGCCAATCCATTCGACACCGTCGTTTGCTTGAATGTGCTGGAACACATAGAAGACGATCTATTCGCCCTGGAACAAATGCGCGACGTCTTGGAACCCGGAGGCAAGCTGGCTTTGCTGGTTCCTTCGCACCAGTTTCTGTACGGCGAATTTGATCGAGCCGTCGGCCACTTTCGCCGTTACAGTAAAAATGAACTGGCCGGTAAACTGACTAAGGTTGGTTTCACTGTGACTGAAACGAAGTTTTTCAGTTTGCTGGCAATGCTGCCATGGTTCGTCAACGGAAGACTGCTCAAGCGCGATTACCTGCCGGCAGGTCAGGCCAGTCTGGCCAACAAACTCGTTCCGCTGTTACGTCTGGAAAAACTGATCGGCCCGCCGTGCGGCTTGTCGCTGATCGCAATCGCTCAAAAACACTGAAAGGGAAATGATGAAGGATGAGTGACGAATGATGAATCTGCCTTGAATTCATCATTCATCCTTCCGAATTCATAATTACTGATATGCGTTGGTCAACTTACTTTATACCTACTCTTCGCGAAGAACCTTCGGACGCCGAAGTCGTCAGCCACAAATTGTTGTTGCGCGCCGGTTTTGTGCGCCAGATGGGAGCGGGCATTTACACTTATTTGCCGCTTGCGCAGCGTTCGGTGCTGAAAATTTCCGAAATCATCCGCCAGGAAATGAACGCCATAGGCGGCCAGGAATTCTTTTTTCCCGCACTGCATCCGGCTGAAATCTGGCAGGAATCCGGTCGCTGGACGATCATGGGACAGAACATGTTCCGGCTGAAAGACCGCAAAGGCGGCGATTATTGTCTGGGCATGACTCACGAAGAATGTTTCACCGATATCGCCCGCAACCATCTGCGTTCGTACAAACAACTGCCGCAGGTCTGGTATCAGATTCAAACAAAGTTCCGCGACGAACCTCGCCCAAAATCCGGCTTGCTGCGCGTCCGCCAGTTCACGATGAAGGACGCTTACACCTTCGACATTGACCAGGCCGGCTTGGATAAAGCTTTTGACGATCAGCGCGCCGCTTACTGCAAAGTTTACAGCCGCTGCGGATTGGATTTCGTCATCGTCGAAGCCGATTCCGGCTCGATGGGAGGATCGGCGTCAAACGAATTCATGGTTTACACCGACGCCGGAGAAGACCTGGTGGCAAGCTGTCCGAAATGCCGTTACGCCGCCAACACCGAAAAGGCTCAATCGCGGATTCCTGCGGTTGACGACGGCGAAGGCAATGACGCGGCTGAAAAATTCCCCACGCCCGGAGTTCGCACGATTGACGATCTGGTCAACTTTGACGGCGGACCCTCTGGTGGACATGCTGCCAACAAACAGATCAAAACTCTGGTTTACGTTTCAGTTGCCGTCAAAGGCGATGAAGCCAAAAACACTTTGTTTCTGGCTCTGCTGCGCGGAGACCATCAGGTCAACGACGCCAAGCTTTCCAACGCCATCGCCAAAATCGTCAATACTGACGGCTGGGAACAAACCGCTGTTCGTCCTGCTCATCCCGAAGAGATTTTCGATCTGATGGGCGCGCACGCCGGATCACTCGGCGCGGTTGGAGTGACGAAAGTTCCTGTCATCGCCGACGAAGCTTTGCGTGGTCGCAAAAACATGACCACCGGAGCCAACATTGACGATCACCACTTGCGTAACGTCAGCATCGAGCGCGACATCAAAGTCGCTACTTGGGCTGACCTGCGCACCGTGGTCGAAGGCGAAGGCTGTCCGAAATGTGACGGCGAGTTGATCGTCGCCAAAGCTCTGGAAGTCGGCCACATCTTCAAACTCGGCACGAAATACAGCATTGCGATGGGAGCTTCGGTACTGAATTCCGACGGCAAGCCGGTTCCGATTGTCATGGGCAGTTACGGCATTGGCGTTGAACGTATTCTGGCCGCCGCGATTGAGCGTCACAACGACGACGCGGGAATCATCTTCCCGATCACGATTGCTCCGTTCCAGATTGTGGTTTCTCCGCTGAACATGAAAGATGCTGATGTCAAAACGACCTCCGACGGCATTTACGACGAACTGACCAAAGCCGGAGTCGAAGTCCTGTACGACGACCGCGACGAGCGCGCAGGCGTCAAACTGAACGACGCCGATCTGGTCGGCTTCCCGTTCCAGATCCGCATCGGCCCCAAGAAGTTGAAAGAAGGCAAAGTCGAATTTTACGACCGCGCCACCAAAACTTCTGAAGACGTAGCGGCGGATCAAGTAGTCGCCATCGCCACAGAGCGAATTCAGCAGGCCTTGCGGGCGCTGAATGATGTGAAGTAAGCGTGGTAGACTCGCATTCGTTCCGTTACGCTTGCGTTGCGGAACGAAAAAGGCGGATGTACAAGTGACCAGAGAAGAAGCAATTCAATTCAAAGAACGCTGGGCAGCAGTCAATCAGGTTGTTATTCAGGAAGAGCGCGCCAAATCTTTTGAGTTGAGACTGAAAGAATTGGCGATGCTTTTCCGAACTGGCAGGCTGCTGGGCTGGCATCAGCGTCCGCTCAACGATCAGGAAGTCGTTCGCGCACGTTGGCAAAAATTGCGAGAAGTATTTGCTACGAAAATCAGCAATGAAAAAAGAGACTGAAATCCCGGATGAGATTGTGCTTGCCTTGCAAGACCTTCTGCGCTGGCTGGAGGTTACGCAGACACCTTATGCCATTATTGGCGGGGTCGGAGTTTCTTTGATTGCAGGGGCACGAGCGACGCAGGATGTTGATGCGGTTTTATGGCTGGATACGGGCGAGCTTGAATCCTTTGTTCAATCAGGCACGCCATATGGTTTTATAGGGCGAATCAGCGATGCGCCTGAATTTGCGCGCAGGAATCGAGTGATCCTGCTCCAACATCAGCCAACTGGAATCAACGTTGATTTGTCGTGCGGGGCGCTGCCTTTTGAAGAAGAGATGATCGCTCGCGCACGAGAATTGGTTATCGGTTCCGTTCGGATCAAAGTCGCGTCACCCGAAGACCTGATTATTACCAAAGCCGTAGCCCACCGTCCCAGAGACATCGCCGACATCGAATCCATTCTAAACATCGAACCCAATCTTGATTTTGACCGCATTCGTTTCTGGGTCGGCCAGTTTGCCGAATCTCTGGAAATGCCTGAACTGCTAGAAGACCTGGAAAAACTGCTCAGCCGGTAATTCCAAAATCAATTCACAATCTTGCCCACACTTGTCTGAGCAATCGGGTGATACCCGGAGTGCGCTTTTGCGTAAATGGCTTTCGCGCGCTTTTTGCCTTCAGGAGTTTTGACCAATTCTTCGTACAAGGGTTTGATCAGTTTCTGCCTGCCGATTGAAGTCAGATATTCTTCCAGTCGCAGATACGCCGCCGCGTACTTATTCCGAATCGCAATCAACAGCCAGACGTGAGCGATTTCGGCGTTGCCGGTTTTCGTCAAACTGAATGCCTGATCCAATTCTTTCAACTGTTTTTCGCTCAACTGGGCGGGCAGGAATTTCAGAAAGTGCAGCCATTCCTGAGTCGTCCATTGTTTGGTTTCCAGCGCCGTCGCCGGAGTTTTCCCGTCCAGCCAGGCTTTGGCCTGAACCTCGGTTTTGGCGAATGCGTCAGATTGCGGTTTCGGCGCTGAAGCCGGCAAGCCAGGTTTTTCCATCCATTCATCCAGCAAACTCGAAGGCACTTTTGCCGCAAGCTGCGGATTCGGATCAAGCAGATTCTTTTGCAGGTAAGCGCGAAAATCCTCCGTCGTGATGCTCTGGAACGCAAAGGCGTCGAAGTAGCCTTTCAAAAATTGATCGAACTTTTCTCTGCCGAAAGTTTCCTCCAGTTGGCGTAACAGCAGAGCGCCTTTTTCGTATGGCACGTTGGTGAAACCGTCGTCAGGGTCGCGGCCAGCCAGTTCAACGTGCAAAATTTGATCGCGAGCTTCCAGCCCAGCCATTTCTTCTTCCAGAGTTTGACGGCCCAACACGGCTTCCATTTCCTCGCGTGGACGGCCATACACGGCTTCGATGATGCGGCGTTCCAGGTAAGTCGTGAAACCTTCGTTCAACCAGAAATCCCGCCAAGTGGCGTTCGTCACCAAATTGCCCGACCACGAATGCGCCAGCTCATGAGCAATCAACGAAACCAGACTTTTGTCTCCGGCCAGAATCGTCGGCGTCGCAAAGGTCAGTCTAGGGTTTTCCATTCCGCCGATGGGGAAACTAGGCGGCAAAACCAGAATGTCATATCGCCCCCAACGGTACGGGCCATAAAGTTTTTCAGTCGCTTCGACCATTTTTTCGGTGTCGGCTAATTCAGCGGCGGCCTTTTCCAGCATCTCCGGTTCGGTGTAAACGCCTGTGCGTTTGCCCAAAGATTGAAAGGCTATGTTGCCTGCAGCCAGAGCGATCAAGTAAGGCGGAATGGCCTGGCGCATGTTGAATTTGAATTCGCCGACTTTTGGCGGGCCGTCTTCTTCTTCCGCGCTCATCACTGCGCGCAATCCTGGCGGAGTTCGAATCGTGGCCGAATAGGTGACGCGAACTCCCGGAGAATCCTGCAATGGAATCCAGCTTCGCGCGTGGATGGCTTCTGATTGAGTGAAAACGTATGGATATTGTTTGCCTGCGGTTTGTGCAGCCGTCAGCCACTGAACTCCCGAAGCCGCCGGGTTTGATTCGTATTCGATGCGGACTTTTGTTGCCTGCGCAGGTAATTCAATTGACAGCGGAGCGCCCAGAATTTTATCCGCCGCGCCAAGCGTGAATTTCGCCGCCGTGAATGTGCTGCCGTCGGTTGAAGTCTCAGCTTTGGCAATTTTCAAATCGCGCGTGTCCAGCTTCAGCGTATTGGCATCGGCTTGCTTTCGTTCGATGGTCAGCGTTGCCGAACCTTTCAAAGCCTTGCGGTCGAACAAAACATCCAGATTCAAGTCCACGTGTTTGACTCGAATTTCCTTCGGGTTGGATTGCGAATGAACATCCGTCGCCTCGACCAGTTGAACGGCCTGTGCGGCTGGCGGATTGGTTTTCTCGGTTGATGTGTTTTGACAACTCATAACGAACAAACTGGAAACGATCAGAAAAACGACAAGCGGCTTTTTCATCTCTTACCTCTCAAAAAATTGATTGCAGGCAAATTCATCTGATCGGATTTACGCCTATTAAGCCTTTGGTTGCAAGGCGACAAATCTGACGACTAAACTCCGCGCCACTATGACTTTTGAACAGGCCGTAAAACTTATCGCTCAATCTTCTCGCGTCGTAGGATTCACCGGCGCAGGCATTTCAACCGAATCAGGCATCCCGGATTTTCGCAGCCCGAACGGCGTTTGGGCTAACAACCGCATCATCGAATACAGCGAGTTCATTTCCAGCCGAGCCGGTCGCATCGAATCCTGGCGGCAGAAGGTTCAGATGTGGCCTGAAATGCGTGACGCTCAGCCGAACGCCGGTCATCGCGCATTTGTCGAACTGGAGCGCCAGGGCAAGTTGCGGGCGATGATTACCCAAAACATTGACGGTTTGCACCAGAGAGCCGGAAACCAAAATGTCATTGAGCTTCACGGCACGACGGTCGAATGTGAATGTCTAACCTGCGGCGCTCGCATTTCGATGGACGAAGCCGTCGCCAGAGTCGAAGCTGGAGACCTTGCGCCCGAATGCGACGGCTGTGGAGGTTTGCTGAAACCGGCGACGATTTCTTTTGGTCAACCCATGCCTGCATTGGCGATGAAGCTGGCGATTGAAGCCTGTCAGGATTGTGATGTCTTTCTGGCTGTAGGCTCTTCGCTGGTTGTGTTCCCTGCGGCTTCGTTACCGGAACTGGCCAAAGAATCCGGCGCGGCGCTGATAATTATTAACCGCACGCCAACTCCATTAGATGGAGTGGCTGATTTGGTGGTTAATGAAGAAATTGGCAAAGCTCTGCCAAAGCTGATTGGAATGACCCATCACTGACAACATTTTTGGCCAGCCAATTTGCGCGGGATTGTCCGCAATCAAAACATTCAAAAATCCCATAACTGTAAAAACTACGTTTCACTGTCGGTGACAGTGCCCGGGCCATAAACAGCCACTTTGCTCTGAAGCCCTGTCAATAGGGCACATTCACAATTAATCTAACGAGACTCAAACCGTGGCACTGAAAGTGCTAAAGCCTTTGCTGACCCCGATCTGTTCGATCAACCCCGTTCTGTTCGATCAGCCTTGATCTAAATGCTTCGCTGCATCCCAGCGATTTCAATTCTCCGCAAAACAAAATCACATTCTTAAATTGCCGCCTTTGACCGGGCGACTTAGGAGAGGACTATCCATGGCTACGCTTTCTTTGAACGTTAATGGGCAGAATTACAACGTGACGGTCAGCAACCCTGACATGCCATTGTTGTGGGTCTTGCGAGACCTGATTGGATTGACGGGCACAAAATACGGCTGCGGCATTGAAGTTTGCGGCGCGTGTACCGTTTTGATTGATGGCCAGCGCGAACATACCTGCGTGTTCAACGCTTCCAGCGCTGTCGGCAAAAAGATCGTCACCATCGAAGGGCTATCGCCGGACGGCAGTCATCCGCTGCAACAGGCCTGGGTCGAACATCAAGTTCCGCAATGTGGCTTTTGCCAGTCGGGAATGATTATGACCTGCGCCGGAGCGATGAAAGCCGGACACACTGGCGCAAACGAAATCATGTCGGAAGTCAAAAACCTGTGCGTTTGCGGAACCTATCAACGAGTTCGCGAAGCAATTCAATCACTGGGATAAGGAGGGAGCATGAATCAAATGGCCTTACAAACCGAAGCAATCAATACCACAGAAAGAAAGAGTCAATTGGGTCGCCGCGAATTCCTGGTTTCGTCAGCCGGGGGGCTTTCGTTGGGATTTTTCCTGCCAGGGTTTTCGCGATTGAACGAAATCGAAGCCGAGCCGCTCAGCGCGGTTGACGGAACTCAAGTCAACGCCTGGATCAAAATCGGCGCTGATGAAAGCATCACGGTCACGGTTGGCGCGGCTGAAATGGGACAGGGTTCGATGTCCAGTCTGCCGCAAATCGTCGCCGAAGAATTGATGGTGGATTATGCCAACGTCCGCGCGTTGCAGGCGCCTGCCAGTCAGGCTTATGTGACGGCAGGCAGCGGCACAGTCAGAAATCAATACCTGCCGCTTCGCCGCGCGGGAGCCGCCGCGCGTGAATTGCTGATCCAGGCTGCGATGAATTTGTTTGGCGGAGTGCGCGCAGATTATTCCGTCACCAACGGAGTTGTGACCAATACAAAAACCAACGCCTCGCTAAGTTACGGCCAGCTTGCGCCAGCCGCAGCCCTGTTGCCTGTGCCGCCAATTTCCGCCACCTGGCCGCCGCTGGTTCCAGACAGTGAATTCAAACTGATCGGCAAAGCTTTGCCGCGATTGGATATTCCATCAAAGACAAATGGCAGCGCCGTGTTCGGACTGGACGTTCGGGTTCCGGGAATGGTTTACGCCGTCATCAAACATTGCCCGGCGTTTGGAGGCACGCTTGCTAAACTTCCAGCCAAACCCTCCGGGGCGATTGCCGTCGTTGCCACCAGCGTCATCGCGGCGTCGGCACGTGGTTCTGAAGTCGCAGGAAACTTAAACGCAGTTGCCATTGTCGCCACGAACACCTGGGATGCCTGGCAAATGGCCAAACAACTTCGTGTCAGTTGGAACATTCCAGCTACATCTGCAGGAATTGACAGCGCGACGTTTCAAGCCCAGGCACAGACTTTGATGCAAAACGGCACGCCTTACATAGCTGAAAAAGTCGGCGATGCTGCGACTGCGTTGGCCGGTTCAACCAAGATGATTGACGTCACCTACTCCCTGCCGTATGTGGCTCACGCCTGCATGGAAGTTTTGAACTGCACCGTCAATCTGACGCCCACCAGTTGCGAAGTCTGGGCGCCGACTCAGGGAGCGGGAATCGTCGTCAACACAGTTATCGCCGTCACCGGATTGGCTGCCAGCCAAATCACAGTTCACACGACTTATCTGGGTGGCGGCCTGGGGCGAAAGATTGAACAGGATTACGTCGCACAAGCGGTTCAAATTGCCAAAGCAGTCGGCAAACCAGTCAAGCTGATGTGGCCGCGCGAAGAAGATTTCACGCGCGATCAATATCGTCCGATGGCATTAATTCGCGGACAAGCCGGGTTGGACGATTCGGGCAATATCGTTAGCTGGTCATATCGCAACGTCTCGCCTTCGATTTTGTCACAGCGTGGCCGAGTGTTGCCTGCAACCGGCGACAGCCAGGCGACAGAAGCTGCCACATTGCTGCCATACAATTTCGGCGCTCGTCTGACCGAATACGTTGTGCATCCTTCGCCTGTGCCAGTTGGATTCTGGCGGTCGGTGGGAGCTTCGCTGAACACCTTCGCCGTGGAAAGCATGATTGATGAATTGGCGAAGTTCACCGGTGAAGACCCGTATCTGTTCCGCCGAAATCGGCTGACCGATCCGCGATGGATTGCCGTTTTGGACGCGGCGGCGCAGCTTGGCGGATGGTCAACTCCAGTGCCGTCCGGGCGCGCGCGCGGCATAGCCATTTCCAAAGCCTTCAACAGCATAGTCGCCGAAGTCTTCGAGATTTCACAGACAACCGGCGGCATAAAAATCCATAAAGTCGCCTGCGCCATTGATTGCGGCAGACCTGTCAATCCCGATTCCATCAAAGCGCAAATGCAGGGCGGCATTGTTCACGGTATCAACGCCACACTGTGGGGACAGCAAACATTTCAGGCAGGCGCGGCGGTGTCCAAGAATTTCAACCGCAGCCGGATGATGCGGCTGAACGAAATGCCCGTAATTTCCGTCACCATCATGCCGCCCAATCCCGACGTTCCGATTGGCGGAATCGGTGAACCAGCCGTGCCTGCGGTCGCACCAGCGTTGGCCAATGCATACGCCAAACTGACCGGGCAGCGGATTCGCACATTGCCGTTCTTCCCGAACGCGACAATGGGCGGGCTTTAATTGCGCGAATGTTGGATCGGCCTTCACTTGCTGGAACAGGATCAACCACGGGGAGCACGGGGCACACGGGGCACACGGGGAAAGAAAAACTGAATGAGTCAGTTTTTCCCCAAATCATCCCCGTGATCCCGGTGTACCCCGTGGTTCCTTTCGGTAACTGCAAATGCGCCGATCCAGTAGCAAGACCTTATTGATGGGAGATACCTATGAACGAGTTGAAATCTATTTGCGAAGCTTTTGAACAGTATAGTCGGCGCGGTCAACAAACGGCGCTGGCTTCGATTGTGTTTACGACCGGGTCAACTTACCGCCGAGCAGGCGCGCGAATGCTGATTGCCTCTGACGGCAACACCGTTGGTTCGATCAGCGGAGGCTGCCTGGAAGCTGATGTCATCGAACGCGCCTTTGGCGTCATGGCCACGGACAAACCGTTGGTTGTCAGTTACGACACCAGGTCGAATGAAGACATCATCTGGGGAATGGGCCTGGGCTGTCAGGGCGTCGTTGAAGTTCTGATCGAAAGCCTTTCAGATTCAACACCGATTGATTTGCTGTCGCGAACAACCAGACTGAATGACACCTGCGTGCTGGCGACGGTAATCGGCACGTCCGCCAACAGTCGGGACGTAAATGTTGGAGACAGATTGATGATGTCTGTGGCCGGCATTGAAGGAAACCAAATCAAAAACACAGGCCTTTCGCTGCAAGTTTCAGAAGACGCCTTTCTGGCATTCACTGCGGGAAAATCCACCATGAAGCTTTATGGCCAACCGGGCGAAGAAGTGAAGGTTTACCTGGAAGTCATGGAGCCGCCAGTTCCGTTGGTGTTGTTTGGCGCAGGAGCCGACGCCTTGCCTGTTGCGCGATTTGGCCGGGCTTTGGGTTGGAATGTGACTGTGGTTGATACTCGCGCGCGCGAAGCGACAAGGCAGCGTTTCAGCGAAGCCGACGAAATCATTCTTTGCCGGGCGGAAGAAGCGCCGGAACGTGTGACGCTCAGTTCCCGCACAGTCGCGGTTTTGATGTCCCACAATTACCTGGATGATCTGGAGTTGCTGACGCAATTGCATCAATCACCGGTTCGTTACATTGGAGTGCTTGGCCCGCGAAAGCGAACCATGCGTTTGCTAAATGAAATTTCCGAACAGGGTGGCCCGGCGATTCAAATTGAAGACAGTCGTCTGCACAGCCCAATCGGAATTGACATCGGAGCCGACACACCTGAAGAGATCGCACTTTCAATCATTGCCGAAATCCGCGCTGTGCTGGCCGGGCGTTCTGCATCGTTTTTGAAAGATCGCCTTGTGCCTATTCATTCCGCTTCTGGCGTCAGTCCGGACGTTGGTCAAATGTTGCGGCTGAACGCTGGTGATTTGCTGCCGCACGCGGCAAAGCGCGCAATGGCGACGGCGGCGTAACTGGAAATGAATATGGATGAGTCTTCGATAGGAGCGGTTATTTTGGCGGCGGGCGTGTCGCAACGCATGGGTTCGCCCAAACAACTATTGCCGTTCAACGGCAATAGTTTGTTGCGACACGCCGTCCTGACTGCGCTCGGTTCGCGTTGTCAGCCAGTGGTTGTCGTACTGGGCGCGCTTGCTGAAAAACTGCAAAGTGAAGTCAGCGACCTGCCCGTAACGATCATTGAAAATCGCGTCTGGGCCGAAGGCATGGGTTCTTCAATCAGAACAGGCATCGCCGCGCTTGAAGGGATTTCCGAACACCTGGCGGGCGCATTGTTGATGCTGTGCGATCAGCCCTACGTAACTTCGCAAACATTGGATCAACTGATTTCTGTTTACGAAGAATCAACTCCGCTGGCCGTCGCGTCTGAGTATGCAGGTTCGCTGGGAGCGCCTGCGCTGTTTAGCCGCGAACTATTTTCCGAACTGGGTGCTTTGAAGAACGCGGAAGGCGCAAAGCAAATCCTGAAACGGCATGAACAAGATGTTTTACGCCTGCCCGTGCCCGAGGCGGTTTGGGACGTAGACACACCGGCAGATTATGAACGATTGATTCAGACTGCGGCTTGAAACCAGAAGATGCAGGAGAAGAAAGAAAAGCGCCGAAAATGGCTGACACCCATTCTCTGCGCTTTTTTCTTTATGCCCTGGCTGCTTGCTTGAAGTGAAATGAATTTTCTTGATGCTTACAGCCTGTCCTGCCTAATTCCATTCAACGCGATACCGGTTTCTGAACTATGCAGATGACTGACAAACCAACCGGGAGTTTGGCATTTGGATTCCGCAAAATTTTTGCTTCCAGTAACAGAAATTTAGTCAGCAATCGGTTCAACCATTCCAGAGACGGCGGCAAAGGTTTAACGTCTGACCCTCCGTCAGCCAATCCCAGAGGCTTGAAAAGCAATCGCCGCACGGCTACGGCAGGAA
>JBGAPB010000084.1:0-19087 GCA_044221525.1 Blastocatellia bacterium | reverse complement strand
ATTCCTCTGCCGACTTCGCTGGCCGGAACAACCGTTAAAGTGCGCGATTCGTTCGGAACCGAACGGCTGGCTTCCCTGTTTTTCGTTTCGCCGACTCAGGTCAATTATCAGGTTCCGGCTGGCACAACGAATGGAGCGGCTTCAATTGTCATCGCCAGTTCAAATGGACAAGCTTCGCAAACCACAGTTCAAATCAGTTCAGTTGCGCCGGGTTTGTTCACAGCCGATGCCAGCGGGCAAGGCCTGGCGGCGGCTTACGTTTTGAGAATCAAAGCCGACGGTTCGCGTTCAAACGAACCAGTCGCTCAATTCGACGCGGCGTTGGGGCGTTTTATCGCCCGACCAATTGATCTGGGAGCAGCGACCGACCAGGTCTTTTTGATTTTGTACGGTAACGGATTTCGGTTTCGCAGTTCGCTGGCGACAGTCATTGCTCAGGTTGGAGGCGTGGCGGTTACGGTTGGTTACGCAGGCTTGCAGGGAGATTTCGTCGGCCTGGATCAGGTCAATCTGCTGTTGCCGAAAACGCTGGCCGGTCGCGGAGAAGTTGATGTGGTTCTGACCGTTGACGGACAAGCCGCAAACACCGTCAAAGTCAGTATTAAATGAAGCTTTTCAATCTTTCGCTGATCTTCATTTCCACCAGCAATTCATGAACGGAGCTTCCCTGCCCCATCTTCAACAGCTCAACCAAATCTTCCGGTTCATCAATGTCCAAGGCAATGTTGGGTAAATCCAGCAGCGTGCAACTGGCATTGGCTCGCTCGGCTTCGGCAATGTGTTTGGCCAAACTGCCCGTGCCGAAGTGCGAAGAAAAAAGCGTTGGCGGGCGACGCAAAATTGCGTTCGTTCCGGTTCCATCGCGTGAAGGAACGATGACAACCGACGGTTCGGGTTTGTCGGCAACTAAAATTGTTTCGATGTCTTCGGTGGTAATTAACGGCAGATCAATTGGCAGTCGCAGAACGGCTTTGGCTCCGAGTTTGGTGGCTTCGCCCGAACCAAAATCCACTGAGGCGCTTTCGGAAATCTGTTCAGTTTCCAGTATGACTTCCATGCCGAACTTTTTGGCAAGTTCGATGGCGGGAGGGTAAAGCGTGACGATGGTTACGCGATCAATTGAACAAACTCGCGCAGCGGCGGCGAAGGTATTTTCCAGCATCGCCCACGCCAGCCGAGTCCGCTCTGCTTGAGTCATCAATGCCGCCAGCCGCTGTTTGGCGCGCGTCAGGTCTTTGACTGGAATCAGAATGTAGCGCATTGCCTTACTTCAGGACGGACAGGTAAGCTCGCCAGGGGCCGACGGCTTCAGTGTATTGTTTGGCCATTGTTCGTGAAATCTGTGTGATGTGGCTCAAATCATGGGTCACCCAGGTAGCCAGCAATTGTTCCAACGTGACTTGGCCAAATTCCGGATGAGTGCCGGTCTTTCGTAAATCCGCCTCGGTCAAATTCATGGCGTTGAGTTCGGCCAGACTGCTTTGCCTCAAGGATTCAAACTCCGTCAACAGTTCCTGTATGGTCTTCCCCTGACTATGTTTGAATTGAGCCAGGCGGTCAAAAACATCAAAGCTGCGGCTTTCGCCGAATTCAAGGATGATTTTTGCGCGCGGAATCCAGTCTGTTTGCTCGCCGTGAATCAAATGCCCCAGCACATCAAACGGACTCCAGGTATTCGCGCCTTCGTTACTGGTAACCCATTGCGGCGGAAGCTGGTCAAGCATCGCTTTCAAGACCGAAGGGGTTTTCGTGAGCAAAGCGACCGCGTCGTCAAGTTTGAACTCCATAACTTCCTCCTTGTCATTTCGGTAATTACTGGGCGGGCTAATCAGTAACTCAGCCAGCGATTGCTGCCAGCACAACTTCAGCCAACGCCAATTTTTTGGGATCGTTGCTCATCACGGTATCGGTAATCACGACGTGCATGCCCAGTGATTCGATTTCTGCTTTCGCGTTTTCGTCTTGCGCGTCGAGAATGAAAATATCGCCAAAGTCGGCATAAAGCTTTGCGATTTGAGTCGCTGACACGCTGTAACCCAGGTCGCTCAGCATTCGGTCTGTAGGCCCTTTCAGTGAAGCTCCGCCGACAACTGAACTGATCACGACCACTTTGGCCGTGGTCTGTTTCAGCAAATCCCGTATTCCAGGCACAGCCAGAATCGGGCCAATGCTAATCAATGGATTGCTTGGGCAAATGATGACGGCTTCGGATTGCAGAATTGCCTCGGTTACGCCGGGCGCCGGAGTGGCAGATTCGATGTTTTCAAAACGAATTCCCGTAATTGTCGGCTCCGCGCGATGCCTGACCAGATATTCCTGAAAGTGCATTTCTCCATCTTCAGTGATAATTGTGGTCGGCGTGTGGGTATCTGTCATCGGCAGAATGTGCGATTTAACCCCCAGCGTTTGCCGGATGTGCTCGGTAATTTCAGTAAGCGTTCGCCCTTCACGCAGCCGCTGAGTTCGGAAAATATGCGTCGCCAGATCGCGGTCGCCCAAATTGAACCACCTCTCCTGTTCCGTTAACCGCAACAGCGAATCCAGGCAGTGAAATGTATCGCTGACCAATCCCCAGCCAAAATCACGATTAATCACCCCTGCCAATGTGTACGTCACAATGTCCAAATCAGGGGCAATGTATAAGCCAAACATTTCAATATCATCGCCTGTGTTGACAATGATTGAAATATCTTCGGGCGGCATCGCCCTGCATAATCCGTTCAAAAATTTCGATGCGCCCACGCCTCCGGCTAAAGCAGTAATCATAGTTTGTTTTGTCGCTTGATCGTGTGATTGGTTGGGGGTTTCACTTTGCTGCGGCCTCGATAAACAGATCGCGCCGCAAAAACTCCAGCGGGCGACGCTCTGCTATCAATCCGCATTCGGCAGCCAGATCAAAATAACGCAGCATCCCGGCTATGTTTTCGGTGTCCAGGTCGTAATTGACGTTGTCTTGCAAATAACTCAGCAGGTCTTGTTGCGGCAATTTCAGTTGAGCGGAGTAATCTGCTGCAATTTTATCTAGTCGAGCCAGCCCATCAAGCTTGGCATTCAGGAAGTCTCGCGCAATGGTTTCTTGCCCATCAACCACATCGGCTCTTATTGCCCAAACAGCAAAAACAAACGGCAGACCAGTCATCAATCGCCATTCTTCCGCTAGGTCGTAAATCCTGACGCCCTCAGCCGAAGCCGCCAGCCTCATCGCCGGATCACCGATAACCAGAGCCGCATCGCTGTCTGCTAACATGTTTCCGCAATCGGATGCGAAATCAGGGGTTCGCTCGGTAAAAATCGGGTGAAGGTTGTAATACCTGTTAAAGAGAATCTTGACCAAAGTTTGCGAAGTCCGCGAGGAAGCATCCAGCGTCACACTCCTGACTTCTGACAATGGACATCTAGCGGCCAGCAACACACTTCGAACGCGCTCCTTTGACGCCACAGCAACATTTGGAATTACTCGTAAACCCGGAATTCGCTGATACTCAATCACTGGAATCAGCGCAATCTCGCATTGCTCTGCTGCAAGCAGGGCCGCACAACGCGATGGCGCCGCATCACCTAGAAACTCGTAAGCGTGGCGCAATGAGCCTTGCGAAAAGCTATAAACCAATGGAGCAGAATTGAGATAAGTTGAAGCAGCAATTCGCATAAGTGCCTGTTTTCGGAATTACTTCGGCGATGACAACCAGCCAATCACCCTTGGTCGGCATTCTAGTCAGAGCCGATATTCCTGGCAACAAGGTCGTCAATCTAACCGATCGGCCACGCCCGTTGGTGTGGGTTGCCTGACACAGGAAAAATTTTGTAGACAGCAAAATAAACGGTGCTATACTCCGCGCCGTTCCAACCACTGTTTTCAGACAAAAACGGAAAACTCAATAATTCTTCTCAATCTTCGTTGAAAGGACTGGTTCATCATTATGAAGCTCTCTGCCCATGCTCTGCGCGCATTGCAAGATTTAGACGAAATCGGTCGTGAAGCCGTTGAGCAAATTGTTCGCTCGCACGTTCATGCCTGCAGATTGAATGGCTTTCAGCCTGAAAATCTGGAGCGCGTCTACCAGGAAGCAATTGAAATCATCCGTCTGGAAGGCCCGCCCAAGAAAGAATCCGGGTTCTCGGTCAGCAAATACGAACCGACTCGTCGTTACGAACAGTACCGCAGCCCAAGAGCCTTATAAGCCATCCAAAGCTTTATGTGGCATAATCATCTTGCTGTGTTACTAAAACCAGTTCTTTTCGCTAGCTGACCTTTAGCCCAACAAAGTAACAGACGACATTCAAGAAAGGACACAATTATGACAAAGAAAATTTTCTCTCTATTTATTGTTTTGGCCGTGGCATTGAGCATTGCGGCGGTATCTACAGCTCAAAAGAAAGACTCTGACAAAATCACACTGACAGGCAACATCGTTGACAAAGCCTGCGCCACTGGGCGCATGAAAAAAGACGATGCTCAGGCTTCCATTGACGCGCACAAAAAGAGTTGCTCATTGATGGAAAATTGCCTGAAAAGCGGACTCGGAGTTTATGCCGATGGCAAATACACCGAGTTTGATGAAAAGGGCGCGGCAATGGCCAAAGCCGCTCTTGAAAAAAGCATGAAAGACAATGGAGCAAAGTTCAAAGTCATGGGCAAAATGGCTGATGGCAAACTGGACGTTTCAAGCATAGAAGAGGTTAAGTAACCTCGGTTGCTTTTAGGCAATAAAAAGGCGAGACGGTCGTTGAAACCGTCTCGCCTTTTTATTTTTTCAGATTGCAGCGCTCGCTTACCCACGCGAACTGGCCTGCATGGCAGGAACGTACATTCGCTCCGCGTAATCTTTAACCATTCGACGTGCGCTGAAAACCGGGGCGGCGGTGCGGATGGCTTCTTTCAGCAAATGAATCCAGCGTCGCGGAATGCCGTCGCTGTCGCGGTCGAAATACAACGGCACAACCTCAGTTTCCAAAACTCGGTAAAGAGCTTCTGCATCAGCTTCGTCACGATATTCTTCACTGACACCTTCTGGCACGCTTGGTTCAATCGCCCAGCCATTGGTTCCCTTGTAACCTTCGTACCACCAGCCGTCCAACACACTAAGGTGCGGCACGCCATTCAAAGCCGCTTTTTGGCCACTGGTTCCACTGGCTTCGAGTGGCACACGAGGGTTGTTCAACCATATGTCCACTCCACGAACCAGATGCTTGGCCACGTGAATGTCATAATTTTCGACGAAGGCGATTCTTCCGCCCATATTGTGATCACGTGCCAGTTCATAAATATCGTGTATCAGGCTCCGTCCTGGAGCGTCAGCCGGATGGGCTTTGCCTGCGAAAATTATCTGCACCGGTTGCCAGTCGTCATGGAAGATTTTCTTCAACCGATCCAGGTTTCTGAAAAGCAGCAATGCACGTTTGTAAGTCGCAAACCGTCGAGCAAAACCAATCGTCAAAGCGTCTGGATTCAGCAGTGTTCCGCCGGTCAAGACTCGAACAGGGCCTACGGTTTCTGTGATCCAATCCTGCCGCACTCGCTCGCGCATGAAGTTAAATAGCCTATGCTTAAGTTGCTGATGAGCCTGCCAAAACTCTGCGTCAGGAATGTCGTGTATTCGCTCCCACAACGTCGGATCGTCGTGTTTGGCCAACCAATCATGTCCAAGGTATTTGGCAAACAACCGATTCAGATCCGGCGCTATCCAGGTCGGCGTGTGGACTCCGTTTGTAATGTGAGTAATCGGCACTTCGTCTTCGGCTCGATCAGGCCACATTGAATGCCACATCTGGCGCGAAACTTTGCCATGCAATTGGCTGACGCCATTGCACCTGTTCGACAATCTCAAAGCCAGCGCAGTCATGTTGAAGTTCGGCGAGCCGCCTTCTGGACGTTCGCCCAGCGCGAAGAACTGTTCACGATCCAAGCCCAGCGATTCCCAGTAACCGGCGAAATGCGTCTCGACCATTTGAAACGGAAAGGCGTCATGCCCAGCAGGAACAGGCGTGTGCGTGGTAAAAACCGTGGTTTCGCGCACTTGGTCGGCGGCATCCTTGAAAGTCTTTCCGCTTTGCACCTGAGTACGAATCCGTTCGAGCATCATAAAAGCCGCGTGGCCTTCATTGGCGTGAAAAACCGACGGACGAATCCCCAACCGCTCCAGCATGCGCACACCGCCAATACCCAGAACTATTTCCTGTCGGATTCGCATTTCCTGATCGCCGCCGTAAAGCCGCGCTGTCAGTTCACGATCCCAGGGATGGTTTTCTTCGACATTGGTGTCCATCAGATAAACAGTCACCGAACCAAGTCGGACTCGCCAAACGGCGGCATAAACAGTTCGCCCACCCACTTCGACTTTCAGTAAACCGCCTTCACTGTCGCGAGAGATGACTGACTCCAGCGGCGTAGTCGAATAATCCAATGGTTCATAAACCGGGTCTTGGCGACCTTCACCAGTGATGCGCTGGATGAAATAACCTTGCTGGTAAACGAAGCCCACGCCAACCAGTGGCAAGCCAATATCACTGGCTTCTTTGCAATGATCGCCAGCCAGGATACCCAAACCACCGGAATAAATCGGTAGTGAAACATGCAGCCCGAACTCCGCCGAAAAGTAGGCAATCGTATGATCGGCCAGTTGCGGGTACTTTTCGGTAAACCAGGTTCCTTTAGCCGACAGGCATTTGTCGAAAGCCAGCATTATCCCGTCGTAATGACGCAAAAACGTGGGATCGGAAGCGGCAGCCTCCAGCTTTGAAGGCGAAATCTGCTGCAAAAATTTAACGGGATTGTGGTGAGTCATCCCCCACAAGGTTTTGTCCAGATGACGGAACAGCCAGTCAGCATTCAATTGCCAACTCCACCAAAGATTATTGGCCAACTCGCTCAAACGCACGATGCGAGCAGGCAGGGCAAGATCATTTATATTGCTCATTGAAAGTGATTCCATTATTTTTTTTACAGATTCTTCGATCAACGGGTTGAGTAGAAATTGTGAGACTACTTGTTGACCGTCGTGATATGACCGGAGTTAACCGTTCAGTTGGCACTGTAACCAGTGCTTACACAACCGTCAACCAAACTCATCCACTGTTATTCCGGGCTGCTTGACAAGGCGCTGACCCACACCTACGCTTTGCTACGAAGTCCATCACCGGAAGCAAAGCGTTTGAGAAAGTTCCAAGTTCAATAACACAACTCGTAATTGCTGGGAGAAGCCACAAGTGCCTTTCTTTTTTGATCTGTCATCGTTGGTTCCGACTGTCGAACGCAACCCGTTTGAACCGGTGCCTGTCCCTGATGTTGAAGTCGCCAAACCTATCGCCGAAATCGGCGAACCATTGCCAGATGAATCCTTGGCCGCGTCTCTAATTGAACCTGAGATTACTGAAGAATTATTGGTAGCAGAAATTGCTGAAGGGAAAGCTGCCAGCGAAGGGGCCTTAAGCGATCCTGGACCGGATTTCGGTTTACCTATTCCATCGCATTACGACTTCGATATGATGCACGCAATGTGGCAAGATCCGTTTCGGCTGTTTGTTTACTGGCAGTTGAAAGAAAATCCTTTCGACCGATTGAGGAAAATCTTTTCGGCGAACGAGGTCAGCAATTTTCATTCAGTGCTGAAACTCGTTGATGAAACGACGAAGATTTCTGTTTTCTTTAGTGCCGCTTTCACCAATGAATACTGGTTTAGCGTCTTTCCAGATCGCCGGTACAGGGTAGAACTTGGAGTGCGCTCGCCTCGATACGGTTACATCAAACTGCTCAGCTCCCAAACTGCACACACTCCGCGCGGTGGGCCTTCTGATCAGGCTGCGCCTGAAGAGCATTACCACATCGCAACCGATGATTTTCTAGAAGTTTTGCGTGACAGCCATATAGTTCCGGAACGTGCCTTTACTATCGAAGACTTGCTGCCTGGAGCCGATGGCGCCCCTGCTGGAGCGCGTAACGCGGTTTGGGATTCCCTGCCCGCTTCATTTCGCCGACTGGTTCACGCCATCGCTGACGTTCAGGCGGGACGCGATTACGAACGCTGGTGGGAAAAACTGAATCAGCAGGAGCAAAGCCATCTGGTTCGGGAATTTCTGGGCATCATTGACGAAATGGGTGACGGCGAAATGGGCTATATGCTCTTGCTGCGGTACTTGCCGGAACTGTTACGCCGCACCATGGTTGACGAACAACCTGCCGACTCTCATAAAACAGAATTGCAAACCGACAAACCTATCGCACTCTTTTTAGCCGAAAAGCTGGGGCAGACAGCCTCTGAGGTTTATGCCATCTCTACCCCATAACTAACTTTTTATCTTAGCTTTTTTGCAAATTTTTCCGACTCTATAAGAGCTTCGCTTGATAGATAGAAGGAAGGAGGTTCGCTTCAGATTGTGCTGATCATCAACACAATCTAAAGCTGATTTTGCCAATAAAAATCCTCTTGACTCCTGATTGGACCCAAGCTATCTTTTCCCTTCTTGAAAATGACTTTCAGCTTTAGCTTAAAGTCATCCTGACTTAAGACAAAAAACTGAGTTTTATGTGCGCACCCTCCATGGCGGAATTGCTTGAGCAAGTTTTACATTGGAGCCAATTTGCTATCCGAGCTATAGAGACTCACACAGGAAAACCCCAACTTCCCTTAAAACAAAGCCTCCGGTGCGGTAACACCGAAGGCTTTAAGCAACAACGTACCCGATCAGTTCTGGCAACTTCACAGGCGATGCGCTGATGTCATCCTAACACAGCGTTCTATGCATATCAGCACCGCCTTTGGCGCGTGTTAAGGAGGACTTTTATGAAGCTAATAAGGTTTCTTTCACCTTCCCCGCCTTCGCATTCTTTAACTTCTCCATCGCTAGCTCAATTAAACGCTGGAATCATCAATCAGTCACCGCAATATCTACTGATGCAGATCAGGTGTAAGGAGTTTCTGGGTGAAAAATTCCGATTCTATCAGCACACAGTTCCAATCGTAGCCACACACAGATGGAGACATTAAGTTTCGAATGTCTTTTTACGCCCGCCCCAAAATTCGATTCAGCTACGAGCAAGCAGCGCGGTCGCTCTCGTACACAGGGGAACTCTTCTTCTGGGATTCACGTTGGCGCGGCCAAACTGCAAGCACGGGGCAAAACCCTAAATCTACTAACTCATTTTATTGATTATATTTAGAAGGAGGCTTTAAATGTCTTTTGCATTAATGTCTAGGCGCATTTTCCGGCTATTCTGCTCGTTCTTAGTAGTCAGCGCGTGTATCTGCCAAGCCCAATCACAATCCTCAAAATCCGAGATTCGGGGAAAAGTTCTTGATCCAGCCGGTGCACCAATTGTTGGCGCGCGAATTACAGCATCTCCTGATGGCCAAACTTCCAGTTCTTCAACCGTTTCAAATCAGTCAGGTGAATTCACTCTGACGCTCGAGATTGGCAGCTACACGGTCAAGATTGCCGCGAATGGTTTTCAATATGCTTCGCGGACGGTGAGCATCAAAAATACCGGTTCTGAAACTCTAGAAATAGTCTTGCCAGTAGCTGCACAGTACGACACCGTGACAGTGACCGACGTGTCCAATTATCAGGTGCCAGCGATCACCACCGCGACGAAAACGGCAACGCTGTTGCGCGATGTGCCGCAATCCATCACTGTCGTGACGCAGGAACAGATCAAAGATCAACAGATGACGAGCATCGGCGACGTGATACGTTATGTGCCAGGAGTCAGTGTTCATCAGGGCGAAAATAACCGCGACCAACTCATCTTCCGGGGCAACAGCACCAGCGCCGACTTTTTCCTCAACGGCGTGCGCGATGATGTTCAGTATTACCGCGACCTTTATAACGTGGAACGGATCGAGGTTCTGAAAGGTCCCAATGCCATGATCTTTGGACGCGGCGGCGGCGGCGGCGTGATCAATCGAGTGACCAAAGAGGCTGGCTTCACATCGTTACGCGAAATCTCGCTGCAAGGTGGCTCTTTCGGCAACAAGCGGTTCTCAGGGGATTTTGGCCAACCGATCAACGATAAGCTGGCCTTCCGCCTGAACGGAGCCTACGAGAAGTCCGACAGCTTCCGTAAACACGTCGGCCTGGAGCGTTATGCCTTTGCTCCGACTCTGACTATCGCGGCAGACAAACAGACGAAGATTACGCTGAGCTATGAATACTTAAATGACAAGCGTGTAGCGGATCGCGGAATTACATCTTTTCTGGGAAGGCCAGCAGATGTTGATATCGCCACCTTCTACGGCAATCCAGCTGACAGCCACGTCAGAGCGAAAGTCAATCTAGGCACAGCGAGCATTGAGCATGTTGCCGGTAAAGTGACGATTCGCAACCGCACACAGTTCGGCGACTATGACCGGTTTTACCAGAATTACGTGCCGCGCGATGTAAACGCAACGAAAACGCAAGTCACTCTTACTGCCTATAACAATTCCACGCACCGCCAAAATGTCTTCAACCAGACCGACGTAACCTATGCGGTGAAGACAGGGAAAATTCGGCATACTCTTCTGGGCGGCGCCGAATTCGGTCTTCAATTGACGGATAATTTCCGAAACACAGGCTTTTTCAACAACATCGCTACAGCGTTTTTGGCACCCTATACAAACCCTACGATCAACACTCCGGTGACCTTCCGTCAGAGCGCGACCGATGCTGACAATCACCTCAAAACCACGGTCGCAGCGGCTTATGTTCAGGATCAAATAGAGCTTTCGCGCTTTGTTCAGGTCATCGCCGGTGTGCGGTTCGACCGATTTGATCTGAAATATCACAACAATCGGAATGGAGATAACTTGCGTCGTACGGACAATCTGACCTCGCCACGCCTGGGGATATTATTCAAACCAGTTGCTGAAGTTTCGCTGTATGCCAATTACAGTGTCTCCTATCTACCCAGTTCCGGTGACCAATTCTCTTCGCTAACAACTATTACGCAGCAGGTCAAACCGGAAAAATTCAGCAACTACGAAGTAGGCGTGAAGTGGGACATCAGTCATTCCTTCTCTTTCAACACGGCGATCTTTCGTTTGGATCGCACAAACACGAGAGCCACCGATCCGAATGATCCCACCAGAATCATTCAAACCGGCAGCCAGCGCACGAATGGCTTTGAGATCGGAGTAGGCGGAAGCATTACGCACGCCTGGAAACTCGCTGGAGGATATGCCTATCAGGATGCTTTCATTACCAGTGCCACCACTGCCGCACGCCTGGATGCCCAAGTCGGCCAGGTGCCGCATCACAATTTCTCTCTCTGGAACAACTATCAGATCACGTCAAAGCTGGGTGCTGGCCTGGGGATTATCAATCGGTCAGATATGTTTGTGGCGGTTGATAACACTGTGATTGTGCCGGGTTATACACGGGCGGATGCCGCTGTATTTTTCTCCATCACCGAGAAGTTACGTCTTCAGGCAAACGTGGAAAACTTGTTGGACAAGAAGTACTACACCAACGCGGACAGCAACACGAATATCTCGCCTGGCTTTCCCATCGCCGTTCGTGTCGGGTTGACAGCCAGGTTTTGAGGCACCTCATGGCAATAGTGATGGGGCTATTTCGCATTTGCGGTATGCCCACACCGGCAAAGTGCTCGGCATACCGTGACAAACGATTGCCGGGCTGGTTTCTCTGGATGCGTGTTCTTTGGTTTACACATGTCTGGAACTATCGTGCCGACGTTTGTGCTCTTGGCACAAGCCCATAGTCCTTTAACACGGGTTCAGTTGCTGCCACGTGAATTGGGGAAAACCTGAAAAGCCAAATGGCATGAACAAATACCTGGTTGGCGGTTGCCAGTTGTCAGGTGCGAGGCGATACTTTCGCCTCGCACCTGAGACAACCCATTCGGAGGAAACCGTCATGAAAATTCGCCCACTCATTGTTGTTTGCTGCTCCCTTCTCGCTTGGACAAGCACACAAGCGCAAACTGCCCAAGTTCCCAAGGACAACACCGCTGTTTGCCATCTGCCCGTAACCACAAAAGCTTCTGATAAACCGGCGACACTGAAAGAAGGTTACGGCAACGTCCAGATGACTGTGACCACAAAGTCCGCCGAAGCCCAACAGTTTTTCAACCAAGGCCTGGCGCTGTTGCATTCGTTTTGGTTTTACGAATCCGACCGTTCGTTTGAACGCGCGGCGCAGCTTGATCCAGATTGCGCTATGGCTCAGTGGGGAATCGCCATGGCCGCAGTCAACGAAGCTCGCAGAGACGCCGCCATCAAACGCGCCAAAGAACTTGCGCCAAAAGTCAGCGAGCGCGAACGGCTTTACATCGCCGCCGTCGAAGCCCGCTACAAAGGCGAACGAACGACGATTCAGAACAACGGCTTTCTGGGCGCAAGCTCTGATTATCAAAACGCCATGCGAAAAATAGTCGCGTTTTATCCCGACGATCTGGAAGCCAAACTATTCCTTGCTCTGGCGCTGATGTCCGGCTTTGAGCGTGACGGCTCGCCTCGCCCCGGCACAGTTGAAGCCATCTCCATGCTGCAGCTGGTGCTGGCGAAATCGCCCCAGCATCTGGCCGCTCACCATTACATGATCCATGCCACCGAATCCGGCAAACGCCCGCAGGACGGAGTTCCAGCCGCCGATATTTACGGCACGCTGGCTCCGAAAGTCGGCCACGCAGTTCACATGCCCGGTCACACTTACGTTCACGTTGATCGTTGGGACAACGCGGCAAAGGCTTTTGAAGACTCAGCCGAAGTTGATCGCGCCTACATACGCGACAACAACGAAGAGACGGATCACGCCGCCGGCCCTTACGGCCACAACGTTCATTTCCTGTCTCTGGTGTACGGTTATCAGGGCCGTTACAGCGACGCCGTTCGCGTCAGTCAGGAACTGCTGGACGCGACCAAAGCTCCGGGCGAAACGAAATCACGCACCGCTTTGGAAGGTCGAATCGCAATGCTGCGCGCTCTGGTTCGCTTCGAGAAGTTCGACGAAATTCTGAGCGACAAGCTGCCAGACGAAAGCGTTTTTGAAGTCGTCAAAGCCTGGCGATATTACGCTGAGGCACTCGCCAAACTTGGCAAAGGCGACGTTGCCGCCACCAAAGCTGAACTCGACACGCTGGAGCGCGAGATCGCCTGGTTGAAAGATAAATTCGGCAAAGCCAAAGACCTGCCACAAGCCGGTCGCCAGCGCCAACAACTTCGCGCGATTGGCGTGGCTCCGCTGGAAATTCAGGCGCGCCTGCTCGCTCGCGAAGGCAAGGCCGACGAAGCAATCGCCAAGTTGAAAGAAGCAATCGAAGAAGAGATCAAGCTCGGTTATTCCGAACCGCCGCTGTACCCAGTGCCTATGGAAGAAGTCGCCGGAAAAGTTTGCGTTGAACTTAAACGCTGGAAAGAAGCTGAAGAATTTTTCCGAGCCGCGCTGGAACGCGATCCCGGCAGCGGACGCGCCTATTTTGGCTTGATGCAATCTCAGCAGGCTTTAGGGAAGGACGCCGAAGCGCGCGACAGTTACGCAAAATTTGTCAAAGCCTGGGCGAAAGCCGATGCTGATTTGCCGGAAATGAAACGCGCCAAAGAACTGGCTGGCAGCTACAGCGCGTCAGGCGGAACTAAGTAATCAGGAGAGCAATTTTGTCGAATCATCCTCTTGCCGAAGTCTTCGGATTTCTGACAGCGAATCAAACCGATCTGGCGCGACGTTATCGCAGTCATCGGCTTTGTCCAGTCAACAACAGAGTGCCAAATTGCACCAAGGACAAAGCCAATGACCCGCTTGGCGTGTGCAGCGTTTATGACGGAGACAATGTGACAATCACTTGCCCGATTCGTTTCCGCGAAAACTGGTTGATTGCTGAACACGCAGCGTCATTTTTCTTTGGCCAGAACGTGAAGTGGACCTCGCTGACCGAAGTTCGACTCAACGACAAGAATGGTAGGTCGGCTGGCAACATTGACGTAGTGCTGGTGGCTTATGACGAACAAGGCAGAGTGATGGATTTTGGCTCTCTGGAAGTTCAGGCAGTTTACATTTCCGGCAACATACGTCGCCCGTTCCAAAAGTTTATGAGTGACACAACAATCAGTGACTTTGATTGGACGAAAGAGCGAAACTACCCACGCCCTGATTACCTGTCTTCGTCCAGAAAACGTCTGGCACCACAGATGATCTTCAA
Source organism: Blastocatellia bacterium (assembly GCA_044221525.1). Classification (GTDB taxonomy): domain Bacteria; phylum Acidobacteriota; class Blastocatellia; order RBC074; family RBC074; genus RBC074. The sequence goes on along the minus strand of JBGAPB010000084.1, from coordinate 4,956 downwards.
GGGCGGAATCCTGAAAGCCTGGAACAAGAAACAGGCTGTGGCTGTGGACACTGGCTTTTTCTCAACTCTGCCATTGCTGAAACATGTCGAGCCTGAAAAAGCTGACATTGCCTGGTTGGTTTACGATTTGAAATTGAATGAACAGAGGCAGACTTACGAATTGAGTCTTCACAAGACGGTTTACACAGAATTCGGAACTGCGCTCAGCCAGATAACAACAACGGAAGCTGGTACGATAGACAACTTCGTTCATCACCTTCAGGAAAAACTGGACGAACGGTTGGAAGGCAATGCGCCCGAAGCTCCGACTCTGAGCGATGTAATTTTGTCTTGAGCCATGGCTTTTTCGCAGCAACAAAACTTGTTTGAGTTAGATCGTACAAGGCCAGTCATCAACGTCGCCTCTGTGCCGCAACGTAGCCCGTTTCGTTATCCGGGTGGCAAGACCTGGCTTGTGCCTTACATCAGAAGCTGGCTGAAAAGTTTGAAGGCTCGCCCGACGCTTTTTGTGGAGCCATTTGCCGGGGGCGGCATTGTTAGCTTAACCGTCGCCGCCGAAAATTTGGCAGAAAAAGTTTTGATGGTTGAGTTAGACGAACAGGTGGCGGCGGTTTGGCAAACAATTCTGGGCGTAGATGCTGGCTGGTTGGCGGAACAAATCATCTCTTTCAAGCTAACTTCAGAAAACGCTGCTGAAGCTCTTTCCAAACCAACTCAATCAATTCGTGGCCAAGCTTTTCAAACGATCTTAAAAAACCGAATAGCTCATGGCGGAATACTCGCGCCGGGCGCAGGCGTTATCAAAGACGGTGAGAACGGCAAGGGCATTCGGTCTCGCTGGTATCCTGAAACGCTCAGAGATCGCATTCTGGGAATTGAAGCACTAAAAGAACGAATCACTTTTGTTCAAGGCGATGGAGTTTCCGTGATGCGCGAACACGCCAAACTTCAATCAGCCGCTTTCTTCATTGACCCGCCTTACACGGTTGATGGAAAGAAAGCCGGAAGGCGGCTTTACACGCACAACGAACTTAACCATCAATCGTTGTTTGAAGTGACCGCCTCTTTAGCCGGAGATTTTTTGATGTCTTATGACAACGCCGGCGCTGTGCACCAGTTGGCCAATCAACGCGGTTTCAACACTCAGCTTGTAGCCATGAAAAACACTCACCACGCAAAGATGAGCGAATTGTTGATTGGTCGCTCGTTGGATTGGTTAAATTCGTAGCCTTTCAGTTGGCTTTCCCGCCACCGCCTTTCTCTTTTTTGCGGTTTTGGCTGCTTTCTTTTTAGCGGTTTTGCCAGCGGCAGCTTTGGCCGTCGCTGGCTTGCTGTTGCTGGCGGCTTTTCTTTTTTCAGTCGCTGGCAGCAGAGCTTCGTCGAAGACTTGCAGGACGTTTTCGACAAAGACGAATTTCATATCGCGCTTCGGCTCTTCGGGCACGTCTTCCATGTCTTTTTTGTTTTGAGCTGGCAGGATGACTTTTTTGATTTGCGCGCGGTGAGCCGCCAGCACTTTTTCCTTCACACCACCGATGGCCAGCACATTACCCCGCAAAGTGATTTCGCCTGTCATGGCTATTTGCTTGTTAATCGGGCGTCTGGACAGAACCGAAACCAGAGCCGTGGCCATTGTGATTCCCGCCGAAGGGCCGTCTTTCGGAATCGCACCTTCGGGAATGTGCAGGTGTATGTCGGTTTTATTGAAAGCGTCTTCTTCGATGCCCAGCTCCTTCGCCCGCGATTTAGCAAATGAGTAAGCTGCGTGAGCCGATTCGCGCATAACTTCGCCAAGCTGTCCGGTCAGTTGCAATAAGCCTTTACCTCGCATTGCCAGAGCTTCGATGAACAGAATGTCTCCACCCGTCGCCGTCACGGCCAACCCAGTGGCCACGCCGATTTGATCGTGTTTCAACATTTCGTCAAGTTCGATTTTGGCCACGCCCAGAAAATCGTTCAGGTTTTCCGGTGTGACTTTGACCAACTCTTTGTTGCCTTCGGCCACGCGCCTGGCGATTTTGCGACAAATCTTTCCGATTTCGCGCTCCAACTGACGTAGCCCGGATTCGCGCGTGTATTTGGCAATCGCGTCGCGCAAGGCCTGTTCGTTAATTTCCAGGTTCTCCGGCTTGATGCCGTTTTCTTCCATCTGTTTTGGCAACAAATGGCGGAGGATGATTTGCAGCTTTTCTTCTTCGGTGTAACCAGACAACCGGATGACTTCCATGCGGTCGCGCAATGCGGGCTGGATAGTGTCCATGACGTTCGCCGTCGTCATAAACATAACGTTCGACAGATCAAACGGCACGTTCAGGTAATTGTCGCGGAAGCTGTTGTTCTGTTCCGGGTCTAACACTTCCAGCAAGGCTGACGACGGGTCGCCGCGAAAATCCGAGTTCACTTTATCAATTTCGTCCAGCATTATCAGCGGATTGTTTGTCCCCGCCTGCTGGACAGATTGAATGATTCGACCAGGCATGGCTCCAACGTAAGTTCGGCGATGACCACGAATTTCCGCTTCATCGTGAACCCCTCCCAAGCTCAGTCGCACGAATTTGCGATTCAGCGCTTTGGCAACCGAACGACCGAGTGACGTTTTGCCAACGCCTGGAGGGCCAACCAGACAAAGTATGGATCCTTTCGGTTTTTCTTTGATCTTGCGAACAGCCAAAGCTTCAATGATTCGCTCTTTGACTTTTTCCAGGCCGTAATGGTCTTCATTCAGAATGTCTTCGGCTTTTTTCAGATCAAGGTTTTCCTTGGACGATTTTGACCACGGCAGGGCGACCATAATGTCCAGCCAGTTTCGCAGCGTGCCGGTTTCAGCCGCGTCGGGATGCATACGTTCCAGCTTTTTCAACTGGCGCTCAACCTCTTCTTCGACAGCTTTGGGCATTTTGCATTTGCCCATTTTTTCGCGGTACTGGGCAATGTCTTCGGTCAGTTCGTTACCTTCGCCCAGTTCGGTTTGAATGGCTTTCAATTGCTGGCGCAGATAAAACTCGCGCTGAGAACGGTCAATTTCGTTTTTGGCCTGAGAGTTGATTTCCTGCTGAACGGTCAGAACTTCAATCTCTTTGTTGAGCAGTTCGTTGACACGGTGCAGTCGAGGGATGATTTCCACCGTTTCCAAAACAGACTGGGCATCTTCGACTTTCAGTTCCAGGTTCGAAGCTGCCAGGTCGGCCAAGCGCGCAGGCTCCTCGACGGTTGTGACAATGGCCATCACTTCCGGCGACACATTTTTGCCAAGCCCTACGGCTTTATCCAGAGAACCGCGGACGTTGCGCGTCAGGGCTTCCAGTTCCAAAGTCTGTTCAGGCGCAATCTCTTTTAACTCTTCTATACGGGCGTGCAAAAAGCCCACAGCATCATCCAGGTAATTTATCTTTGCACGTGCAATGCCCTGCACCAGAATGCGTATGCGGCCATCAGGCAGTTTAAGCATTCGCATGATGATCGCCACTGTTCCAACATCGTAAAGCTCGCCGGGTTTTGGCTCTTCGTTGTCCGGGTCTTTCTGCGCAGCCAGCATAATCATGCGATTTTCGGCCAATGCCTGATCCACCGCCCTGATCGAACGTTCGCGACTGACAAACAGCGGCACGATCATAAATGGAAAAATTACTATGTCGCGCAATGGCAATACCGGGAGCGAATCCGGCACTTTCAATTGTTCTTCAATCGAGTCAGGAGTAACGGTTTGTAATTTATCGTCTTGTTCAGCAGTTGTAGACATAATTGCTTAGCAGTTTGCGGTTCGCAGAACACCTTAAATAAAAAATTCGTGTGCTTTGAACTGCCGGTTCATTCAGTAATTGGAATTGTAATTTCTTTCCCGCAAGTTTTCGTTTTCGGCAAATGAATTTGCAGCACGCCTTCAAACATCTTGGCCGTCACCTGATCAGGCTCTATTTGCCACTTGAGAGACAGATTAAATGCAAAATTGCCATAGCTGCGTTCCAGACAAATAAAGCGCATTGGGCGTTCAGCTTCAGACAGCAACTTTGCAGTTGGGTTTGCACGTTCTTTTTGCCCTTCAACCTTCAAAACGTTATCAACAATTTTGACGCGAATCTGGTCAATCGCCACTCCGGGCAGTTCGACGTTTACCGACACTGCGTCTTCGGTTTCGCAAACATCAACCGGCGGAACCCAGGTATTAGGACTGGAAGCCAGGGCGCGAAGCTCATCCAGGCGAACCAGCATTCGCCGTAAATGTGCCCGCAATTGTTCGGATAATTCGGCCGTCAGCGGACTGAGCCGACCAGTGACAATAGCCATAATAGTAAAGTCAGGAAAACAGGTTCGTAATCTTCATAAACTCAAGTTAACTCAGGCTGGTGATATTACCGTGTGGTTTGACAGCTTGTACAGCGGGACAAAATCGTAGGTTTCAGACTGTCTTTGCAGGCTGCCTAACCAGGGGCCTGCCTGATTGTTAATAAGCTCTGCCTTGGCCTTGGCTAAATCGAGGTTCCAGATGCAGCCTGAAATATGAAAATTTGTACGACGTGTCCAAATTTTCGCACAGGAGCATTTCGGTCGTTTTTTCACCACGAAATCTAAACTTCAAAATGATTTGCTTTAGCCTGGAGGCAGGCAATTTAATTTTGTAGGAACATAATTTGCTGCTGCCACCTCTCTATTTTCCTAAAAAATATGTGATCAAAATTCCGGTTTAGAAGAAATCGGTTCCGGGTTCACCCAAGATCGAATTTCAAATGTACGACCCGAAAATTCGGATTAACAGAAGGATAAACCAATGAAAAACACTTTTAAATTATTGATGATAGCCGCATTAGTGATGTTGATGAGCGTCGCGTGGCAGGTCAATGCGCAATCCACAGCCGGAGCGATCTCCGGAGTCGTGATGGATCAGCAAGGAGCGGTGGTCGCCAACGCGGCTGTTTCCGCCAGAAACATTGCCACCAACGAATCACGCTCAGCAACGAC
>JBGAPB010000083.1:0-19271 GCA_044221525.1 Blastocatellia bacterium | reverse complement strand
ATGACATCTGTCGGGATGTTGTTGACCAAACCCCCGTCCACCAGCACTTTGCCGTCGCGTTCAACCGGAGGAAAGACTCCAGGGATGGACATCGTCGCGCGCATCGCCGAAGCCAATGAACCGTCTTTCATGACAACCGGTTTGGCGGCCAAAAAATCAGTCGCTACGCAGCGAAAGGGAATCGGCAAATCGTCGAAACTTTTCAAATCGTGATAAGGCAGCGCCAGCCGGTCAATCAACAAGCCGATGTAATGCGCTGAACTGATGCCCAACGGCAAGCTGACGCCTTTTCGCAAACCAATTTCCAAACCACTTTGATAATCGCGTTTGTCCTGTTTGCGGCGGAAGGACAGTTTTTCAAAACTCGGCCCACTGCTCAGCAGTTCTGTCCAGTTCTGATCCTTGATCAGTTGGCGCATTTCAGCGGGCGAAGCTCCCATTGAATAAAACGCGCCAACCAGTCCGCCCATGCTGGTTCCGGCGACGAAGTGAACTGGGATGTGATTCTGCTCGAACCATTCCAACACACCGATGTGAGCCACGCCGCGCGCGCCTCCGCCGCTCAGGACAAGGCCGATCTTCAGTGGTCGTGGTTGTTGCAATGAAGTTTGAGTTTGCGCTGATGTGCCGAACGGCGTCAGCGAAAGCAAGCAGAGCAGGGCAATGAGTTTTTTGATTTTGCTCAAGATGAGATTCAGCTTTTGGAGCGCTGCGGCTCGACGCAGCTTTCATTTCATAACCGAAAAACTATGGTTGACTCGGTGACTGACTGAAACAAAAGCAAAAGCTGCGACAGGTCGCAGCACTCCAAAATGTTTATCGTTTAGTGATTTTGACCGGCGAAGTCGTGCGGAAAGTCAGTTGCGATTCGCTGCCAATGACCGCCGGATCGCCTTTGGTTGCCAGCACGTAACCGCCACCAGCGCCCGCGCCAGCCCCGGCTCCGATGGCCGCGCCTTTGCCGCCTCCGGCGATTGCTCCGATGGCCGCGCCTATTCCGGCTCCGACGCCGACTTTAACCGCATCTTTCTTCTTCGTGGATTTGGCCTGCCGAGTGATCTTGCTGGTTGGCAAATCAATCGTGCTGCCATCAGCCAGCGTCAACCGGTTCACTTGCAGAGTCAGCGAAGCCACGCCTTTGACCCGACCTCCCTGATCGGCGTCAACGACTGTGCCGGAAACGGTTGCGCCTTTTTTGGCCACGACCCAGTCACCGTCAACAATCGGCTGTCCAAGCGTGCCTGTGAAGCTGTCTCCGGCTTTGGCTGTTTTCGTCGAAATTGTCGAAGTCGTCCAAACCGAAATCGGAGTTCCAGCGGCAAGTGTGAAAACTCGCGGCGGAGCAGGCGGCGGGGCTGCGGCTCCGCTGGAAGACGAACCGGACGACGAATTGATATTTGAAGCTCCGGTGCTTGACGAAGTCATTCCGGGGTTTGACGGGTTGCCATTCGGATTTGTCGCGGCAGAACCGGTAGGAGCCGAACCGTCCGCTGGCATGCCGGGCGAAGCCGACGCATCAGGCGTAGGACTGCCAGCCGTAGAAACGTTATTTGGCGAAGTCGCATTTTGCGAAGAACAGCCGGTTTGTGCCAACAGCAAGCTTGCGCTGAACACCGCGAACAGAAAAATTCTTCCAGTTTTTGAATTCATAAAACCCTCCTTGTTTGTAAGTCGAGTGGGAGGCTCGACGGTTGATATGACAGGGGAGTTACATTGTTAGAACGACTTTGGCCACGGTCTTTCGCGTTGCCAAAGCATTTAACGCCGCCACCGCATCAGCCAGCGCAAAGCTTTCAGAAACAATCGGTTTGATCTGACCGGCTTCGTACATTTTGAAAAGCGCGGCTTCGGCTTCGGCCATATATTCCGGGTGATGTTCCAAGTAACCTCCCCAGTAAACGCCCGTCACCGACATGTTTTTCAGCAGAATGCGATTGGCCGCAATGGAAGGAATTGTGCCTCCGGCAAAACCTATCACCAGCAACCGGCCTTCGGGAGCGATGCACTTGGTTGAAAGATCAAAAATTTCTCCGCCGACAGGATCATAAACTATGTCGGCTCCACGCCCTGTGATTTTCTTGACGGCATCCACCCATGAAGCATCGCGATAATTCAGCGCGTGTTCGGCTCCCTGCGACAAACAGAATTGCAGCTTTTCTTCGCTACCTGCTGTGGCGATGACTCGCGCTCCCAGAGCCTTGCCGATTTGCGTCGCCGATAACCCCACGCCGCCCGCAGCCGCATGAACCAGCAACCATTCGCCTGGATTGATCTTAGTCCGATGCGTCAAGGCGAAATACGAAGTCTGGTAAATGACGATCATGGAGGCAGCTTCTTCAAAACTCATGGCGTCAGGAATGCGAAAGGTCTTTGCCGCCGGAGCGATTGAGCATTCGGCGTAACCTCCGCTGGTGGCCATCGCCTGAACTCTGTCGCCGATGTCGAATTGAGTCACGCCCTCGCCGACGGCTTCAACGGTTCCGGCGACTTCCGAACCGGGCGTGAACGGGCGAGGAGGTTTGGTTTGGTATTTTCCCTGAACCATCAGAATGTCAAAAAAGTTCAGGGCAGCGGCGTGATTGCGGATTCTGATTTCGCCTTTGCCGGGTTCTGGAGTTGGAATGTCTTCAAACGACATTTGTTCGGGTTCGCACCATTCGTGGACTCGCCAGGCTTTCATCGGGTGGTTGTTTCTCCTTCGGATTGAAAATTGGTTTGTGGTGGACGTCGCAACGATTCTACTTGAGGCGGGAATGAGCGGCAATTCGCCAAACTTGTAGAGCGATGAATGAGGTGATTCCGGGCAAAACGACTTTGGTCAAATGTCTGGCTGGGAGGTTGGAACCGGCTGGCGGAGCTATTTTCTTTGATTCGGCGCTGGACACCGAATCGGAGAAAGCCGTCAAAGACAACATGGCTCAGTTGTTCAAAGGCCGTACCTCATTCGTCATCGCTCATCGTTTGAGCACCATACGCGACGCCGACCTGATTTTGGTCATCGAAAAAGGAAAGCTGGTGGAACAGGGAACTCACGATGAATTGATGGCGCGACAAGGGCTGTATTATTACCTCAGCAGCCAGCAGCTTGGGCTGTGATCAGTTGGGGTTATTTCCATTTCATAGCGCCGAGCACGTTGGAGTAATCGTCCGTCCAGATTTTGGCTTGCGGGCGGCCTTCCAGTTTTTGCCATCCGGGATTACCGATCAAAGTTCCCAGGTCTTCAGCGTGGCGCGCAACTGCAACCCATAATGATGGGTCAAGACCGTCGCCGCCTTCCGCGCGCTGCGTTTGCAGGTTTTCGTAGATGACGCCGAAACACGCCAGGTTTGATTCGGCGGCAAGGTTGGCAATCACTGGCCGCAAATCCAGATACCTGTTTGAAACGTGGAATAACAATCTGCCATCTGGCGCAAGTTTCGACATATAAAGCTCCATCGCTTCTTTGGTCAGCAGATGCGTAGGGATGGCGTCGGAACTGAAAGCGTCCAGCACTATCAAGTCGTAATGACCGTCCGGCGCATTTCGCAATTGCAAACGTGCATCTCCCAAAATGGTTTTTACAGGTGAACCGGCGCAGTTCAGGTAACTGAAAAACTTTTCGTTTTGCGCCATGGCCAGCACAGCCGGATCAATTTCGTAAAAAGTCCAATCCTGTCCAGCTTGCGCATAACAGGCCATTGCTCCGGTTCCCAGGCCGACCACGGCTACGTTTGACAAAGTTTTGAGCGATGAAAAAGTTTCCAGCGCCTGACCCAGCGGGCCTCGGCGGTGGTAATAAGACAGCGGTTCGCAATGTCGCGCCGGGTCAATGTATTGGCGACCGTGTTTGGTGTTGCCGTGATAAAACTGTTTTAGTTGGCCGTCGTCGCTGCTGGTTACTCTCAGTACGCCGAAAAAATTCCGTTCCAGGCTCAGCGTCTTTCCATAATGAAACTGCGAGGTAAATCCGCTGCCCAGTATGATGGCTCCCATGGCGAGGGCGAAGCGCAGCGGGCGACGGCTGAATGTGTAGCCAATGGCCGAAGACAGGCACAACGAAGAGGCAAGAGAATTGACCTGGTTGCCGCCCCAATTTTGCGGCAAGAACGTGAATGCGATTGTCAGGATTCCGACGACTGCCGGCAAAGCAAAGTCCAGATAGCGTGCGCGAGCATTGTCCGTCCCCGTTGCCAGCTTCGGTCTCAGCAACAAAGCCAGAACGATGGCAATTGGGTATTCGGCAACCGTTTTGAAAACAACAGGTGAAAACAGGCTGTTGAAGATTCCGCCCAACATGCCCCCGACCGACAACCACAGATAAAACTCAGTCAGACGCGATGTTGGCGGACGGTCGTTGGCCAACTGGCTGTGACAAACAAATGCAGCCACAAAGAAAAACAACAGGTGCAAGAAAACCGAAGCCCAGGTAGGCAACGGCCAATGAGTCAAAATCAGCAACACCACCACCAAAGCCAGCAACGGCATCCATTTGACCAGCGGGCTGAGTGGAATCAGTGGCTTGCGCGCGAACGCCAGAATGAACGTCAGCAGGTAAAGTGACAGTGGCATCACCCACAACAGCGGGATTGGCGAAATGTCTGTCGAAAGGTAAGTCGTGGCACCGAGCATTAAGCTGGAAGGGACAAAAGCCAGCAGCACCCAGCGAAATCTTCGCTTCCAGTTGAGTGCAACTGCCTTATCAACCTGGCCGGTTTCCAATTGCGGTGCAGGTTCTTTGTCAGACGATGCCGCCGATTTCCATCGTGCGGCTGCGCACAGCATTATCAACGCGATCAAGACCGCATAACCAAGGGTCAACAACCAGCTTTGTTGACTCAAATGTAAATTGGGTTCGACCAGCAGCGGGTAACCCAACAAAGCGGCCAGGCTGCCCAGGTTGCTGGCGCTGTAAAGGAAGTACGGGTCTTTGGCGGCGCTGTGCCCGGTTTTGGAAAACCACTGTTGCAACAATGGCCCGCCGGTCGAAAGCATCAGGAACGGCAAGCCCACCATCAGCATCAATGATTTCAGCAACCAGAGAACCGGCGCCGTTTGCCCGGTCAGCGATTGAACCGAAGCTTCAGAAATTTCCAGCGGCAGAACTGCCGCCGCCAGCGCCAGCAGGCTCAGATGCAGAGCTGTTTGAGCTTTGACTCCAAGTCGTTGGGTGATGAAATGCGAGTAAGCGTAACCGGCCAGCAGCAATGTCTGAAAGAAAACCATGCAGGTGTTCCAGACCGACGGCGCTCCGCCCAGGTATGGCAACAGCATTCTGGCGATCATCGGTTGAACCAAAAACAGCAACAGCGCGTTTAGCAACAACGTGGCGGCAAACAGAGCGCCCAATCCCTTTTCCTGAAAAGTGCGTGATTGACTGGTAAACATTACGGGTTCCCTGAGCGATTACTTTTTGAAGAAGTTATCCATTAACTGCAACATTGCGGGGCCGATCAAAGCGATGAAAAGTGTCGGGAAGAGGAAAATCGCCAGAGGGAACAGCAATTTGATGGCGGCCTTTTGCGCGGCTTGTTCGGCTCGTTGTCGCCGCTTGGTTCTCAGCGATTCGGAGTAATTGCGAATGGCGCGAGCGATGGAAGTTCCAAAACGGTCGGCTTGAATCAGCATCGCGCACAACCCGCGTAAATCTTCGACTCCGGTTCGTTCGGCCAGATTGCGCAGAGCATGTTCTCTTTCACGGCCAACGCGGATTTCCAGATTGACCATTTCAAACTCTTCGCTGATTTCGGGATGCACGCGCCGCATTTCGTTGCTGACGCGCACCATTGCGGCATTTACTCCCAATCCGGCTTCGACTGAAATCACCAACAGATCAAGCGCATCCGCCAATCCCCAGCGCAGCCGTTGCTGCCGGCTTTTGGTCAAATGATCCAGACTGCTGCGAGGCAGCAGATAACCAACGCCGACGCTTATCGAAATGATGGCTATCGAACTGGACAGCGAGCGTCCCATCGCCAAAAGAACGAAAACAGTGATTGACGGTATGCTGACCAGACAGACCAATTGAATTGCACGATAAATAATTGGCGCATTGGGCGAGCGAAACCCCGCATGCATAAGTTTCTTTTGCAGTTTTTGCGCTTCTGCCGCTGAGGGGGGAGCAATCCGGCTTACAGGTTCTGCGACGCGCTGAACGATTCTTTCTGTTGCCGACTCCTTGATTTCAGGCGAATCCGCCGAAAGGTCTTTGCGCAAATCGTTCAAACGTTGATTGGCGGTGTTCGATTTGCTGGTCAGCAACCAGTACAAGCCAACGGCGCAAAAAACCGTGAAGCCAAAAACGGAAATTGAAATGATGTCAGGCATGTTCTGTTCCTTGCTTATGCTTTTAGAGTGTTGCCTTTAGGCGAAAGCGGATCGTTTACAGTCTTTGTTGCCAGCTAAAGCTGCCGCTCTAAACTCAGATTTTGATTTGCAGAATTTTGCGAACCATCAGGATGCCGCACAATTGCATGCCGACAGCCAGTGCGATCAGGTTATGTCCTCGCGGGTCGTCCCAAAGAATGCTCATGTAATCGGGGCTGATGATGGTTGCCGCAATGGTGATGAAGGCCGGAACCGCGCACAACACATAAGCAGAAATACGGGATTGCGTAGTCAGGGTATTCAGGTCTTCCATAATGCGAAACCGTTCGCGGATGGTTGAGGCAACTTTTTCCAGAATTTCCGCCAGGTTTCCGCCGGTTTCACGCTGAATCATGATGGCGGTCATGCATAGTTGCATGTCCACCAGTGGAATTCGTTCGGTCAAATTGTTTAGCGCCAGTTTGAATGACAGCCCCAGATTTTGCTCGTCGTAAGTTTGCTTAAATTCCGAGGCAATTGGGTCTGGCATTTCGCTGGCTACGACGTTCAATGCTTCGGTAAAAGCGTGTCCGGCGGTCAGGGCGCGTCCCATCAAATCCAAGGCTTCCGGCAGAATAGCCAGAAATTTATCCAGCCGTTGTTGGCGTTTCCACAGAACATGCAGGAATGGAATGGTCGCCGCCACTAATCCGGTGGCGGCGATTATCAGCAAGTTCACGACTACGCTGGAAATCGCAATCACGGCCAGCAATCCGGCCATCACTGAAAACATAAACAGTCGCATGACGGTCAACTGCAAATCCGCCTGGTCAATTATCCGCTTGAGCTGAGTCGCGGCCTGGGCTTTGACCAGCCAGCGGTTAAAGACAGGGATTTCGCTCATCAGCTCCTCGCGAGCCAGCTTGAATTCAGCCTCTTGAGCGCCGGATGAATAAACCAGAACTTCGGCCAGGCGCTGTCGCATTTGAAGCCGTTGTGCTGCTGTCTTGCGAGTCGCCACCAAATAAACGCCGTAAGTTGCCAAAAGACATGTCAGGAAGACATAAAACGAAACCATAATTTTTACCTTTGGTCGAACAGGATGTGAATGACAAAAGCGGTCAGTAAGTACGTCAGAGCGGAGACGTACAAAATCAAAATTGCCAGCGCGATCATTGTTCGGTTACCTCCTGAGATAAGCTTTCAAATAACGACGCCGGGAGTTTTAATCCGCAAACTTCCAGGCGTTCCGCCAGTTTTGGCTGGTTGGTTGTTGTGCGAAAACGACCAATGACACGTCCGTCGGCATCAATACCCAGCCGTTCGTAACTGACGATTTCCTGCAAAGCCAATTCTTTGCGTTTAATTCCATTGAGTTCGCAAATTGAAGTGATGCGGCGCGTGCCATCGCTCATTCTGGCAACCTGAATCACCAAGTGGACTGCCGAAGCGATTTGTTGATTGATGGCTCCGGCGGTCAATCGCATTCCCGCCATCTGGATCATCGTTGAAATGCGCGTCAGGGCATCGCGCGCCGTGTTGGCGTGAATGGTTGTCAAACTGCCGTCGTGGCCGGTGTTCATGGCTTGAAGCATGTCAATCGCCTCTTCGCCGCGAACTTCGCCGACGACGATTCGGTCAGGACGCATACGGAGCGCGTTTTTAACCAGATCGCGTTGGGTGATTTCGCCTTTGCCTTCGATGTTGCGAGGGCGGGTTTCCATCCTCAGCACGTGAGGTTGTTGCAGCAGCAGTTCGGCGGAATCTTCGATGGTGATGATGCGTTCGTCTTCCGGGATGAAAGCCGACAGCGCGTTGAGCATGGTTGTTTTGCCCGCGCCGGTTCCGCCGGAAATCAGAATGTTCATTCGCGCCCGAACGCACAGGCTGAGCATTTCAGCCATTGCCGGAGTCAACGCTCCAATCCCGATCAATTTGTGCATACGCAGCGGTTCGGCTCCGAACCGGCGAATGGAAAGCGCCGGGCCGTCCAGTGAAACCGGAGGAATCACCGCGTTGACGCGCGAACCGTCGGGCAATCGGGCGTCAACCATTGGCGAAGATTCGTCTATGCGCCTGCCTATGGTGGAAACGATTCGCTCAATGACTCGCATGACGTGATCATTGTCGTTGAACGTGATGCCGACACGTTCCAACTTGCCTCCGCGTTCGATGTAAATCTTGTACGGCGAATTGACCAGAATGTCGGAAATCGTCGGATCGGCCAGCAAAGGTTCCAGCGGCCCCAGCCCGAACAATTCGTGACGGACTTCTTCAACCAATCTTTCACGCTCGGCGTTCGACAATGGAGTTTCTTCCGTCGCCAGCAGTTCTTTGGCCAGTCGCGCGACCTCGGCCTGGGTTTGCTGGGGAGTCAACAGATTGAGCTTGGTCAAATCCATGCGGTCAATCAGCATGCGATGCAATCGCGCCTTCATTTCAGGAAGGTAATTCTGACCGTTCAGCGCGCCGGAATCAGCGATTACGCGCTGAGCGCCGTTCAGCATCGGGTCTTTGGTTAATCTTTGACTCAGGTTCATGTCGAAGTCTCGCTATCGTTCCTGGTTCCGAATCACACGGTCTGCCTGCACTGCGTCGTTTGCCGATTCCAAAGTTCCGGTCTGTCGCTTGAAGATGGAACCCAGCAGAGTTTTACGCGGAGCGGGAACGGCTTTTTCCGAAGTCGCGCCGCAAATTGCCGCCAGCTTTTTGAACTCAGTTGCAATCGGAGTTGTGGATTCTGTCGTCGCCAACGGTTGGCCGTAATTGATTGACTGAATCACTGAGCGGGCGTCTTCAGAAACAAAACAGGCGATGCGTTCGCCCAAAAAGCGCTCAACGTGCCCCAGTTCCAGGTCGCTTTGCTTGCTCCAGCGGTTCAGGATCAAGCGGACTTTCTGGCGCGAATAACCCAGCCGGTAAAAAATCGTCAGGGCGCGCTGGGCCGCCCTGGACGCCAGAATATCCAACGTCAGCACCAGTAAAACGTCGTCGGCGAAATCCAGAGCGCCGATGGTCAATGGGTCGAAAGTGTGGGGCAGGTCAATCACCAGATATTCGAACTTGGAGCGCAGCGCGCTAATAACATCCATCAAAGGTTCGGGGTGTAATCTGTCAGCTTCTTCAATGTCGCGCGGAGCCGCCAGCAAAGACAGGTTGGGCGAATACTGAACCAGGTAACTGTTCAACAGTTGGTCGTCCAGACGTTCGCGGTTTTCCGCCAGATCAACGACCGAATACTTTGGCTTGATGCCGAACATCAAATCCTGACAACCGGAATGCAGATTCAGGTCAATCAAAAGTGTGGGCGCGCCAAGTGTGACCGCCAGGTTGGCGGCGATGAACGAAGTTCCGCAACCGCCTTTGTTGGAAAAGACGGAAACGATCCGGCCTTGTTTTTTGACACTTTGAGCCGAACCGGCGTTGAGTTCGGTGACACGGTCGAACACCTTAAACAACTCTTCGGTGATGACAGGCAGCCGCAGGAATTCACCCGAACCGGCGCGCAAACTTTCCAGAATCACGTCGGGCGAAGAATCGCGCGAAGCGCAAATGACTACGGTTTCAGGGCAAACTGCATTGATCTGCCTGCACAACATCCAGCCGGTTTCCGGTTTTCCATTCAGGGCAATAATCACGGCTGACGGATGCCAATGAACCACTTCGGCATAAGCCTGTTCCATTTGATCGCTGCACGCGACCACTCGAACGCGCTGATCGTGTTTCAGCGCATTGCGCAACTCGGTTTCGCTTTCAGGGCCGGAGGAAAAAATTACTGCTGTGATCTGTCTTTTCATGGCTATTGGTTAAATCGTCGGCGGCACATAACCGGCGCTTTCTCCTGTCAATGTGGCTTTGTAATCGGGCAAAGTTATCGTAGTTCCGATAATCGGCACGATGAAACTGAATTGGTAACCTGTGATGCGAACCGTGACAGAGCCTTGTTTGACTCCGAAACCTGAGTAAGTGACGGTGACCTGGCCGGTCGTCAGACCGTAAACAACCGGCGTTGCGCCTCCCGCCGGATTCGTCACGCCGTAAACAACCATGTTCTGCACGTTGGCGGTATTTTGAGTGCTGATGGCGGCATAACGAGCGCCTTGTCTGGCGGCATCGGCCAGCGCATTGTGCGTCCAAAGCAACCGGCTGAATTCCAGCAAGGCGAATACAACCGTCAAAAAAACGCTGCCAGCGATGGCCATTTCGACCAAGGTGGCTCCGCGCTGATTTGAATTTGTCCGTCTTCTGAAATTCATCTGCTTTTCCTTTGTCAGCAAAGATTCATCTCCACAGCATGTAGCGCATGGTCGTGCTGGGTGCTGCGGCGACATTGCTCCAGGTTGCTCCGCCCACAAATCTGCTCAGGTCGAAGACAGGCGTATATGTGTAATTGATAATTTGCACAGTCACCGTCGTCGGCAGGGTGTTGTTGCCGGTGTTTGTGATTTGGACGTTGCTGGTTGTCAGCCCAGTCAAAATTGCAGAACCGGACGGACAACTGGAAGTGCTGCCGCAAACCGCCAGATTCTTTGCGACTGTTTTCTCGGTGTCGGTGAAAGCGCGCGCGCTTAAGTGTCGGGCGGCAACGCGGGTCGCCCTGGTCAGCGTGACGTAAGTGTAAAAGTAATTGCCGAATTCCGCCGTTGCCGCCAACAACATCAAAAAGATCGGCAACACTATCGCCAATTCAACCAATTGCGTGCCGCGATCAGTTGAGCGGCTTTTATGTCTGCCAGGTCTGATTTTGGTTTTTGATTCAAACACGACAGATTCCTCATCTATAAAGCACGGCCACAGTCAACTGCGGATTGCCGGGGGCGCCGCCGGGGTTGTAACCGCCGTCACCTAGCGTGATTCTGCTGCCCACATATTCCGCGCGTATGTCTCCGCCATTGCCATTTGCAACCGGGTCTTTCAGAAAAAATGCTCCGATTTTGCCTACGCAGACTTCATTGCGCCCCTGGTCGTATTGGCTGAGGTTGATGATTGGTATCAACAGCACTCGCCGATTGGGTATTCCGGTATGGGATGGCGCGACCGTGTTTGCGCCAAGTTGGCTCATGTATTGGGTATAAGTGATATTGGCCTTTATGTTCGTGTCGGGCGGAGCCGTCGCCGGATCGGTTCCTCCACCCTGATAATCGTCAAAGCGCGTATTGATGCCTTGCTTCACCGGCCCTGCGGTCATACCGGGTTCCGTCGAAACGCATTGGCCTATGCTGTAACAACTGCCGCTGATTAACGACAATCGCTGTCTGACATCTGCGCCTCCGGTGTCGCCACCAATTGCCAGAATCAGATAATTACCGGCAGACACGCTGCCACCACTGTTGTTCCCGTTTCCGTTTCCATTGCCATTTCCATTGCCGTTTCCTCCTCCTGAAGGCAGACGAATTGTGTAAGTGCAGCCTTCGGTAAAGGTCGTTTGATTTGGGCAACCTGGCTCAGGATTCAACGGAGCACCTGACACGTCATCCTGAACAACCGAAAGCGGAGCAATGCCGCAATATGAATTGATGGCAACAGATTGACCGGCGACGGCTTTGCGCGACATGTCGAATGTGCTGCCGCCCATCGCCATGCCCGCGAAAAAGATGTTGATGGTTTTGGGTGGAACCGTAACCTGAATGAAACGAATGTTGGTTGGGTTGGCGATGGCATCGGCTTCGCTCATACCGGTTCCGCCGCCGTCAAAGGCCGACAGGTTGACGGCGAAACGGACGTTGCTGCGCGCGATTGTGACTCCTGTGCCGTTGAACTCGTAATTGTTCATTGCAGCCACGGCGCGGTCGGTGGCGTCTTCGATTCCGGCTGCGCTGGAATTGATTGCCGACGCTCCGGCCAGAGCCGCCGCATCAGCCGCGTTCTGTAACTCGGAACTAATAAGGTAAAGATGGCTGATGTCCACGCAAAGCCCGACAGCCAACAGAAACGCCAGCATGCCAATCGTTGCCACGCCCAGGATTGAACCGCGTTCGCCGCGTTGTTTTCGGTTTTGGATTCGTTTGTTCATGTCAGTTTGACCTCTGGGCTGTCAGGATTGGCGAACCGGGCAGCCAAATTCTCCACACCAAAGCCTTGACCCCCGCCGGTGCAGTTGGCAGCACGGGCATAGGTGGAAGTGATTTAAGAGGTTCAGTGGTCTGAGTCGGCGAATCTTCAGCAGGGACGGTTTTGCTGTCGGTTTGCTCAAAAGCCGGAAGGGCTTTGACTTCATGTTGCTCAGCTTTCTTTGAATTGACTGAGCTGGCTGCCTGACCCGACAAATCCACGCCAAGCGGTGAATCACCTTTCAGTCCATCAATTCCGCGCATTTGCGGGAGTGAATCCGGGTTCAACGGCTGAACCATTTTGGCGGTGACGATGAAAACCAGTTCGGTTTCGTTGCGCTGGAAAGACTTTGATTTGAACAGGTTGCCCAGAATCGGCACGTCTCCGATCAAAGGAATCTTCGACAGCGATTTCAGTTCGTTGTTATCCAACAATCCGGCGATGCCGAAAGACTGGCCGTCCTGCAACTCGACTCCGGTTTTGGCGCGACGAACTCTGAGCGCCGGAATCAGAAAACCGCCAAGCCGTATGGCGTTGCTGTAATCCAGCGTCGAAACTTCGGGTTCCAGTTCCAGCCTTATGTGTTGTTCGTCAATGATCGTAGGTTTGAAGTTCAGGCGAACGCCGTATTCTTTGAACAGAATGGTGACTGTGGCCTGGCTGGTTCCACCCTGCACAATGGGAATTGGAATTTCGCCGCCGGCCAGAAAACTGGCTTGCTGGCCGTTCATTGCTATCAGGTTAGGTTCGGCCAAACCTCGCAAAGCTCCCTGGTTTTGCAAGGCGCGAATGAACATAAAGGCGTTGTTGCTCATCAGGAAAACATTCAATGTGCTGGAAACAGCTCCGAACACGCTGCCCTCTTCGACCTTGTTCAACGCCCAGGGGCCAAGCCCCGTGTTGGTGTAAGCGCCTTCCCCTGGCCGAGTCTGAACCACAGGACTGGCAGCCAGTTCCATCAGTTTGTTGCGACTGACTTCGGCAACTTTCACCTGCAACTGAATTTGCGAGACGTTTTGGACAGGAAGCTCAAACAGGTTGACGGTTTTGAAACCACCGGCCTGGACTACGTTTTCGACCTGCTTGGCGATGTCAGCGGAAACCTTGCCTGAAATGACCACCGCGCCGTTGGCCTGGCTCAGCCGCACATCTTCTTTCGGAAACAAGGCCCTGACCTGGGCGTCAATTTGTTCCAGGTTGGCGCGCACATCAATGTCGAAGAATAGAAACTGGCTGTCCTGATTCGACCAGACGATCAGCCGTGAGCGACCCAAAACCTTGCCGTTGATGACCAATTGGTTTGCCGCCACCGGAATTGCTTCGGCTGGTTCCGGATTCGACACTGAAAGGCGACCGAATGGTTTGTCGAAAAGGATCAAACAGGATTGTCCGGTCAACAGATTGATCGCAATCGGTTCTTTGGTCGCCTTGGCAAACAAAGCCTGAACAGAAGTTTCCTGTGACCACGCTTCCTGAAACAAAGCAGTCAGCGCGAATAAAGCCACCAACAAAGTTTTTCCAGCGGCCTTTAGGATTGGACTGAGAGTAAACATGGCATCACCACTCTTTTGTAAATTGCTTTATTTTGGGAATTCGACTGTGCGTTTTTTCCCCGCCTCGAAAACTTCGACCATTACGCGGGGCACAGGCGTTGGGGCAGGCGGCGGGGCGGGGTTCATCTTTTCAACTAAGCTGACCATCGCGGCGGCTTTGGGGCGGCGAATCGGTTGAACGCGAGGTCGCTCACTGACGGGAACAGTAAGGTCGGGAACCGGCATGGCGCTTTCGCCAGTCAGTAAGGTGCGCTTGTTTGCGCCCGGAGTCGGCTGGTCGCCTTGATCGGTGGAGTTTCGCAACGCCAGCCGCAAACGACCTTCAGCCGAAGACAGCACCAGCTTTTCAGCCTGTTGCGGCGTCACCTGCAAAGTCACGGTCTTGACGGTTTCGGCTTCGCGTTTGTCTTTCGGTTCATCAATGTTTGCTCCGCTGGCCAGCACCTTGATGTTTTGCAGAACGATCTTGGAAATCGGATTCTGACCTTGAGCCTGATCCGGCGAAATGACAGCCAGCACATCAACCAGAGTTCCTGGCATCAAAAAGCCTGCCAGTCCGGCTTCATCATCAACCTTAACTGTCATTGCTCTGTAACCTTCGGGAATCAGCGCCGACAGCCCGGCTGACGAACCATCCTGAGCCAATCTGGTAGCGATGATCGGTTCATACTGCATGATTCTGGTGATGGAGATGCGCCCGACCACTTTTTCGTAAGCGTCAAAAGTTCCCACCGGAGTCGCATTACTGGGAAGCTCCACAGTGGTTAATTGTTCGGCGCTGATCTTGGCTCCATGTGGGATTTCAATTTTGGCAACCACCACGGTATGCATGTTCTGACTGCCTTTTGCGCCGGTCAGGAATTTGCTGACCGATACGGCGGCGATCAATCCGAAAACTACCGCTCCCGACAGGACTAAAATTAAGCCTTTGTTCTTCATAAATCGCTCCGTGTCCGACAAATTTCAGTTTGTCGCTGGTTTGCTGAAAGGGGCAACTGGGTTGGACCTCGATAAAATGAAATTCGTCGAGCATCTCAATGGCGAAACATCGTCAGCGAAATCAGTGTTCCGACGGTGATTGCCACCCCGTAAGGAATTGTTGCTTGACGATCAACCGGAGCAGGAAATCGTGGCGGCTGCCAACCGGAAAACAGATTGATAAAAATCAGCAATACGCGGTTCCAGGTTTCGCGTAGCTTCCCATTGCGAATTGAAACAATTAAGGCCAGAACGCCTCCGGTAATCAGCACGATCAGAAATGTCTGGAAAACCGAACCGACGCCGATAACCGAACCGATGGCTCCAAAAAGCTTCACGTCACCCGCGCCCATGGCGCTGAAAATGTGCAGGAAAAGCATCAGTACGAAAGCCAGTGCGCCACCTTTTAAGCTGGTGATTGCGCCTGACCATCCATTGTCTGTGACGTTGATAATCAAACCGCTGACCAATGTAGCCAGAACAAAGGCGTTCGGAATTCGTCTGAACCGCACGTCGTAATAAGTAATCAGCCCTGTTACCGGAACTAAAAGAATAAGGATAAGGATCATAGTGTTTAGCATTTGGGTGTTTAGCATTTGGGGATTTCTCTTATTCAGCGCCTTTGTGTAAGTCTAGGGGTTAACCTTTCCTTTTAGATCAACCAGCTTGGCGGCGATGGCGGTGCCCAGATCAGTGAAGGCCGCGACGATAACCAAAGTAATTAGTGCTGCGGCTACGGCGTATTCGGATAGCTCCAAGCCTGAGTCATCTTTGAGGAAGCTTTTGACAGTGTTCATTACTCTATACTCCGATTTTATTGGTGAGGCTCAGGTGCGCTGACACTAACGTGAAGCTGTTATGTGCTCCTCACACTGCTCAGCGCGCCTTCGCCGTTGTTGTTAGAGTTTGTAATTTTGCGGAATTATTTGAGACTGTCTTTCAACGCCGTAATCTTGGTGGCGATGGCCGTGCCGAGATCAGTGAAAGCCGTAATGACGGCCAGCGCAATCAGCGCCGCAGCCACGGCATATTCGGACAGTTCCAAACCAGATTCGTCCAGGAAGAAATTTTTGATAGTGCTCATTGTTCTGTTCTCCAATTGAAGAAGTCGTGAGGTCGGCTTTGGCGCGCCGTAACGAATGAAAAGAAATTTTTTGTTCTTCCACGTGCTCAGCGCGCCATTGCCATTTAATAGTTCAAGCGGTTGACTCTCTTGGATTACTTGATGCTGGTCTTCAAGGCTGTGATCTTGGTGGCAATAGCGGTGCCGAGATCAGTGAAAGCGGTGATGACGGCCAGAGCGATCAGCGCCGCGGCCACGGCATATTCAGAAAGTTCCAAACCGGTTTCGTCGTTGATAAAGTTTTTGATCGTGTTCATTGTGTATGCTCCTTATGAAGTTTAGGTTAGTGGTTTGCCCGGCACCTTAATGCGTTCTGCCACTCGGCAGGCACACTACCGCCCGGACGTTTATCAAAGCAGCCTGCGTGACGGCCTCGATACTCGTTGCAACGCTCCTTCGTTTTAGTGAAGAGCGGTTCGCATTTTGTTTTGTTAGTACTTGTCGCTTCCTGTGGTGAGCGAAGGTACAAAGCTAAATAAGATTCCCAATTCAACCACTGGTTAAAAAGGCATTTGTAAGGTCAACCAGTATCAATTTATATCTCTTGTAGGCGATGTCCTACTTTTTATGACAGTTTTTGCGTAGAAACTATTGCCGACACCTCGCCTCGCTGCTATATTGCCGCCGCCTCGTTCACTACTATCAGAAGAGTCCCCACGTCTCTTCTTGGTGCCAAGCAGTTCCAAAAAACCAAAAGTAAAGATCATCAATGCGGGTTGAAGATAGAGTAATTGCCCAACTCAAGTCTTCAAGGTTTCGCTCATTTTCCCTCACGGGAAAACTCAATAAGTGAGTTAATCGCTTATTTTCCCTCAAGGTATCCCTCAAGTAGTGACTTGATAACTCAATAATTGCCTCAAGGGATTCCTCAATGAGCTTAAGGGGTTAGGTATGAGTAGGCACACACGACAGATTTTTGAATTCAGCCAATTTCGTCTGGACATTGAAAGGTCCCGTCTGACCAGAGACGGGGAACTGGTTTCTTTGCCGCCCAAGGCGGTTTCTTTGCTGACAACCCTGCTGAAGCATCAGGGGCGGGCAGTTGAAAAAGAAGAATTGATAGAAACGATCTGGCCGGACATGGTGGTTGAAGATTCAAACCTCACACAAACAGTACACATTCTGAGAAAAACCCTCAGCAAATTTCCTGATAGCAATATCTCAATCGAAACGTTACCCAGATTTGGCTACCGCTTGGTTGCAGAAGTGCGCGAATGCGGCAGCGAAAGCGAAGCACAGGCAGCACAACCGCTTTCTGTTTTACCTGATAAAACAAAGGAAATAGAGCAGAGGCTGTCTATTGGTCAGCCGAGCAAGGGATGGCTCCATTCAGTGGAAAAAGCGCTGTTCTACTTTTTTCAGAAGCGGGTGATGAAGGTTGGCACCGAATAGACGATAAGTCCATTCGCTCGGGCTGAGTATGTCGGGGAAAGTCTCGGCAACTTTCGAAAAGTCTGTTAATTTTTGGACTTCAAGATTGACCTCCACTTTCCTCGGCTTACTCAGCGGGTAGCCTCAATCTTCAAACCACGGCCACGCAGATAAAGGCCGGGTAGGCTGACAGGCAATCGTCCGCTGATTTCGATCTCTCCAAGTAATGCTTTTGCGGCGGCTCGTTGGCTGACCGGGAATGGGCTGTATGCCAGCAGGTATGCCGGAACTTCAGGAATCGCCAGCAGCATGTATGGGTTGCCGAACGAAATGACCATCAGCGGCAATTGCCGTTTGGTCAATTCGCTTGCCAGCAGTTTGCCGGTGGGCGGCAAGGCCACATTGCCTTTGCCGCTCCGAGCGCGAACGGCAACCGAATAAACGACCACGTCATATTTTGCCGAATCCAGTTTCGCCAGCACTTGATCGATTTCGGCTTCGCTGGCTTTTGTGTTCAGCGTGAAGCTCTCAGCCAGACGGCCTTTCTTCTTCAACTCTTCAACAAAAGTTTTGGTGACCGCCTGGTCGTCTTCGTCAGTGAAGGTCAAGTTGAAGATTTTGGCGTTCGGCTGTATCGGCAACAGTTTCCGTTCATCGCGCGCCAGCGTCAGCGAACGTTCGGCGATTTGATCGGCCACGGCCAGAAACTTTGGATCATTGACGACGCGATCCACCTGATTCAAATCAATCAGCTTTTGCCGGTTCAATCCCAGCGCAACTTTGGCTCGCAAAAGCCTTTCGACTGAAGCGTTGATGCGGGCTTCGGTAATTTCGCCTTTGGCTACGGCGTCTTTGACTCCGGCAATGGCTGCGTCAATGTCCGGCGATTTTTCGATCAGGTCTACACCAGCTTTGATTGTTTTGACGGCAGCTTCGGCCGCCGTGTATCGAGCCGAAATGCCAGCCATATTCATTGCGTCTGTGACAACGACTCCGTTGAATTTCAATTCTTCGCGCAACAATCCCGTTAACACTTTAGGCGAAAGAGTTCCTGGCAAAGTGACTCTCGCCGCGTTTGATTCAGTCAACGAACGAAACTCTGTCGCGGCAGCTTCGCGTTCGTCCAGAACTCTGACCGGCGCGGCCAGTTCAGTTTCAATTTGCGGCAAAGCGATGTGAGCCGACATTATTCCGCCCACGCGAGCTTCAATTGCTGCGCGAAAGGGAACCAATTCCAGGTTCAGCAACCGTTCTCGGCTGACATCCACCACAGGCAAACCGATGTGCGAATCCGTGGCCGTGTCTCCGTGACCTGGAAAGTGTTTGGCGCAGGCCATTGCTCCGGCGGCTTGAGCGCCTTCGATGAATGCTTTGGCAAATGCGGCGACTGTGGCCGGGTCTTCGCCAAACGAACGCACGTTG
The DNA here is from genome assembly GCA_044221525.1 of Blastocatellia bacterium. Lineage (GTDB taxonomy): Bacteria > Acidobacteriota > Blastocatellia > RBC074 > RBC074 > RBC074. The sequence continues at coordinate 490 of JBGAPB010000083.1, read as the reverse complement.
ATAACCGGATTGTCCGGGTTGTTATTCACATCCGAAGTCGGTGCGAACAGCCAGTTGACGCCCATCGCTCGTGCTTGAAGCGCCGTCGCTTCGCCCTGCAACCGCGCGAGCTTTGTGTCGCCGGTTGCAGCCACGGCCATGTTCGGCGCCCACCACGGAGTTTCATCGAACCTCATTCCCATTCCCATTTCCAGGTCAGAAGAAATCAGCAGCGGAACTTTGGCCAATTCCTGCCACCGATTGGTTGAAAGCGCGGTGGCCAGCACTTCGCTGCGAAAGACCAACACGCCGCCGACTTTGTTGTCTACGATCTGATGCTGCAGCTTCTTGAACTCTTCGCTTTCCCGATTCCAGAAAACTACGTTGGCGTCGGCCATGAACATCTGGCCAATCTTTTCATCCAGCGTCATGGATTTGAGAGTTTTGCGAACCCAGTCTTCGTCTTTTTTGCTCAGCTTGCGGTCGAACGGCTGGTATTGGCCGGATTGAG